>JBBQNP010000099.1:0-16462 GCA_038330085.1 Planctomycetota bacterium | reverse complement strand
GCGAGATGGCGCGACCGTCGTTGTACGGCTGCGCGATCATCCTCATGGTGTTCGCGCAGATTCTCTTCCTCACCGGCGTCGAGGGGAAGATGTTCCGGCCGATGGCGCTGACGGTGATTTACGCGCTGATTGCGTCGTTCATCCTCGCCATCACATTCATCCCGGCGCTGGTCGCGCTCCTGATTCGCGGCAAAGTGAAGGAGATGGACGTGTTCCTGATCCGCCTCGTGAAGCGCGCCTACGAACCGCTCGTCACGCGCGCAATCCAGTGGAGAAAAGCCATCGTTCCCGCCGCGGTGCTCGTCTTCATCGCGTCGCTGTTCGCGTTCGTGCACCTGGGACAGGAGTTCGTACCGACGCTCGACGAAGGCGACATCGCGCTGCAGGCCGTGCGCATTCCGAGTACTTCTCTCTCGCAGGCGCAGTCGATGCATCTCGAGCTGGAAAAGGCAGTGTCCGCGTTTCCCGAAGTGGCGTTCGTGTTCTCGAAGACGGGCACCGCCGAGATGGCATCCGATCCGATGCCGCCGAATGCGACGGATACGTTCATCATCCTTCAACCGCGCGCGCAGTGGCCCGACCCGATGCAGGAAAAGTCTGCGCTGATCCACCGCATCGAGGACGCGGTGAACGAGCTGCCCGGCAACGCGTACGAGTTCACGCAGCCGATCCAGATGCGCTTCAACGAGCTGATCGCGGGCGTGCGCGGCGACCTCGCGGTGAAGGTGTACGGCGATGACTTCGTGGCGATGCAGATGAGCGCGCAGGAGATCGCCGCCATCATCGAACGCGTGCGCGGTGCCGCAGACGTGACGGTGGAGCAGACCGAAGGCCTGCCGGTGATGGACGTGGATGTCGATCGCGCCGTGATCGCGCGATATGGCTTGTCTGTCGCCGACATCCAGGACGTGGTCGCCGCCGCGATCGGCGGACGCGAAGCGGGAGTCGTGTTCGAGGGCGATCGGCGCTTCGATCTAGTCGTGCGCTTGCCGGACAAGTTGCGCCGAGACCTGGGCGCGATCGAGTCGTTGCCGATACCGCTCCCTCACGACGAGTTCGAGACGACGAACATGACCGCGACGACGACTGCGACGTTCCGCGAGCTGCCCGCGAGCCGCGCGGCCGCGTTCCTGCCGCTCGGATCGGCCGCGAAGGTCCGCATCAGCGAGGGCCCGAACCAGATCAGCCGCGAGAACGGCAAGCGTCGCGTCGTCGTGCAAGCCAACGTGCGCGGGCGCGACCTCGGCTCGTTCGTCGAGGAGATCCAGGCCAAGGTCGCGCACGTGAAGCTGCCTCCCGGCGGCTGGCTGGAGTGGGGCGGTCAGTTCGAGAACTTGACGACCGCGCGACAGCGTCTCTCGCTCGTCGTGCCCGCGAGCCTCGGTCTCATCCTCCTGGTGCTTTTCGGACTGTTCCGTTCGGTTCGCGACGCACTGATCGTGTTCAGCGGCGTGCCGCTCGCGTTGACGGGCGGCGTGCTCGCGCTGGTGGTGCGCGACATGCCGTTCTCGATCTCGGCCGCGGTCGGTTTCATCGCACTCTCGGGCGTTGCAGTGCTCAACGGCGTGGTGATGGTGAGCTGCATCGATCAACTGCGCGACGAAGGTGCCGACGTGGAACCCGCGATCCTCCAGGGATCGATGACACGCCTGCGTCCCGTGTTGATGACGGCGCTCGTCGCCGCACTCGGCTTTCTCCCGATGGCGCTCGCGACAGGAACCGGTGCCGAAGTGCAACGCCCCCTCGCCACGGTCGTGATCGGCGGGATCGTGTCGAGCACGCTGTTGACGTTGTTCGTGCTGCCCGCGCTCTACCGCATGTTCGCCGGTTCGCGCCATCGGGTCGTCGCGGACGGTTGACCCAAGACCCACGCATCCGAGCTGCAGCCTTTCGCCGGATGGCCCCTGTCGAAGTGTGCGTGTTCAAGCGCACGTATCCGAGTTCGCGGTTCGCGCGGATGCGAACGAGAGCTCCATCACCGACGCCACGCGAGGAACCGTCGCAGCAGGCGCTGGCGAATGGGCGTGAGACCGCGGCGTCTGTGTGCGTGGCCGGCCTTGCGTACCGCTTCCGATCGCGTCGGATAGGGATGGATCACGCCTGAGAGCTCTGTGAGCTTCGTGCCTGCCACCATCGCCGCCGTGAGCTGCGAGATCAGCTCTCCGGCGTGGGCTGCCACGATCGTCGCGCCCAGGATCCTGCCCGAGTTCCCGTCGGAGCGGACGCGCAGGAAACCTTCAGCGTCTCCGTCGACGATCGCGCGGTCGACGTCGGCGAAGCGCACTTCCTCGGTCACGACGTCGTGTCCGCGCTCGCGCGCTTCGTCCGCGGAGAACCCCGTGTGCGCCAGCTCGGGCTCGGTGTACGTGCACCAGGGAATGCAAAGGCGGCTCTTCTTGGCGCGGCCGAAGAACAGCGCGTTTTGGATCACGATGCGAGCCGCAGCATCGGCGGTGTGCGTGAACTTCTCGGGCAGGCAGACATCGCCGGCAGCAAAGATGCGCTTGTTCGACGTGCGCAGATGGTCGTCGACCAGGATACCTCGCTCCTTGTCGGCGTCGACACCGGCCACGTCGAGGCCGAGACCGTCGACAACGGGTGCGCGTCCGACAGCGAGGAGCAATTCGTCGACGACGATCTCTTCCGGCCCGAGCTTGCTCGACAGTCGAAGCAGCCGCCCGTCATCACGTCGCTCGACGGACTCGAGCTTGCGTCCGAAGCGGATGTCGATGCCGTCCGCTTCCAGTGCCGCCTGCACGATCGCCGCCGCGTCGGGGTCGTCGTGCTCGAGGATGCGCTCGCCGCGCTGCACGAGAACGACCTTGGATCCGAACCGGGCGAACGCCTATGCCATCTCGCAGCCGATCGGTCCGCCGCCCACGACGGCCAAACGGCGGGGGAGGCTTTTCACGTCGAACAGCGTTTCGTTCGTGAGGTAACCCGAGGACTGCAGTCCCTCGATCGGCGGTACGCGCGGTCGCGAGCCGGTCGCGATGCAAGCGCGCGCGAAACGCAACTCCACGCCGTCGACACGCACGGAGTCGCGCCCGCTGAAGCGCGCTTCGCCGAGAAATACGTCGACGCCCAGTGCTTGGAACCGCGCGACGGCATCGTGCTCGGCGATCTGCGCGCGCAGGGCTCGCATGCGCGACATGATTGCTCCGAAATCGGTTTGCACGTCGCCGTGGACGCGAACACCCAAGTCGTGCGCGCTGCGCACTTCGGCGACTGCGCGCGCCGAGCGCAACAGCGCTTTCGAGGGCACGCAACCGGTGTTCAGGCAGTCACCCCCGAAGAGCCCGCGCTCGACGAGGGCCACTTTCGCGCCGAGGCCCGCCGCTCCCGCCACCGTGACGAGCCCCGCGGTTCCGGCACCGATGACGACCAGGTTGTATCGCCCGCTCAGTGTCGGGTTCATCCAATCGCGTGGACGTACGCGTGCAAGGAGCGTGGCGTCGTGCTCGTCGTCGGGTTGGGTGATTGCAGGTGACATCGATCCGGCTCTTGTGGGTAAAAGAGTACGCGGCCTTCGTTTCCAGATCCTCCTCGACGACATCCGGAGGTCCACCTCAGCGACGCCGAGTGCGCATCAGTGCGGCGGCCAGGTCACGTCGATCGTGCCCTCGCTCGCGACGTGGACCTCGAGCTCGACGGCACCCGGCAAGCCCTCGTCCGACTCCAGCACCACGCGCGCCCCGACGGGCAAGTGCGCGAACGAGCGAACTCCGCCGGCGTCGACGTGGGCGAGCTTCTCACGACTCAAGAAGGCCCGGGTGATCGGGCAGCCATCGATCGCGCGCATACGAGCGAACGGAAGCTGGGCATTCTCAGCCGCGAGGTGCACGTCGATGCGACCACCCCGCACGTCGACCACGACCGGCGCTAGAGACGTGTCGATCGCAGGCACGACCGCGTAGAACATCTCGCGCGCGCTCAGCGAGTTATCGAACGTGGCGATGTCCATGGATGTGATCTCGAACACGCACGGAGCGGAGCGAATGCTCGCACCCCATGCGCCTTCGAACTCGGGGCGCGCCTCGACCGAGTGAAAGCCATCGGGCGTGTAGACCCACGCAGCATCCACGCCGCCCCACGCCTGACCCTCGCGCTCGAACACGATCTGCCGGTATGAGCCGTCGAGATCGACGTCGCACACGATCGCTTCGCCGGACTTCAGGTCGACGACGCGCGACGTATAGCGCACCTGCGGATTGCTCTTGACCTTGCGTCCGAAGAGCAAGCTGTAGTGCCCCGGCAGCACGCGATCGAAGCGGTACTTGCCCTGCGCATCCGTGATCATGGGCCCGAGGTTCGCATGCGTCGCGGTGTGGCTCGAGTCAGCCAGGATCAAGGAGACGTGGATGCCCGATGCCGGCTCGTTGCCCTGCGTCACCGTCCCCGCGATCGAGCCGGATGCACCGACGAGCATTTCGATTGGGGCGGTTGCGCCCGACACGATGTCGACGACCTGCGCGTCGTCGGAGTACTCGCCGCGCGCGCGTGGGTAGACGATCCAACGACCGGCGACGATGTCCGACAGTTCGGTCTGGCCGTCTGCGCTCGTGGTGCCTCTGCGCACCGAGTACCCCTCGCGCAGGAAGACGCTCGGGCGCGCTTCCACTTCGATTCCTTCCACCGGATGGTTCGCGCTGTCGTGAACCCTCACGCGGATCCTGCCTGCCTTGACGAGCGCTGCATCGAGCACGGCCTCGTGACCCGCTACGACGTTGACATGACCGAAGAACCACACGTCCTGCTTGTCCGTCGCGTACACGTCGGCTTCACCGGGAGTGACGTCCTCGATGCACAAGGACGATTCACACCAGTGCATGGGTGCGTCATCCGGCCCCATCGTCATGTCATAGCGTCGCGAGCGAGGCCTCTCGCGACGATCGCTCGACCCAACGGCGGGCTCATTGTGCATCTGCACGGACACGCGGGTTCCTTTCGAGAACGGCACGTTGTCGATGCGAACGCGGCCCATGTATCCGTCGAGATCGATCACCAAGCCGTCGAACGGGCTGACCACATCGACGGTCTTGGTCGGCACCTGGCTCATGCGCACGCACAGCGACGCCGGCCCCGGAGGGATGCGCAGCGTGAACGAGCCGTCTTTCTGGACGAACCCTGAACCATTGAGAGAGCGACCTCCTTGCCACGCGTCGACGTACTCGGTTCTGTAGCTGAAATCGGGCGGGAGGTCCGAGAGGTGCACGCGACCGTGACACTCGAGCGCGCGCTTCAGCACGATGTCGCCGACGTCGACCGTTCCAGCCGTGGTCGTCGTGCAGCGCGTGAGTTCGCCCGGATAGAGCACGTACCAGTTGACGCGGCCGGCAGGAACGCCGCAGAGGCTGAAGGTCCCGTCCTTCTGCGACGTCGCGCGGAACCTGCCGCCCGCCTCGGGATCGGTGCATTCGACGCCGAGGAGTTCGGTGACGGGTGTCTTGTCCTCCCACACGAACCGTCCGCGGATGCAACGATCGAGTGGCACGACGATCTCGAGATGGGTGAGCGGCGTCGTGCGATCGAGCGTGACTTCCGCCGCGACACCTAGGGCCGTGACGAGGATCTTCAAGCCGCGCGGCAGGTCGGTGAAGCGCTTGTCGCCGCTTGGATCCGTGAAGGGATCCGACTTGGGCAACAGCCAGTTCGGCCATGTCGCCACGATCGCGTCACGTTGAGCTTGGGTGATCTTCGGCTCGATCAGTGCCGGAATCACAGGCGCGCGTGGGATCGGCGCACCGTTCTCGTTGCGCACGTGCACGAGCAAATCACCGGTCTGGAAAAGCGCGAACTCAAGATCGCTGGTCGGCGACTCTAGGATCGGGTTGCGCACCGAGCTGTAGTGCGGAGCACGGATTTCGATCCACGACTCCTCGAGCAACGCCGTGTCGCAGTGCGCAAAGCCCTGCTCGTCGGTGACGAGCTGGATGTCGTCGCTGTGAGCGGGCTCGATGCGGATCGAAGCGGCCGGAATCGGAGTGCTGGTGCCGAACTCGATGACGCGGATGCGGGTCTGTGGACGCGAAGGCGGTGTGATCGGATCCGTCGCGGCGCGTTGCGAGGCCGCTGGCGCTGCGTCGAGCTCGGGCGTGCGCGCGCCCGACGTGGAAGCGGTGAGAGCCGCCGTGCTCGCGTGCTTCCGCAAGAGCACGATGCCGCCGACGATGAGACCCGCGACGAGCAGCGCCGCGAGCAGGATCCAACGATTTCGTGAGCGCATGGGAGAGGGGGCGCGGACCCCAGCATCTACCTGCGCGGTCACCCGAGTCACGCACTCTCTGGCGGACGCGCCAGGAAGCATCCCGGAACAAGCCCAAATCCTCGTCGTGGGTCGGGTGCGTTCGAGTGCTATTCTCTCGCGACCCGTCGACGGACCTCTTCACCCGCCGGCTCGCGAAGCTCGAGTCAACGCCCCCCTCATGATCCTTGCACTGCTGTCGAGCGCACTCCCCGTTTGCTTCAACACTCCGGCGATCACGCCCTTCGCGCTTCAGAAGCCGGCGGAGGATCCGGATCTCGACGCGAAGATCACGGCGGCCGGTACCGACGTCGCGAAGCTCCTCGAGCTTGCCGCGAGCTCCGCCACCGCTGGCCACGAAGACGCGGCCAAGCGCATCTACAAGAAGGTCCTCGATCTCGACGCGAACAACGAGGTCGCGCACAAGGGACTGCGCCACCAGCTCTACGACGGCAAGTGGTACGACAGCTTCGCCGAGCTCTCGAAGTTCAAGCGCGAAGAAGCGGCGAAGATGAAGCAGAAGGGCCTCGTGCGCTTCGAGGAAAAGTGGGTCGCCGAAGCCGACATGCCCTTCCTCGTGATGGGTTGGAAGCAGGACGACAAGGGCGCCTGGACGGATCCGGTCGAGGTCGCGCGGAAGCAAGACGACGCGAAGAAGGCTGCCGACGGACTGCGCTTCCGCGCCGACGACAACAGTTGGATCGCGCCCGCCGACGTCGAGAAGTGGACGGCGCTGCAGTGGAAGTGCGGCGACGAATGGCTCGACATGGCAAAGGCGAACGCCTGGCACGCGAGCCTCGACCACACGTGGGAACTGGTGAACGATCACTGGCTCGTGTCGACGACGTGCGACTGGGACGGCGGCAACCTCGCGCGCTGGCACGCGGACAAAGCCTGGGTCGAGCTCGTGCGTCTCTTCGGAATGGAGCCTCAACGCAGGCTCGACTTCGTCGTGTTGAACAGCCTCGAGCAGTACAACCAGGCCTCGGGCAACACGCCTGTTTTTCCCGAGGCCGAGGGCTTTTCGTCGATGCACGGCGCGTACTTCGCCGACGTGTTGTTCGACGAGGAAGCGAAGCCGCCGCGGTACCAGGGCTGCGGCGTCAGCTACTGGGACCGCAAGGACGAGAAGGTCGCGACGTGGGGGCCGCTGTGGTCGCGCTGGGCCGCCGCGCAGAGCTTTGTCGAAGCGATCGATCCGTCGTGGGTTGCGGTGGCGGACTGGATCAACAACGACAGCAAGGTGGACCCGATCGTGTTCGCCACGGCGTTCTGGGCCGAGAATAAGATCCCGCGTTGGTTGCGTTACGGGGCGGCTTCGTACGTCGAGCGCTACATGAAGGATCCGCTCGCGGCCGAAGGCGCCGATCCGTGGAAGCTGCGCGCGTTCGCGTTCGGTGAGCTCGCCAAGGGCGAGAAGATGCACAAGCTCGAGGACGTGTTCGCGTTCAAGCTCGACTTGAAGGATCTGCCGGGCTCGAGCCGCTTGTACGACGAAGCGGGGCTCGTTGTCGCGTACTTGCTCGACGGCGCACCGAATGACAAGGAGCTCGCAAAGGACCTGCAGGCTTTCCAGGCTGCGTTGAAGGCGGGAGCGAAGCCCGGTGTCACTGCTGCTGCGACGACGTTGCAGAAAGCGCTCGCGAAGCACGAGCGCGACATCAAGAAGTTCGCGGGTCTGTGATCTCCGCGAGACTGCGCGCTGTAAGGTCCGCCCCACTGCGCCCTGCGACGTCCGCGCTACCGCGCAATGGAATACTGTGACGTTCGCGCCGGCTCGAGGTGACGAAGCCCGCTCAGACAGCGCGACAACCTACTTCGAGAGCGCCGCTTCCGCTTCCTTGCGCCAGCGCATGACCTCGGAGTGCTCCCACGCAGCGGGGTTGCCTGACGTGAGCTGTTTCCACTCCGCCATCCCGCGCGCATAGCACTCGTTCGCCGCTTCGGTGTTGCCGAGCTTGGCGTAGATGAGCGCGCGCAGGAAGTCGAACGAGTTGGGCGTCACGAGCTGCAACTGCGACTGGAAGTAGTGCCCTTCGAGCGCCTTGAGCGCGCCCGGCCAATCCTCCGCGCGAACGCGAGCGACCGCCTCGAGCACGTAGTACCACTCGACCTCGTGGATGATTCCACCCGGCTCGTCGATCACGCTCAGCACGTACTGTGGATCGCGCTTCTTGGGATCGTGGTGATCGAGCAGCGGGTACAGCACGTTCAACAGTCCGATCGGCGACGTGGTGTCCTTCGCCATGGCCACGAGCTCGTCCCGCGTCGCGAGGTCCAACAGGAACTTCGTGCCCAAGACGTCCGCGCGCAGATCCGGTTGGTCACCGAGCGCGAGCGCGCGCGTGTACGACGCGAGCGCGGACTTGTAGTCACCCAGCTCGGTCTGCACCACGCCGAGAATCCACACTGCATTCTGGTCGGTAGAATTCATCGCCACGCTGGCTTCGATCGCACCCAGCGCGTCGGTCAGCCTTCCGACGAGGCTCAACGATTCGCCCATGCGGAACATCGCGCCGGCGTCGTGCGGCCGCAAGCTCAGCGCTGACGAGCGGCACATCAGCGCAGCTTGCACGCGACCGGCGTCGGAGTAGAGCTTCCCACCGACGGACTGCAGGACGAAGTCGTTCGGGTACAGGTACAAGGCCTGGTCGCAGATGCGAAAGACGTCGGGTCGGTGCTCCGGGAATCCGTCCCACAGCGCCCCGCTGAGCACGAAGATCGAACCGGGCGCGAGCTTGGGCAGGTTCTCGGGCGCCGCCAGCTCGAGCAACGTGTTCAGGTCCTTGTCCGCGATCGCCTGTCGCATACGTTGACGCTCGGTGTCGGCGTCGAGGTCCATCGCGAGCAGGAAGAGGTTCTCGACCTTCTCGGACTTCGGACCGTGCACGTGGCGGCGCACGCGGCTCCAGTCGTCGAGCGCGAGCGCGACCTCTTCGGCGATGGCGCGTTCGCGGATCCGCTTCAGCGCCGGCACGAGGTCGTCGCCCTCGAGGTCGACACCGTAGTCGTGGAAAGCCTGGGTGAACTTGCCGTCGAGCTCGATCTCGAGCGGACGGTTGCCGATGGTCGTGCTCTGCTCGATGCGCAGATCGACGAGGCGCGCGCGCAATTTTTCGTCCTGCGCCTTCAACCCGCGCTCGGTTTCGGCCGCGGTGAGGTCGGCCTCCGCCTGCGACACGAAGCTGCGCGCACGCTCGAGCAACGCCGCGTCGGCACCGCCGGATTCCGCCATCGAAAGCGCGCGGCGCGCGGCACCGAGTGCGCTTTCCGGCTTGCCCGCGCGTCCGAATTCGATCGCCTCGCCGTGCGCCGCTTCGACGGCAACGCGGGTGTGCTCCATGCGCTGCGTGCGCTCGCGGTTGATCCACCACGCACCACCGCCCCCGATGACGAATGCGACCGCGATCGTGCCTGCGAGAGCCACCGTCAACCGGCGCGCACGACGTTCTTCGGCCGCCTTGATGCGCGCTTCCGCCGCCGCGAGCTCGGCCTTCTGCGCGCGCTCTTCGACGGTGGTCAAGTATGCGTGGATGGAGTTCGCGACCTCCTCCGCGTTGGCCGGACGCGCGACCTTCGAGGGCATGAGGCAGTCGAGGCACAGTTGTTTGAGCGCCGGGTCCGCGTCGCACGCGTCGATGCGCGCGCGCGCCGGATCGAGCTTGGCCCGGGCGGCTTGCACGATGATCGACTCGCCTTCGATCTCTTCGTAGGGCGGGCGGCCCGTGAGCAGTTCGCACAAGATCGCGCCGAGCGAGAACACGTCCGCGCGCTCGTCGAGCTTTTCGATCTCACCCTGCGCCTGCTCGGGCGCCATGTACGCGGGGGTGCCCATCACGGAACCGACGAGCGAGTCCGAGCCGGTCGAGCCCGATCCGCTGCGCACGGTTTCGATGATGGTGTGGATGGTCTCCTTCGCACGCCGCTCGTCCGCGACGCCGCCGCGGCTGAGTACCTTCGCAAGGCCCCAGTCGACGACCTGCACTTCGCCGAATGCGCCGACCATGATATTGGCCGGCTTGAGGTCGCGGTGGAGGACGCCCTTCGAGTGCGCGTACGCCATCGTCTGGCAGACGGATTCGAAGATGTCGAGCACGCGCCCGCGGTTGTCGGCGGGGGACTTGCGCAGTTGCAGGAGCGCCGCGAGCGTGCGCCCTTTCACGAGCTTCATCGTGAAGTACGGCCGGTCGTCGGCCATCAACCCGAGCTCGTACACCGGCACGATGCCGGGGTGTTGGAGTTGGCCGCCGATCTGCGCCTCTTCGATGAAGCGCTGCACGACGGCCGGACGTTTGGCGAGCTCGGGGTCGAGGACTTTGACAGCGACGTCGCGACCGAGGTCGGTGTCGTGACCCTTGAGGATCACGCCCATGCCGCCGCGCGCGATCTCGCCGAGCAGTTGGTAGTTGCCGCGACCTTGCGGGATCAGCTTCGCAGTCGCTGCGTTCGGGTCGACGACGGGCGAAGTGCCGTGCCCGGATTCCGAGTCGGGCAGGAGGACCTTGGGCGCAACGCCGGATTGTTCGCCGATGAGGGCGAGGATCGAGCGCTGCGGCTGGGGCGCGTCAGGGGGGAGCTTTTGCAAACTGCAGGTGCTCGCGCGGAGGGGGCGACGGCGAGCGTGCGCAGTATAGAGGCATGGACGAGGCGAATTGTTCGGGCGAATCTCCGGCAAGGCAGCCGAAGCAGCCGAGTATTTCTACCGGGGCCTCGAACAGCGACGGGGATCGCGCAAGGAACGCGCAGCCATCGATCACGTGACGTGCGCTGCGATGTCACACGCGTGAGGACCCGCCGAAGGCGGTCGCACTGCGGTGGGTGGTGGAGGTTAGGGGGCTCGAACCCCTGGCCTCGACAATGCCATTGTCGCGCTCTACCAACTGAGCTAAACCCCCAGGCGTGCCGCCGGACCGCTCGTCCGCACCGTGAGGCGCGTTCGAGGGGACGAAGAGGATGCAGGCAGGTCGCCTCTGAGTCAACGCTCGAGCGGGGCAGTTCACCCGGCGGACCGCGAGGGTAAGCTCCCCGGCTTGCCATGCCGTCACCACCGCCGCGAACGAGCCGTCGCTTTGGACCTCGGGTGCGACTTGATTCGGCAGACAATCCCCCAAGGACACGCGTGACCCAGGCCTACGAACCCCGCGAGATCGAGCTCCGCTGGCAGAAGCGCTGGCAGGACGAGAGCGTCTTCCGCGCCGTCAACCCGGGCGAGAAGGGCTTCGACCCCAAGCGACCCAAGTACTACGTCCTCGACATGTTCCCGTACCCATCGGGCAGCGGTCTGCACGTTGGTCACGCGCTCGGGTACGTCGGCACCGACATCATCGCGCGCAAGAAGAAGATGGAGGGCTTCAACGTCCTGCATCCGATGGGTTGGGATGCGTTCGGTCTGCCGGCCGAGCAGTACGCGATCACGACGGGCAAGCAACCGCGCGCGGCGACGGACGAGAACACGGCGAACTTCCGGCGTCAGTTGCAGTTGATCGGACTGTCGTACGACTGGTCGCGCGAGATCGACACGAGCGATCCGAAGTACTACCGGTGGACGCAGTGGCTCTTCAACCGGCTGTTCGAGAAGGGGCTCGCGTACCGCGCGGAAGTGCCGGTGTGGTGGTGCGAGGAGCTGAAGACCGTCCTCGCCAACGAAGAGGTCATCAACGGTCGCAGCGAGCGCGGCAACCATCCGTGCGTGCGTCGGCCGTTGAAGCAGTGGATGTTGCGCATCACGGCGTACGCGGAGCGGCTGCTCGACGATCTCGAAGGCCTCGACTGGCCCGAGTCGATCAAGACGCAACAGCGCGAGTGGATCGGCAAGAGCGTCGGCGCGGAGATCCAGTTCGCGCTCGAAGGACATGCGGAAGAGCTGGTCGTGTTCACGACGCGGCCCGACACGTTGTGGGGTGCCACGTTCATGGTCGTCGCGCCGGAGCACGCACTCGTCAAGAAGATCACGACGGCGGCGCAACGTGCGTCGGTCGATGCATACGTCGCCAAGGCGGCGACGAAGAGCGAACTCGACCGCACGGATGCCTCGAAGACCAAAACGGGCGTCTTCACCGGTGCTTACGCGCGCAATCCGGTGTTCGCCGCCGACGATCCGCGCGGCCGCGTGCCGGTGTGGGTCGCGGACTACGTCGTGTCGACGTACGGAACGGGTGCCATCATGTCGGTGCCCGGTCACGACGAGCGCGACCACGCGTTCGCGCAGATGTTCGACCTGCCGATCCGCGAGGTCGTGCGTCCGCCGGCGGGGGAGAAGGGTCTCTCCGACGGTGTGTGCTTCACAGGGGAGGGCACCGCGATCGACTCGGGGCCCATTGACGGACTGAGCACGCTCGATGCGACGGCGAAAGCGATCGCGTTGCTCGAATCGAAGAAGGTCGGCAAGGCGCGCACGACGTACAAGCTGCGCGACTGGCTCTTCTCGCGTCAGCGCTACTGGGGCGAACCGTTCCCGCTGCTCCACCTCGAAGACGGCAGCGTCGTCGCTGTGCCTGATGATTCGTTGCCGGTCTTGTTGCCCGCGATGGACGACTTCAAGCCCGCGACCGACGGATCCGCGCCGCTCGCGCGCATGAAGGAGTGGGTCGCGACGACCGATCCACGCACGAAGAAGCCCGCGCGGCGCGACACGGACACGATGCCGGGTTGGGCGGGCTCGTGCTGGTACTGGTTGCGCTTCATGGATCCCGCGAACGACAGCGCGCCGTTCTCGAAGGAAGCGGAGCAGTACTGGGGCCCCGTGGACCTCTACGTCGGTGGTGCGTCGCACGCCGTGATGCATCTCTTGTACGCGCGCTTCTGGCACAAGGTGTTCTTCGACGCCGGCGTCGTGCACACGAAGGAGCCGTTCCAAAAGCTCTTCAACCAAGGCATGGTCACCGCGTTCGCGTACGAAGACGCGACGGGGCGGCTCGTGTCGAGCGACGAGGTCGAGACGCGCGGCAGCGGCTTCGCGAAGAGCGGCACCGGCGAACCGTTGACGCAGATCGTCACGAAGATGGCGAAGTCGCTGAAGAACGTCGTCAACCCCGACGACATGATCGCCGAGCACGGAGCCGACACGTTCCGCCTGTACGAAATGTTCATGGGCCCGCTCGCGGACAGCAAACCCTGGAACACGCGCGACATCCCCGGTTGCAAGCGCTTTCTCGAGCGCACCTGGCGCGTGTTCGTCGATCCCGAGGGCGACGCTCCGATCCGGCCGCAATTTGCACGCGGAGCGACGTGGCTGCCGATCGAAGGTGAGACGCTCGCGCTCGAACGCTCGCTCGCGCGCGCGCTGGCGAGGGCCGAGTTGAGCTTCCAGAACCTCAACCTGAACACCGCGATCGCCGCGTACATGACGTTCATCAACGACGCGACGAAATCGTTGTCGTCGATGTCACGCGATCAAGGCGAGCGCTTTTTGCGCGCGCTCGCACCGTTCGCGCCGCACATGTGCGAGGAGCTGTGGGAGCGAATGGAGACCGGCGGCCTGATCGTGCGCGCCGCGTGGCCGACTGCGGATCCGATGTACCTGGTCGAGGATGAAATCGATCTGCCCGTGCAGGTGAACGGCAAGCTGCGGGCGACCGTGAAAGCACCGAAAGACGCCTCCCCATCCGACAAGGAGTCGATCGCGCGCGTCGCGGTCGCTTCGCATCTCGAAGGCAAGGAGATCGTGAAGGTCGTCCTCCCGCCCAACGGACGCCTCGTGAACTTCGTCGTGAAGTGAGGGCGCCTAGTGGACTGTAACGGCTGGTTCGATATCAGGCTCCGCCCTCCTTCGCCGCCGGGCTGCGTTGCTCCTCCTCGGCGTATCTCAGAGGATACGCGGTCGTCGTCGCGCCTTGCCCGTCGACGAATGAGGACGAATCCTGCTATCGAACCAGCCGTTACAGCCCACTAGAGAGACGCGACCACCAAGTCGATCCCGCTCGGTTTGCACCAGCTCTCTCGAACGGCATCGACCAACTGTTGTTCGAGTGCGCCGAGCGGATAGTGCGTGTCGATCCGGATCACGACCCGCTTCCCACGCGAGTCCGGCTGATCACGGGCGAGCTGACCATCAGCGGCGAAGGCGACGTAGCTCTTGAGCTTGGCCTGGAGCTGCATCGCGCCCCTGCCCTCCGCATCCCAGGGTTCGCCTACGACGACATGGAGCAGAAAGCTCTTCTCGTCCGGGCTCAGTGAGATCAGATCGATGACAGTCGGATCCAACGCCGTGCGGGCCCCGACATCGGGCGCGCCGGTGCTCCCGCTGGAATGCGAATGGGGATCCTTTGCGGAGTCCTGCTTACCGAACAGCTTGCCGAAGAGGCCCATGCGACATTCGTCTCCGCGTCCCGACCTGGATCAAGCTCTTCTCATCGTTCGTTCGCGAAAAGGATCTTGACGGCCGTTCGTGAATCCGCCGACCAAGAGCTAGTTGGCTCGGTTACCGAGCGCGAGGCCGGCGACCATGATTTGGGTTGATCCTTTGTTCCTCAGGATGGTCATGGATCGGTGAGTGTTTCGTCCGACGAGTTTTGGGATCTCGGGCCAGTGTTAACGTGAAGATCATCGTCCCCTCCGCATCTGAGATCCCGACCATGCAAAAGAACATCGCCATCCTCCTCGCGTTCACGATCCCCACCCTCTCCAGTTGCATCTCCGTCCCCGGCGACCTCGACGGCCCGTACGTGACGGTCGACGGCGATGTCATTCGCCCCAGCGGGCATGTGGCGAGCGAGTCGCGCACCGTCGCGCCTTTCGGGAACATCGCAGTACTGGACGGTGCGTTCGACATCAGGGTGCGCATCGGCAAGCCGCAGTCGATCACGGTGATCGCCGACGACAACCTCACGGGGTGGGTCGGGACCAGCGTCACCGACGGCCTGCTCACCATCGAGTCGGACGCTCCGCGCGTGAAGACGGGCTCGATCACCTTTTTCGCGCCGCGTGTCGAGATCGTCGTTCCGTCGCTCCAGTCGCTGAAGATGCATGGCATGAGCGACGTGCGCGTCGAAGGACTGAACGGCGGTGATCTTACGCTCGAGGTGGGCGGGTCGGGCAGCGTCGAGGCAAGAGGTCGGGTCGATCGGCTTCAGATCTACCTGTCGAACTTCGGTGATGCGAAACTCTTCGATCTCGAAGCGAACTCGGCCGAGGTCTCCGTGACGGGATCGGGACGCGTTTTCCTCGATGCGCGCGAAAAGCTTCGTGCAAGCGTCACGGGCATAGGGGAAGTGAGCTACCGCGGACATCCGAAGGACGTGTCGAAATCCGTCGCGGGGAATGGCAGCATCGAGGCGGACGAGCACTGAGATTGCTCCCGTGACTGCCCTCGTGCGTCACCGATGCGAGTGCGATGGTGGTGGCCTCGCGCTCTCAACCTCGTAGGGCGATGACGCGGTTCCCTGCCAGCATCTGACCGGGTGGGTCGAAGTGCAATCGCACAGTGGACGACGTGTTCGCCACTCGACTCGGAAATCTTGGTCCGGCGTTGTCGTAGCGCGGCCAACCCATCCGCATCGGAGATCCCAGCCATGCACAAGTCGATCCTTCTTTGCTCGTTGTTCGCGATCCCATTCCTCCCGGGTTGCATCTTCGTCGTCGACGGCAGCGGCTGGGACCACGACTCTTGCACCATCAGCGGCGACGTCGAGAAGGGCAGCGGCAACTCGGTCAGTGAGTCGCGCACCGTCGAGCCCTTCCACCGCATCATCGCGCGCGACGTGATCGATGTCGACGTGCGCATCGGCGAGCCGCAGTCCGTGACCGTTCGGGCAGACGACAACCTCGTCGCGTGGGTCGAGACGAGCGTCGACGACGGCGAGCTCACCGTGCGCTGGGTTCCGCAACCCAGAACCAAGAGTTCGGCCACGAAGGTCACGCCGCGCGTCGAAATCGTCGTCGCGTCGCTCGATCGCGTCCAACTCGACGGTACGGGTGCTGTGCACGTCGTCGGGCTGAACGGTGGCACGCTCGCGATGCAAGTCGGCGGCGTGGGCGAGGTGCGTGCCGAAGGGAAGGTCGACAAGCTCGACCTGTACTCGTCCGGAATCGGCGACGCGGATCTGTTCGGCCTCGATGTGCGCGATGCGGACGTCACGCTGGCGGGAATGGGCGGCGCGGAGCTCAACGTCCGTGGGCGGCTGCGGGCGAACATCACGGGCATGGGGGACGTGCGCTACCGCGGCCATCCGAAGGACGTGTCGAAGTCCGTCGCGGGGATGGGCAGCATCGAAGCCGACG
>JBBQNP010000098.1:0-16559 GCA_038330085.1 Planctomycetota bacterium | reverse complement strand
GCTACTCGATCACGGTTGCCAGACGAGGGCCCAACCGTTCGTGAGGTTGTAGGTCTCGGGCTGGCAGAACGCGACCGCGTTGCGATACCAAGTCTGGTACGTGCGCGAGTCGCCTGCGACCGTGGCGCCCTTGACGTGCAGCGCGGGATCCCCACCGCTCGGCCACTGCGAAGCGCCGCTCGAGTTCGTCTTGTTGCCGAGGCGAACCGTCGTGCCGCCCGCGCAGCGCAGGCCGTCGCCGAACACGCCACCTGCGCCGCTCGCGACCTGCGCCGTGCCCTGGAAGTACAGGGCCGAACCGTTGGGCATGCCCGAACCGTTCAGCACGAGCGTGTCGCCGCTGATGCTCGCCGATCCCGTCGCGACCAGTTGGCCGGCCGAGTTGAGCGAGTTCAAGCAGCCTGCGTTCGAGAAGGGGCTCGAGTTGTTGCCGCACGGGCAGGACGTGCCCGAGCCGTCGCCGAAGCAGTAGGCGTAGCTCACGGCCCCGCCGCTCGGCACGTCGACGCTGGTCGAGACGTTGCCGGGCGAGCCCGACTTCCACAACCCGATCGTCGCGTTGCCCGTCGCCGGGGCCGCGTTCGCGTCGAAGCGGAAGTTGTAGGTCGTGCCCCAGTGCAACGCGTTCGCGTTCGCGTTGGCACCTTGCGTCTCGCACGCCCAAGTGAGCGAGCCACCGGCTTGCGTGACCGACCAGTCGGTGCTGGTCTGGCTGATGTTGGCCTGGCCGTCGCCGTTCCTGTACGTGACGTCGTGGAAGCCGATGTTCGACACCGTGACGCCGCCGGGGATCGGGATCGAGAACGAGCCGGCGCAGCGATCGCCGTTCATGTTGTAGACGGCGTACTCATAGTGGTACTGCCCGCCGCCGAGGTTCGTCGCGTGGAAGCCGACCAAGTAGAGCCCGTCACCCGTGACCTGCACGTCGTTGATGATCGCGCCCACGTCGACCGTCGGCCACGCACGGATCGCGGACATGGAGCGGTGCGTCGCACCGGTAAGGGAGAACACCGGGTTGCTGGCCGATCCGCCGAGCGTCATCCCGCGGTAGGAGGCGTTGTTGTTCTGGTTGCCGGCCGCGGCGTCGTCAGGCGTCACGTAGTGGCACTCGCCGAAGTACTGAGCACCCGCGTTGAAATCGACCTCGGACAGCAGGTACTCGCAACGCCGCGCCGTCGTACCGCTCGAAGGCGGGTTCGCCGGCGGATACGTGAATCCGCCCGTGTGCGCGTTGACCTGATAGCGCGGACCCAACGCACCTTGTCCGCCGTTGCGGCTGGCTGTGTAGGGATCGGCGCAGTTCACGCCCAGCGTGGTGCCATCGGTGTTCTGGCAGTTCGTGCAGCACAGCTCGTTGCTGAGCGCATAGAAGCCGTGCTTCAACCAGCTCATGCCGATCTGCTCGAACTGACCCGCTCCGCTGACCACGTGGTAGCGATACAGGTTGCCGCCGATGACCGGGTGCTGGTTCGTGTTGGCGTGCCAGCCGAGGCCCACGGTGCCGATGTTGCACGACGTCGTGCCCAACGAGATGGCATCCAGGGATCCGGTCGGGTTCTCGTTCTCGATGTCCTGGATGTCACCCACGATGACGTCAGGACCCGTGTTGACTCCGCAAGGCGGCGGCGGCGCGAAAATCGAGACGTTCAAGCTACCCGTTCCGCCGCCGCTTCCCGGATAGGACCCGAGTTGGACCGCGTACGTGTTGCCCGACGTCACGGACACGGACACCAACGACTGGAGGTTGCAGTTGTCGTCGTTGCACGCGAGAGGAGCCCCGCTCGGGCATCCGCTGCTCGGGTACACCGCCAACTTCGTGTCGAAGCTCGCCCCGTTGCAGGTGTCGAACTGCATCGATCCCGTGGACGTCGCGGTCCAGGTGAACCACACGTCCCGATCGATGCCGGGCGTGCCGGATTGGTTGCACAGGGCGTTGTTCTGTCCTTGCGATCCCGTCGTGGCCGCCGCGCTGTTGAACGCGAACGTGCCCGGGCCCGAGATGGCGGTGGGCGATGCACAGTTGTCCCCGCCTTGGGCGAAGGCGCCGGCGGTGAGCACGGCGGAGCCCAGGATCACTTGGGCGACTGAAAAGATGCGCTGCATGGGTTCGAAGCTCCCGAGAGAGGTGGAGAGAGAGAGTGAGAGAGAGACCGGAACGAAAACTCCATCCTTGAGACTACCTTGCCTCTCGGCCAGGGTGCAGGGGGATTCGCCCATCGTCACGATGCACAAGGCAGGGCGTGCACGAGAGCTGGCCTCGCGTAGGCTGTCGGGCCGTGATAGCGCATGTCGGAACCCTCGGACGGGCAGCGTGCGCGTGCGCGCTCGCGTGCTTCGGCGTGAGCGCGATGCCGATCGTGGTGCAGTCGGCCTCCGTCGTGTACGTCGACGGCCGCAAGACCACGAACGTCACCTACGACGGAGCCGCGTGGGAGCGCGCGCGCGAATGGGTCGAAGGCTCGGGCAGCAGCCTCTTCGCACGCGACGAGTTGGGCGCGGGCAACTTCCAGGTCGACGTGCGCGCGAGCTTGTCCAACCTGGGCGCGAGCGGTGCTGCGATCGTTCTGGGTGACAGTCGATTCGTCCTCGACGGCGAAGGCGGCGCGCTCACGGGACAGGGTCCCTTCTTCGGGGGGAATGCGCTCGCCGGCAAGAGCACTGCGCTGGGCGACGCACGCGCGTTCGTCACCGAAGGTGGTCGCTTCGACTGCAGCGTGCGCCGCACCGCCACCAGCCTCTCGATCACGATCAACGGAAAATCCGTGGCCCAGCTCACGGTCGACGAGCGGCGTGTCGGGCACGTGGGCATCGAGCCGGGAAAAGCGCTCGTGCGCCTTTACCGTTTCGCGATGCAGGGCGAGCTCGCTCCACCCAGCGTCGATCCCGCAGCGGAATCTCTGCGCGAACCGGTCGATGCGGCGGTCAAGCGCGGCGTGGACTGGCTCTTGTCGAGGCAGATGCGCGACGGCTCGTGGCGCCACATGCAGTACGGCTTCGTGCCGGGACAGACGGCCCTGTCGGTGTACACGCTCCTGCGCGCCGGCGTCCCGCTCGATCATCCAGCGCTCGTGCGCGCGCTCGCGTACCTCGATCCGATCGTGCCCTCCGAGACGTACTCGGCCGGCCTGATGGCGATGGCGTTCGAAGCCTGCGCCGATCCCGCGCGCGTGCCGCGCATCCAGGCCTGCCTCGCGCGCCTCCTCGACTGGGATCAGCACGGGCAGTGGGGCTACCCGCTGTCCCACGAGAACGACTTCGCGCACTGGCTCACGTACGGCAGCGCGCCGGACTTGTCGAACACGCAGTACGCCGCGCTCGGCATGCGCGCTGCGCATCACGTCGGGCTCGAAGTGCCCGACAAGGTGTGGATCCAGATCCTCGAGACGACGCTCGGCCTGCAAGAGGACGCGCACGACGTGGCTGCGCCGTCCGAGGGCGACAAGACGGCGCCGTCGCGCGTCGCGATCGCGGGGTTTCGCTACCAGAAGGAGCGCGAGGTGAGCGCGTCGATGACGGCCGCGGGCATCGGCGTCCTGCGCATGTGCCGCGACGCGCTCGGTCCGCGGCTGCGCGGCAAGATGGCGGCCGACTCGTTCCACGCCATCCAGCTCGGCGTCGCGTGGCTCGACAACAACTTCAACCTGGATGATCACGTTGGCGGATCGAAGGTCTGGCAGTTCTATTCGATCTACGGCCTGGAGCGGGTCGGGACGCTGCTCGGCATCGACGACCTGGGACATCACCGCTGGTA
The DNA here is from genome assembly GCA_038330085.1 of Planctomycetota bacterium. GTDB lineage: Bacteria > Planctomycetota > UBA1135 > UBA1135 > JAEUIA01. The sequence continues at coordinate 12,808 of JBBQNP010000098.1, read as the reverse complement.
CCTCGAAGGCGCGAAGTGGCTGCTCTCGAAGCAGAACGGCGACGGGAGTTGGTCGGTGCCCTCGGCGTTCGGATTGGTGCCCGGGCACGGCAGCCAGGACGAAGGCGACACGTGCTTCGCGATCCTGTTCCTCAAGCGCGCTTCGAGGCCGACCGTGCGCACCGGAGGTCCGGGAGAGACCAAGCCGCCTCCGGTCGACGAAACGGGGCCCGTGTGGTTGCGCGCGAGCGGGACGACGACGGTCACGCTGTGGATCGGCGGGTTCGCCAAGGACGTGCTCGCGCGCATCGGCGCGGGCACGCCGCCTCGGATGCACGTCGAGTCGATCGAGTACGTGAGCGACGGCAAGGTCATCGGCAGCGTGACCTGCGATGCGAGCGCGCCCTGGACCGATGCAGTCGGCGCGATCCGTCACACGTTCGATCACGCCGGCAAGTACACGGTCGTGGCACGCGTCCACGTGCGCAAGTCGAGCGGATCCGAGGTGCTCGTGGATGCGCCCGTTGAAGTGATCGAGTCCAAGCCGCTCGTCGTGGCCTCGGACGGGGTGCTGCTGCCGTGGATGATCGCGGCCACGACGGCGCAGAGTCGCGACCTGCTCGTCGGCGCGCACGCGAGCGTCACGACGAGCAGCGATCACGCTCCGAGCGAGGTCGGTGCGAAGGCTTGCGACGGCGTGCAGTCGACGCGCTGGTTGTGCGCAGAAGCCGACGCGTCGCCTTCGATCGTGATCGAGGTGCAAAAGGGCGTGGCCTGCGACCGACTCGTGCTCTCGAGCGCCTGCGTCAGCCCGGACGAAGTCGGCCGCTTCGACAAGATCGAGCAAGTGTCGGTGCGCATCAACCGCGACAAGGAGCCGACGCTCGTCGATCTCGTGCCCGACGAGCTCGAGCCGACGGTGTACACGTTCGAGAAGACGGTCAGCGTGTCGCGCCTCGAGATCCGCGTGACGAGGCGCACGATCGGCAAGGAAGCGAAGAACCAGGCCGGGTTCGCGGAGATTGCACTCGAGAAGCGCGAGCGCTGAGCGCAGACGGTGAGGGTGCCCGGCACAGATAGCGGGTATTCGCGGCGATCGGCGCCAGTCACCTCCCCTGAAATCAGCGCCTCCTGCCCTTCGCGCCTGTCCACTCTCGACGCGCAGAGAGTGGACACTCGCGCCGTGATCCCCTTCTGCGCGCAGCCATGAGGGCCATCGCGTTCCGGCACGCGCTTCGCCAAGGCGCGCGGTCGCCCGGCGAATTTCGTCCGCGGCCAAGCACGGAGACCATCATGAAGACCCTCGCAGCCCTTCCCTTGATTGCCGTCGTCCTCGCTTTCGCGACCGCACCCAGCGCCCACGCCTCGGAATTCGGCGTGCAGTTCCACGGCAAGAAGGGCTCGATCGCGGTGCACATCGGGAACGGTTACGGATACCCGGCCCCGCGTCCGGTCGCGACGCACCGCGAGTGGGTCCCCGGTCACTTCGAGGTCGTTCAAGATCGCGTGTGGGTGGCCGGACATGTCGAGCGCGTGTGGGTCGAGCCGGTCTACCAGTGGCACTACGACCCGTGCGGCCGCGCGACGCGCGTGTGCGTGCAACCGGGCTACTGGAACAACGTGTGCACTTCCGGCCGCTACGAGACGTGCTCGCGACAAGTGTGGGTCGAAGGGTTCTGGCTCGTGCGCCCGTGCGCGTACTGAGCACACAGCTCTGGCGCTGAACGAGCGCCGACGCCACGCCGCAGAACGCGGCGACATCAGTGCTCCGAGCCGGCTGTCAGGATGGGGATCGGCTCGGTTCTCGCCCCCGACGCGCAACGTGCGCGCCGGGGGCGCCTTCGTTTTCGAAGGTCACCTCGCCGGGACGAACGTGCGTGCGAAGCGCACGTGCTCGGTGCGCGTCAGCCCAGGTCGAGTCGCGGCGCGAGCACGCACGTCGAGAACAAGCTCTGCTCGTCCGTGAACGTGCGGCGCATCGAGAGCCCCGCAGCGCGTGCGAGCTCCTCGATCTGGGCGTCGTCGTACTTGTACGAGTTCTCGGTGTGGATGCGCTCCCCCTCCGCGAAGCTCACGTCGAGGTCGAGCTTTTCGATGCGCACGGTCTGATCGACGCGGCTCTCGAGGTGCATCTCGATGCGTCCCTCTGCGTCGTTCCACAGGGCGACGTGACGGAAACACGACGGATCGAATCTCGCGTCGAGCTCGCGCGCGACGCGCTCGAGCAGGTTCAGGTTGAAGCGCGCCGTGACGCCCTGCGCGTCATCGTAGGCGGGAACCAAGATCCCCTCCGGCTTCTTGCGATCGACGCCGAGGACGAGCCGGTCATCGGACTCCATGTGCTCGCTCAGTTCGCCCAGGAAATGCGCCGCCTCGTCGCGGTCGAAGTTTCCGACGTTCGAGCCCAACCACAGGTAGAGGCGCGGGGCACGGCCCGGCGTGGAGAGGCGCTCCAAGCCTTCGCGGTACTCGGCCTCGACCGCGTCGATGCGCAGGGTTTCGAACTCCGACAGCAGCGACACCGCAGCGCCTTCGAGGGCGGAGCGCGAGATGTCGATCGGCAGGTAGTGCGCGCGACCGTTGCGGCGGATCGCGGCCGCGATCAGGTGGCGCGTCTTCGTGCCGCTGCCGCTGCCGAGCTCGACGATCTGCGATCCTTGCGGCACGAGCGACAGGATCTCGTCCGCGTGACGCGCGAGGATCTCGTCCTCGGCGCGCGTCAGGTAGTACTCCGGCAACGCGCAGATCTCCTCGAAGATCGCTGATCCCTCCGCGTCGTAGAAAAAGCGACAGGGCAGCGTCTTCGGAGTCGCTGCGAATCCGGCGCGGACGGCTTCGGCCAGGTCCTCCGCGGGAATGCGCGGCGCGAACGAGGTCAATCGGAAACGCGGACGCTCCGGACAGAGCCCCATCTCGGCGAGCAGCGAGCGCCAGGCTTCGACCTCGCGCTCGAACGAGAACTGCGGGGCCAGCTCGACGCTGCGTGCGATGAGCTCGGCGCGCCACTCCGCGTCGGACTCGAGGCGCTCGAGCAGCGTTGCCAGCGCGTGCGCGTCACCCGGCTCGAAGAAGCCCGCGTGATTCGGCCCGAGCATGCCGATCGCACCCGGGATGCGCGTGCACACGATCGGCTTGTGGGCGACGATCGCTTCGGCGAGCGCGATCGAGCCGCCTTCGTTGTAGGACGTCTGCACGTAGCCCTGCGTGCGTGCGAGGAAATGCAACACGGCGCCGTGCGTGCGCTCGCCGAGCCAGCGCCAGCGTCCCTGGCTCAGCTCGCTCTCGCGCTTGGCGCGGGCTTCCATGCCGCGGTCGAGCGCGCGGCCGACGTGCGCGACGCGCACGTGCGTTTCCTTCGGCAGCTCCTTCACCGCTTCGGCCGCGAGGAACGGGTCCTTCACGCCGCGCATGTGCCCCACCGAGGCGATCTCGAACACGCCTTCGAGCGCGCGCGATTCTCCGCTCGCCCGATCGGCCGACTGCAGGACGGCGCGCGTCTTCCCGCGCCAGCGTTCGTCGAGCGCCGCCAGCGCCTCGGGTTGGAGCACGACGATGCGCGATGCGAGGTCGAGCGACTCGCGCACGGGCTCCGCGTCGGTCGTGTCCTCGTACAGGTCGGTGCCCGTCAGCACGACGACGAGCGGCGCGAGCGGGTGCTTGCGCGCGAAATGACGGATCGACGCGGCGCTCTTGCGCGCGTGCAGCGCGACGAGCAGATCGCAAGGCGTCCCGTCCCAGCGCTCGATCACGCTGGCGCGGACGCCTATTTCGCGCAGGATGCGTGCGTAGCGTTGGGCCGTGTGGCGGTTGCCGACCAGCGAGCCTTTGGGTGCGGGGGTCACGATGAGGGCCTTCATCGCGGCGCTCGCATCCGTCTCGCGGTCGACGGCCGGCCGGTCATCGGCTGACCGACGGTCGTGGGCGTCTCACGGACGCGCACCGTTTCCGTTCACGAAGCATGGGCGCGCATGAGGGGCAGCATTGTGGTCGCCAAACGCCCGAGGTCAAGGCGGGTTGTCGCGCGAGCGCGAACCGTGCAAGCTCTGCGCGTGCTTCGACCGGCCTATCCCTACTATCTCGCCAACGCTCCGTTGTCGCCGAACCAGGACCTCGAGGTGCGCGACAAGTTCACGGGCGAAGTCGCCACGCGCGTTCCGCTGGCGGATGCGGCGGCGATCGACGCTGCGATCGCTGCGTCGGTCGAGGCCGCACCAGCGATGGCGGCGCTGGCAGCGTTCGACCGGCGCGACGTGCTCGCGCATTGCGCACAGCGTTTCGAGGAGCGCGCAGAGGAGCTGGCCCTGTCGCTGTGCATCGAAGCCGGCAAGCCGATCCGCGACGCGCGCGGCGAGGTCACGCGCCTCGTCGACACGTTCCGCATCGGGGCCGAGGAAGCCACGCGCATCCGCGGCGAGGTCCTGCCGATGGACGTCAGCGCGCGCGCGAAGAACTACACTGGCCTGTGGAAGCGCGTGCCGATCGGTCCGTGCTCGTTCATCTCCCCGTTCAACTTCCCCCTCAACCTCGCCGCGCACAAGGTCGCGCCCGCGATCGCGGCAGGGTGTCCGTTCGTGCTCAAACCGGCGAGTGCAACTCCGATCGGAGCACTCCTGATCGGCGAAGTGCTGGCCGAGACGAAGCTGCCGAAGGGCGCGTTCTCGATCCTGCCGTGCGCGCGCGACGCGGCCGGCGCGTTCACGACGGACGAGCGCTTCAAGCTGCTCTCGTTCACCGGCTCGCCCGAGGTCGGCTGGGAGCTGAAGCGCAAGGCCGGCAAGAAGAAGGTCGTGCTGGAGCTCGGTGGGAACGCGGCGGTGATCGTCGACGAGGGTTGGGACCTCGACGACGCGGTCGCGCGCATCCTCATCGGCGCCTTCTACCAGTCGGGTCAGAGCTGCATCAAAGCACAGCGCATCCTCGTGCACACGAGCGTGTACGACGAGTTCCGCGTGCGCTTCGTCGCCGCAGCGAAGGCGCTGAAGGTCGGGAACCCGCGCGACGAGGACACGTCTCTCGGGCCGTTGATCACGGAGGGCGATGCAAAGCGTCTCGAGTCCTGGATCGCTTCGGCGAAGTCCCACGGTGCGAAGGTCTTGTGCGGCGGACATCGCAAGGGTGCGCTGCTCGATGCGACCGTGCTCGAGGACGTGCCGCACGACGAGGACATCGTCTGCAAGGAAGCGTTCGGACCCGTCGCGGTGCTCTCGCGCTTCGACGACTTCGATGCCGCGCTCGACGAGGTGAACGCGAGCGCGTTCGGCCTGCAGGCGGGCGTGTTCACGCGCGATCTCTACAAGGCGATGCGCGCGTTCGATCGCTTGGAGGTCGGCGGCGTGATCATCGGCGATTCACCGAGCTTCCGCGTTGACCACATGCCGTACGGCGGCGTGAAGGACAGTGGGTTCGGCCGCGAGGGACTGCGCTTCGCGATCGAGGACATGACCGAGATCCGTCTGCTCGTGGTGCGCACGCCCTGAGCGCAGCGTGCGACCGCAATATCGCTTTGTGATCGCGGCACGAGCCGGCCTGAGATCGAGCGCTTGCGGCACGCACTCCCACCAGGTCTCGATGGAGTTTCTTCTTCTCGTGAGGCACCCGACTCGATTCGGCGCACAATCCACCTCAGCGACGGTCGAGTTGCACGTCACGAAAGGGATTGCGCATGAAGCTTGGCATGATCGGTCTGGGGCGCATGGGCTCGAACATGGTGCGACGACTCCTCGCTGCGGGACACGAATGCGTCGTGTACGACATCCACCCGGAGCCGGGTGTCGAGCTGGCGAAGGCAGGTGCTGTGGCGACGCGTTCGCTCACGGACTTCGTCGCCAAGCTCGAGAAACCGCGCGCGATCTGGATCATGGTCCCAGCCGCGGTCGTCGATCGGACGTTGAAGGACCTCACAGCGCTGCTCGCGAAGGACGACGTCGTCATCGACGGCGGCAACTCGTACTACCACGACGACATCGCGCGGGCGGCGCAGCTCGAGAAGCTTGGCATCCACTACGTCGATGTGGGCACGTCGGGCGGCGTCTTCGGGCTCGAGCGCGGTTACTGCCAGATGATCGGCGGCGAGACGGCGATCGTGAAGCGCCTCGATCCGATCTTCGCCGCGCTCGCACCGGGGCTCGACGATGGGTCGAAGCGTAAGGACGCCACGGCGCCCGAGCGCGGCTACATCCACTGCGGTCCGTCGGGCGCGGGACACTTCGTCAAGATGGTCCACAACGGCATCGAGTACGGGATCATGGCGGCGTATGGCGAAGGCTTGAACATCCTGCGTCACGCGAACGCGGGCAAGGTCGAGCGCACCGTCGACGCGGAGACCACGCCGCTGCGCAACCCGGAGCGATACCAGTACGACCTCAATCTGCCCGACATCGTCGAAGCGTGGCGGCACGGCAGCGTCATCGGCTCGTGGCTGCTCGATCTCGCGGCGGTCGCGTTGAAGGAGAGCCCCGACCTCGCGGAGTTCGAAGGGCGCGTGTCCGACTCGGGCGAAGGACGCTGGACGCTCAAAGCCGCGATCGACGAAGGCGTTCCGGCGCCCGTGTTGAGCGCCGCGCTGACGCAGCGCTTCGCCTCGCGCGGCGAAGAGGACTTCGCCAACAAGCTCCTGTGCGCGCTGCGGTTCCAGTTCGGCGGGCACCACGAGAAGAAGGCGTGATGGCCGACCAAGCCGACGCACTGGTGTTCTTCGGAGCGACGGGCGACCTCGCGTACAAGAAGGTGTTCCCCGCGCTGCAGTCGCTCGTGAAGCGCGGTCATCTCGACGTGCCGATCATCGGCGTCGCGAAGGCGGGGTGGAACCTCGATCAACTGCGCGCGCGCGCGAAGGACAGTTTGAAGACGCACAGCGGGGTGGACGCGGCGGCGTTCGAGAAGCTCTCGTCGTTGCTCCACTACATCGACGGCGACTACGCGGATCCTTCCACGTTCGAGCGCTTGCGCAGCGAGTTGGGCGACGCGAAACGTCCACTCCACTATCTGGCGATCCCGCCGAGCTTGTTCGCGACCGTCGTCGCCGAGCTTGGCAAGTCTGGTTGCGCGCGCGGTGGACGCGCGGTCGCCGAGAAACCGTTCGGTCACGATCTTGCGTCGGCGCAAGCGCTCAACCGTGCGCTGCTCGCCGTGTTTCCCGAGGAGTCGATCTTCCGCATCGACCATTACCTCGGGAAGGAGCCGGTGCAAAACCTGCTCTACTTCCGCTTCGCGAACGCGTTCTTCGAGCCGATCTGGAATCGCAACTACATCGACAACGTGCAGATCACGATGGCCGAGTCCTTCGGCATCGCGGGCCGCGGCAGCTTCTACGATCAGACCGGCGCGATCCGCGACGTCGTCGTCAACCACCTGTTGCAGGTGACGGCGATCCTCGCGATGGAAGCGCCTTCGAGCGGCAACCTCGAGACGATGCGTGACGAGAAGACGCGCGTGTTGAACGCGATCGTGCCACTCGATCCGGCGAGCGTCGTGCGCGGGCAGTTCCGCGGGTATCGCAAGGAACCCGGCGTCGCTGCGGATTCACAGGTCGAGACCTTCGCCGCGGTGAAGTTGCACATCGACAACTGGCGTTGGAACGGAGTGCCCTTCTACATCCGCGCCGGCAAGGACCTGCCGGTCACGTGCACAGAGGTGATCGTCGAGTTCAAGCCGCCGCCTTCGTCCGTGTTCGGCGAAAAGGTCGACACCCCGAACTACGTGCGCTTCCGTCTCGGACCGGACGTGTCGGCGGCACTCGGCGTGCGCTCGAAGGTGCCGGGTGAATCGATGAGCGGCAAGCCCGTCGAGCTCCTCGCCATGCAAGGTGAGAGCGACGAGATGGACGCCTACGAGCGCTTGCTCGGCGACGCGCTGAAGGGTGACGCGACGTTGTTCGCGCGCGAGGACACGGTCGAAGCCCAGTGGTGCATCGTCGCACCGGTGCTCACCGGCTTGCCTCCGCCGATCGAGTACGACGTCGGGACCTGGGGACCGGAAGAAGCGAACGACGTGATCGCGGGAGAGGATCGCTGGCACGATCCCGCGGAGATCCCGGTCAAACGTTCCTAGCGTCCCGTCTCGGATTGGCGCGCCCGGCAGGACTCGAACCTGCAATCGTCGGTTCCGAAGACCGATGCCTTATCCATTGGGCCACGGGCGCGTTGGGGCGCACACGTCTACCAAAACCCGCGCGATTCGGACACAGCCCGCTGCGTCAGAGCGTGCGCACGTGATCAAGGACGCTAGCGCGAGAGCCGCACGGTCTTCGTCGGCTTGCACGCCTTGGCGTCGCACACCGTGTACGTCACGTCCACGATCAACGCATCGCCCTTCGCGACGCGACGGATCGGGAGCTTGACCTCGACGTAGCCGCTCAACGTCCCGGCGTCATCGTCCTCGAACTCAGGCGCACCGGTGGCCTCGAACGCCGAGCCTTCTGCGATCGCGACGCTCACTGGCTTGCCCTCGGTCGTCTTCGGCGAGTACACGTGCCAGCCGTCGCGCACGCGCAGCGTGATCACGAGCGTCGTGTCCTTCGTCTCGGCCTTCACGGTGACCGGATCGTCGGCTGCAGCAGGTGTCGCATTGCGCAACACGGGGCTCTTCACGGGCTTGCCCTTCACGCGCCAGACCCAGCCGCCGGTTTCGGTGAAGTAGAGCTTGTCGCGATTCTCTTTGAGCCACGCGCCGAACTGCGACGGCTCGACCTCGGGCACGTAGCGCGCGAGCAGCGCGTTCGCGAGCGGATCGTGCGCGTCCTTCGCGAGCCGCGCGGCGAGCGCGTCGAGGAACACTATGGAGTCGTTCGCCAGACCGATCTCCTTGCACTGCGCATCGGTCGCGAGCTGGTAGCTCGTGCTCCAGTTCGCACCGTCGTCGGCGGGATGCAGGAACGGCGCGCGCTCGGCGTACCACTTTTGCGCCGCGGCCGGATCCGTGAGGACCGCCGCAGGTATCGGCTCGCCCGCATACCCGCGCTCCACGACGCGCATGTGTTCCGCTTCCGGATACAGCGCCATGAACGTCGTCAAGGTCTCGAGCAGATCCGTGCGCGAAGGTCGCAACCGCAACGACTCCACGAGCGCCGCCTTGTGCGCGACGGCGTACGACAGCGTGTTCAGGTAGAGCTTGCGACCCTCGTCGGTGAACCGATCGGGCAGACCATGGAACCCGAACATCACGAACGAGCCGTGACGCGCGATCGCGGCGTACTCGGGCCCCTTCATGTTGATTCCGCCCAGGATGCGCTCGGCATCGGGCACGTTTTCGAACCCCATGTCGCTCGTGACGAGCCCGGGCTCGTCCGTCTTCTCGTCGTACGACCCGAACACTTTGAACGTGGGCACCGTGTCGCCCACGGTCGGCTTCCACTTCTTGAAGTTGTCGGGCGTCGGCGTGTTCTCGATCGTGAACGCGACGGGGAAGGGCTTATGGAAGAGTTCGTGTTCGGGCCGCAACACGACGGCCCGGTTCGAGAGGCACAGTCAGCCCGCGTGCCAGCTCGTCTTGATCTTCAAATCGTCCGAGAGGAATCCGCCTTGTCCGCCCATCAGCACGACTGGGAAACCCTGCAGGTCGTCGAGCGTGAGCTTGATCTTCTCGTTCTTCAGCTTGAGCTGACTGCCCGCGTCGTGCGACTCGACCTCGCCATCCACGACGAGCAGGTCGAAGCCGGCGAGGTCTTCGCGTTTCAATGCGTTGCCCGAAATGAATTTCACGCGCGCCGCGTGGTCGCCGAGGAACTTTTCCCATGCGGCGCTGTAGGGCGTGTCCGCGTTGCCGGCGTAGAGGATCTGAATCGGGAGCTTCTCCGCCGATGGAACCTGCGCGGGGGTCAGGCACGAGAGCAGCAAGAGGATCGGGATCGACATGGTCTCGATGCTACACCGGAAGAGATCCCGCAACACGCTTGCCCGACTCTGTGCGGTTGCAGTGCGCTTCCGACACGGCACGGGCCGGCAAGTCAACGCTTCGGAATGACAAGCGTTGCGCGCGCTGCGATGTGATCGCTGCCGGGGATCACGGCCGTGTCGCGCTCGAGCACGGACACCGAGCTGCCGACCAGAATGTGATCGATGTCGACCCACAAACCGCGGATCGGCCACGCGGTTTTCCACGTGGGGAGTCGGCCCCAGCCGCGGCGTGAATCGCGCAAGCCGGTGCTCGCGAGGATGTCACTGAAGAACGGCGAGCCCGAGCTCGTGTTGAAGTCGGCCATCAGCACGCAGTCGGGACCCCATTCGAGGTCGCGGCCGGCACTCGCGAGCATTTCGTTGCGCAGCTCCCACTCCCTCAGGATCTGCGGAGAGGGCGGGTGCATCGTGCGCACCGTCACCTCGTGGTCGCCGACGCGCACGACCATCTCGAGCATCGGCAGGCAGTCCGGTCGCAACCAGACCACGCGGCTCGAGACGACCGGCAGGCGCGTGAACAGCGCGATGCCGAAACCGACGTCGTGCCACTCGCGCAACGTCTCGGGGTAGACGAGCTGCGTCGGATACACGCCGCTCAAGTCCTCCAGGTCCTCGATCCACGAGTGCGACAGCTCCTGCACCGCGAGCACGTCGGGCGGATCGTGGCGGATCCACACGCGCAGCTCGTCGACGGCGTTGTTCCCGAAGAAGTAGTTGGCGGTCTCGACGCGGAACGTGTCACCCGTCACGACCGTGTCGCGACTCGACAGGCTCGGACCGACGACCGGCGCAAGCAGGTACACGCTCGCGATCGCGGCGAGCACCGCGAGCACGCGCATGCGGCACAGGGCGAGCGCAACGGTGATCGCGACGCCGCACCAGCCTGACTGCCAGCGAAAGCTCCCGATCACGTCGCCGAAAAACGTCCAGCGCGCAACCAAGGTCCCGACCGTGCCGAGCGCCAGACCCGCGAACGCCGCGCGAACGAAGTCGCGCACGAACCACGGAATCTGCCGACGCCTCCGCTCGATCGGCGCGCCTACGTCCGGAACCACGGCCGCGGCACGTGCGACATCGGCCACGGCGTCATCCACACCATCAGGACCAGCGCCAAGCCGAAGCAGATCATCGCGCGCCCGTGCTGCGAGCGTGGGGCCTTCGATTTGTTCGCCAGGATCTTGCCGATGTGCACGAGTGCCACTGCGATCAGCATCGAGGCTGCGTGCTCGACCGCGAAGAAGCGCAGCTCGGGGTTGTGCATCGCGGCCGACATGTTCTCGCGCGCGTTCTTCGTCACGGGGCTCCACACGAAGTACAGCAAGAGGCCGATCAAGAGCTGCACGTCGACCGTGATCAGCGCGATCATCGCCGCCATCTTGTCGAGCGTGTTGCGCGGACGGTCGTTCATCCAACCCGACAGCGCGCGCACGAACGCGTAGAGCACGACCAGCAGGGCCACCCAGCGCAGCAATCCGTGCAGCATCAGCGCGGTCGTATACATGCTCTTTCCTCGATCATCGGTCCATCCGGGGCAGGCAACCGCCCGGATGAGGCCATTTCGCTCAAGCCAACTCCAGCATCACTTGCAGGCGCACGAAGTCGACGTCCTTGACGCGCACGGAAATCGGGTGCCCCTCGGTAAACGAAAGCGCCTTGCGGCCCGCCTTGATCGTCATCGTCGGGCCCTTGATGTCGACCTTGTCGCCGATCGCGCGTGAGGGCAGGAACGCGGTGATGTTGTGGTCGACGAGCTTGATTTCCATGCCCGGCGGCATCACGCGCAAGACCTTCGCGGAGAGCTTCTGGCCGATGTACTTCTCCATGTACTGGCAGACCTTGAGGTCGAAGATCGTGTGCTCGCACATCTCGGCGATCTCGGCCTGCATCGAGCAGTGCTGCGCGGTCGCGTTCATGTCCTCCAGAAGATCTGCCGCCTTGAGCTCGACAGCGGCTTGGTCCGGGCGGCTTTCCACTGCCCACAACCAGCGGTGCACGATCAGATCCGGATAGCGGCGGATCGGCGACGTGAAGTGCAGGTAGGCCTTGCGCGCCAATCCGAAGTGCGTGGCCACGTCCTCGTGATCGTGCACCTCGTACACCGCGCGCTCGATCAAACCCATGATGCGCTGGATCAACGCCTCGGAGTTGGGCTTCTTGCGCGCCTGCAGGATCAGCCGCGCGATGTCGCGCCCGGTCAACCGGTCCTTCTTCGGGATGCGAATGCCGTGGTCCTCGAGGCTCTTCGCGACGGCTTCGATCTCTTCGGGATCCTTCTCGGGGTGCACGCGGTAGATCGCGGGCAGTCCCTTCGTGTGGAACAGATCACCCACGGCCTGGTTCGCGGCGAGCGCGGTCTCCTCGATCAGCGTCATCGAGAAGTAGCGCGGCGCATCGATCACCTTCACAGGCTCGTGCTGCGCGTCGAAGACGAACTTCTTCTCGGTCGAAGCCATGCGCAGCGAGCCCTTGGCATCGCGGATCGCCTGCTGGCGCTTCGTCCACGCGCTGAACATCTCGAGCGAAGGGCCCATGCCGCGTGCCCGGATTTCGTTCGTCGCCGCGTTGTCGACGCCGTCGAGGAACTCCTGCACTTCTTTGTAGGTGTTGCGGCGCACGCTCTTGATCACCGACTTCGCGACGCGCGCGCTCGTGCGGACACCCTTCTTGTCGAACTGCATGAACACCGAGTACGCCAACCGATCGCGCTCGCCGACGAGCGAGCACAGGTGGTTGCTCAAGCCCTCGGGCAGCATGGGGATGACCTGGTCTGCGACGTACACGCTGGTCGCGCGCGCGAGCGCTTCGTCGTCGAGCGCCGTCCCCGGCCGCACGTAGTGCGCAACGTCCGCGATGTGCACGCCGATCTCGACGGCACCGTCACCAAGGTCCTCGATGGAGATCGCGTCGTCGAAGTCCTTCGCGTCCTCGCCGTCGAT
>JBBQNP010000097.1:0-16589 GCA_038330085.1 Planctomycetota bacterium | reverse complement strand
TGTCGTTTTCCAGGGCGCAGTTCTTCCAGTCAGCGCCTGTCTGCCACTACCCACCTCTCCGCCGATCCTCCCGCGTCGTCACCGAACCCACACCATGAAGCTGACACCGCTCCACGACGTGCACGAGAAGCTCGGCGCCCGCATGGTCGAGTTCGGCGGCTGGCAGATGCCGGTGCAGTACGGGCCGATCCTCGAAGAGGTCACGACCGTGCGCACGAAGGCGGGGTTGTTCGATCTCTCGCACATGGGTCGCGTGTGCGTGAGCGGCAAAGACCGCGAGCGCTTCCTCGACACGATCTGCACGAACTTCGTGGCGAAGATCCCGCTCGGCGCGATTCGCTACACGCTCTTCTGCCGCGCGGACGGGAACCCGATCGACGATCTGCTCGTGTACCGCAGCGCGGACGAAGTCTTCCTCGTGGTGAATGCGTCGAACACGGACGAGGACCTGGCCTGGATGCGCCATCACGCGCGCGGGTTCGAAGTCGTCATCCAGGACCAGACCGAAGAGCTGGCGATGATCGCGCTGCAGGGACAAGCGAGCCAGGCGACGTTGCAGGAGATGACGCGCGATCTCGACCTCGCGTCGATCGGCTACTACAAGTTCGGCTACGGCACCGTCGCGGACATCCCGAACATGCGCGTGTCGCGCACGGGGTACACGGGCGAGGACGGCTTCGAGCTGTACATCCCCAAAGACGATGCGGTGCGCGTGTGGAACGAGTGCCTCGCGCACGGGACGAAGCTCGGGTTGAAGCCGATCGGTCTCGCCGCGCGCGACACGCTGCGCCTCGAGGCCGGCATGCCGCTCTACGGACACGAGATCGACGCGACGCACAACCCGATCGAAGCGGGGCTCGAGTTCGGCGTGTCGTTCAAGCCCGAGAAGGGCGACTGGATCGGCCGCGATGCGCTCGAGAAGATCGCGCACAACAAGACGCGCCACCTCGTCGGCGTGCGCACGGACGGTCCGCGCGTTCCGCGCCAGGGCTACGAGCTCTACGCGGTGGGTAGCGACGAGAAGCTGGGCGAGATCGTCTCCGGCTCCGTGTCCCCCACGATCGGCGCGAACATCGGCACGGGGTACACGGGCGAGGACGGCTTCGAGCTGTACATCCCGAAAGACGATGCGGTGCGCGTGTGGAACGAGTGCCTCGCGCACGGGACGAAGCTCGGTTTGAAGCCGATCGGTCTCGCAGCGCGCGACACGCTGCGCCTCGAGGCGGGCATGCCGCTCTACGGACACGAGATCGACGCGACGCACAACCCGATCGAAGCCGGGCTCGACTTCGGCGTGTCGTTCAAGCCCGAGAAGGGCGACTGGATCGGCCGCGACGCGCTCGAGAAGATCGCAGCGAAGAAGACGCGCCGCCTCGTCGGCGTGCGCACGGACGGTCCGCGCGTTCCGCGCCAGGGCTACGAGCTCTATTCTGTGGGCGGATCCGCTGCCGGATCCGCTCCCAAACAGGCCGGCGGCGAGCGCCTGGGCGAAATCGTCTCGGGCTCCGTCTCCCCCACGATCGGCGCGAACATCGGCACTGGGTACGTGCCGGTTGGACACGGAAAACCCGGCGATCCCGTCGAGATCGACATCAAAGGCAAGCGCCAGGCGGCGACGTTCTGCGCGCTGCCCTTCTTCTCACGCACACGCAAGTGAACCAGGTGCGGTGAATGGCGACGCTCATTCGTCACGACCGCGCTCTTCTGCAATCTGCACGAAACACTCCATCCCCATCACAGGAGCACAGCGAACATGGCCGAAACCACGCGACCGAAGATGATGCGCCCCGACGACCGCCGCTACGCGGAGACGCACGAGTGGATCAAGCCCGACGGCGACACGATGATCATCGGCATCACCGATTTCGCCGTACGCGAGCTCTCGAGCGGCAACGAGGGCGACCTCGTGTACTGCGACCTGCCCGAGATCGGCCGCGTCCTCAAGGCGGGCGAGACGTTCGGCGAGATCGAGTCGGTGAAAGCCGTGGCCGACCTGAACTCGCCGGTCGCGGGCGAGGTCGTCGAGATCAACACGTCGATCGAGGAGCACCTCGAGGTGCTCTCGAAGGATCCGTGGAAGGAAGGCTGGCTGGTACGCATCAAGCCCGACGCGAAGAGCCTGGACAAGCTCATGGACGTGAAGGCGTACGAAGCGTTTTTGGCCGGCGCAAAGCACTGAGCGGAAGGCGCGCGAGTTCGTCACAGATTCGTCCCATATGCAGGGCCCCATGACGCAGACGATCGATCCCGACACCGGCGCAGTGCGCACCGCATCCAAAGACATGGCTCAAGACAAGCACCAGCACGGTGTTCTCTCACAGGCGCTGTTCCCGCAGGATCGTTTCGAGACGCGCCACATCGGGCCGGACGAGCGCGAGACGGCGCACATGCTGTCCGCGCTGGGGTACAAGACGCTCGACGCGCTGACGGATGCAGCGGTGCCGCCCGACATTCGGATGCAACGTGCGCTGACGACGCCGGCAGCGCGCAGCGAGCGTGACGCGCTGGCTGAAGTTGCGGCACTCGCGGCGCAGAACCAGGTTTGGCGCTCGTACCTGGGCCTGGGCTATCACGATTGCGTGATGCCGCCAGTCGTGCAGCGCAACGTTCTCGAGAACCCGAACTGGTACACGCAGTACACGCCCTATCAGCCCGAAATCAGCCAAGGTCGTCTCGAAGCGCTGCTCAACTTCCAGACGATGGTGCGCGACCTCACCGGCATGGAGATCGCGAACGCGTCGATGCTCGACGAGGGGACGGCCGCTGCCGAAGCCATGTCGCTCGCGCTCGACGTGGCCAAGGACAAGTCGGTGCACGCGTTCTTCATTGCTGCGGACTGCCACCCGCAGACGATCGACGTCGTGAGACAGCGCGCGCTGCCTCTCGACATCGAGATCATCGTCGGTGACCCGATGACGTTCGACTTCAAGGCTGTGAAGGTCTTCGGGGCGCTGGTGCAGTACCCCTCGACCGACGGCGTCGTGCGCGACTTCCACGGCTTCTGCGCACGCGCTCACGAGTCGGGCGCGACGGTGACGGTGGCGGCGGACCTGCTCGCGCTGTGCCTGCTCGAATCGCCGGGGCACATGGGCGCCGACATTGCGGTCGGGAACTCGCAGCGCTTCGGCGTCCCGCTCGGCTACGGCGGTCCGCACGCGGCGTACTTCGCAACCAAGGACGCGTTCAAGCGCAGCCTGCCCGGTCGATTGGTCGGCGTGTCGGTCGACAAGCGCGGCAAGCGCGCGCTGCGGCTCGCGCTGCAGACGCGCGAACAGCACATCCGCCGCGAGAAGGCCACGAGCAACATCTGCACGGCGCAGGTGCTCCTCGCGGTGATCGCCGGCGCGTACGGCGTGTACCACGGACCGCACGGGCTGCGGCGCATCGCGCAGCGCGTCCACCATCTCACAGCTGTGCTCGCGGAGGGACTGCGCCGCGAGAACAAGCGCGTGCGACCGGGCTTGTTCTTCGACACGTTGCGCGTCGACATGTCGGCGGCGGAGATCGCGCGCGTGCGCGCAGCCGCCGAATCGCGCCGCATCAACCTGCGCGCGTACGACGACGGGGTCGGCATCGCGCTGGACGAGACGGTTTCCGCGCGCGACGTCGCGGAGCTGCTGTCGATCTTCACCGGGCGCAAGCTCGAAGCCTCCGACGTCGAAGCGCTCGGGCGCGAGACCAAGCCGCTCGAGTTCGGCGACCTCTCGCGCGCGACGCCCTACCTCGAGCACCCCGTTTTCAACACGCACCACTCCGAGTCGGAGATGATGCGCTACTTGCAGATGCTGGCGGGGCGCGACCTGTCGTTGACGACGTCGATGATCCCGCTCGGCTCGTGCACGATGAAATTGAATGCGGCAGCCGAGATGCTGCCGATCACGCTGCCCGGGTTCGGACGCATCCATCCGTTCGCGCCGCCGGCGCAGGCGACGGGCTACAAGCAGCTCTTCACCGATCTCGAGACGTGGCTCGCGGAGATCACCGGGTTCCACGCCGTGTCGCTGCAGCCCAACGCCGGATCCGCGGGCGAGTATGCCGGCCTTCAAGTGATCCGCGCGTACCACCGCGAACGCGGGCAAAAGCAGCGTGATGTTTGCTTGATCCCCCACTCCGCGCACGGCACGAACCCGGCGAGCGCGATCATGGCCGGCATGAAGGTCGTCGTCGTCGACTGCGATGATCACGGCAACGTCGACATGGACGACCTGAAGCGCCAAGTCGAAGCGCACAAGCAGGACCTCGCCGCGTTGATGATCACGTACCCGAGCACGCACGGCGTGTTCGAAGCGACGGTCAAGGAGATCTGCTCCCTCGTGCACGCGCACGGCGGACAGGTGTACATGGACGGCGCGAACATGAACGCGCAGGTCGGGCTCACGCGACCGGGCGACATCGGCGCGGACGTGTGCCACCTCAACCTGCACAAGACTTTCTGCATCCCGCACGGCGGCGGCGGTCCGGGCATGGGCCCGATCGGCGTCGCGCAGCACCTTGCTGCGTTCCTGCCGGGCAATCCGCTCATCAAGACCGGTGGCGCGCACGCGATCGGCGCGATCTCGTCGGCGCCGTGGGGCAGCGCGTCGATCCTGCCGATCTCGTGGATGTACATCGCGATGATGGGCCCCGACGGGCTCAAGAAGGCGACGCAGACTGCGATCCTCAATGCGAACTACGTCGCGAAGCGCCTGTCGCCCCACTACCCGATCCTCTACACGGGCGCCTTCGGCCTCGTCGCGCACGAGTGCATCATCGACTGCAGGCCGTTGAAGGCCGGCGGCGTCGAGGTCGAGGACATCGCCAAGCGGCTGATGGACTACGGGTTCCACGCGCCGACGATGAGCTTCCCCGTCGCGGGCACGCTGATGATCGAGCCGACCGAGAGCGAGTCTCTGGCTGAGCTCGATCGTTTCTGCGAAGCGATGATCTCGATCCGAGCCGAAGCAAAGCGCGTCGAGACCGGTGCCATCGACGCGAAGGACAACCCGCTCAAGAACGCGCCGCACACGATGGACGTCGTGTGCGCGACGGAGTGGAACCATCCCTACTCGCGCGAAGAAGCCGCGTTCCCCGCAGCCTGGACGCGCGAGCGCAAGTTCTGGCCGACGACCGCGCGCATCGACAACGCATGGGGCGATCGCAACCTGATGTGCTCGTGCCCGCCGCCCGAGGCGTACAAGTAGCGAGCATGCGTCGCGTGCGCACATTCGCCGGCGCATCGAACGCGGTGAGGGTGCGTTCGGCCGACTGCGATGCGGTCCTACTCCGTATCGGCGGTGCTGCATGAGCGAAACGTGGCGCTTGATCACGACGTGGGGTGCCGAGCCCGCGTTCAACATGGGGCTCGACGAAGCGCTGCTTCTTTCAGAAGAAGCCCCGCCGACGGTGCGCTTCTACACGTGGCGGCCGGAGACCCTGTCGCTCGGCTACTTCCAAAAGCTCGCCGAAGTTCCGGGTCACGAGCGCGCGCGAAAAGTCGTGCGGCGCATCACGGGCGGCGGAGCGATCCACCATGCGAACGAGCTGACGTTCTCGATCAGCGCGCCACAGTCCCATCGGCTGTACGCCGGCCCGATCGCGCCCTCGTACGTGCGCGTGCACGACGCGATCCGCGCCGCGTTGGCTGAGATCGGCGTGATGTCGGAATTGCGTGGTGATCGCACGCTCGCGTCGGATGTCGACGCGACCGGCATGTGCTTCCACCACTCGACGCCGCTCGACATCGCGTGGGCCGACAAGGAAGGCGCGTGGCGCAAGGGCGTCGGCTCCGCACAACGCCGCTCGAAGGGTCGCGTGCTGCACCACGGCTCGATCAAGCTCGGCAGTTCGCCGCTCGAAGGCAAGATCGCGACGCTGAAGGAGATCGTGCCCGCGCTCGACGTGCATACCGTCGCGCAAGCCCTGCGCTCGAGCTTCGAGCGTGCGTTCGAGATGAGGCTCGAGACCACTGTCCCCGTCGAGAGCGAGCGCGTGTCCGCCCGCGAATTGGGCGCGCGCTACGTCGACGCCAAGTTCGTCGCGGCGCGCTGAAGGGCAAGACGCACTGCGGTTCGGCGGGCAGGAGCGGGACTTTGAGGGGGGCTGGTGGGCTGGATCGCAAGTACGTTCACGAATTGGGGGCGACTGCGATTTCCTGGCAAGGCGACGCGACGACGCGTGTTCTCGGCGACACTCGGAGGAGCGTCAACGCAGCCAGGGAGCCGCAGATGCCCCGAATTCGTCAACGTACTTCCGATCTAGGACACTCGTGCCGGCAGGACGTGCTGATCATGCTGGCGGCGGCTTCGCTCGCCGCGCCGCGCGGCTCGCCGCAGTGCCGGCTCACCGCTGCGTCATACGCGGTGCCAGCGTCACGTCGATCCGCCAGTCGGCGTTCGAGCGCAAGTTCAGGCTGCACGACGTCACGTTGCCGTTGTCGGTCGTCGGACCCGGACGCCACGTCTCGTGCCCGTCGAGCTCGCTGAACCAACCCTTGTCGATCGACGTCTTGACCATCTGCGTGCCGACGTCGGTCGAGTCAGCGCGGTCGGCGAGCTTCATGTCGAGCGTCAGGCGTCCGGGTTGATGCGAGTGCGCCTCCATCGTCTGCGCCAGGACGAAGAGCGACGCGCCGAGCGGAGCTTCGAGCCCCGGTGCGAGCTTGATGCTCCCCGGCCGGTCCTCGCACAGCGTGATCGCCGCGTTCAGCCCGCGACCGAGGCGCAGACCGACCGACGTGACGTCCTCGACGAAGAGGTTCGCCGGCCCGCGCGTCGGCGCCGTCGAGCCGCTGAAGATGACGTGCGCTCCGGCCTGCTCGAGACGGCGCGCGAGAAGCCCCGCAAAATCGACGGCGCTCGTGCGTTCTCCCAACAAGAGTGCGAGCGAGACCGTCTGCGGCCGGCCCGTGCTCCTGTCGACGAACGTGATGTCCGATTCGACGCGCGCTCCGCCGGTCGGCTCGATCTCACCTTCGAACGCGAGCTGCACGAGACCTTGCGCTCGCGTGGACAGGGAACAAGCGACGAGAGCCAGAACGAACAGGGGTATGCGCATGGAAGATCTCCTTGGTCGCGCTGAGGCGCCGTGACCTGGACGGGGAGTGGTACGACGCGCGGTCGCCTGGGAATCTTCCGCTGGATCGGGCCTTCGCGCGAATCGACGCGCGTTCGTCGCGGACGGGAGCGCCATCCCTCGACGTGCCTGGAAAGCCGGTCCGCTACGACCCGCATCGGCGACGCCACGCACGCGCGCGCTCGGGCCCTCTCGATCCGGCCCTCTCCCTCAGGCGCAGAGTGGTTACCCCGCATGGACTTGAACCATGAATAACAGGACCAAAACCTGTTGTGTTACCGATTACACCACGGGGTAGCGCGCGATCGAGGGCCGCAGAACATAAGGGTCCCCCTCCCTCGGGTCAATGAATCGCGCGGGTCACCCCGCCAAAGCACGCCGCAGGAGGTCGAGGGCCGTGTTTGCGGCAAACGCACGGATCAGGTCACGGTCGCGCACCACGAAGCGACGTTCGGTGCTCGAAACCCGGCCGTGCGCGAAGGTCGCGAACCACACGAGACCCACGGGTTTCAGGTCGCTGCCCCCGCCCGGGCCGGCGATCCCGGTCACCGCGACCGCGCAGGTCGCACCGGCTCGCTCGGCGGCCGCGCGCGCCATCGCTTCGGCGACCGGACCGCTGACCGCGCCGTGGGCACGGATGAGATCGGGATCGACGCCCAGGATCTCGACCTTGGCCGCGTCGGAGTACGTGACGAAGCCACGGTCGAACACGGCGCTGATGCCGGGCACGCGCGTGAGCTTCTCGGCGACCATGCCGCCCGTGCACGACTCGGCGATCGCGACGCGCTCGCTGTGTCCTGTGGCGAGGCGCTCCAGGAGCAACTTGCCGAGCGCGGCCTCGGGGTCCGCATCCGTCTCGCTGAAGATCCACTCGCCGAAGCGCTCGCGGATCTGCGCCGCGCGCGCGTCCGCCAGGTGCACGGCCTCCTCGTGCGACACGGCGCTCGCGCGCAAGCTCACCGACAGCACGCCGTGATGAGCGGTCACGCCGACGAGCGGGTTCATCGCGCGCCCCATCCACGTCGCGCACATGTCCGCGAACGTGCTCTCCGACAGGCCGAGCAGGTGGAACATGCGCCGCTCGTGCACCGTGCGCGCGCCGGTCAGACGCGCGAGGCGCGGCAACACTTCGTGCTCGAGCATCGGCAGCATCTCGCGCGGCGGACCGGGCAACGTGAACACGAGCGCACCCGCGACCTCGATGCAGAAACCAGCCGCAGTGCCGTGCGGGTTCGGCATGACTTCGGCGCCCTCGGGGAACAGTGCCTGCCGCTCGTTCGCCTGCGCGAAGGGCCGACCGCGGCTCTCGAAGAGCTGGCGGAGCTGCGCGAGCACGTCTGCGTCTGTCTCGAGATCGACCCCCGCGGCGCGCGCGACCGCGTGGCGCGTCACGTCGTCGAGCGTCGGACCGAGCCCGCCGGTCACGATCACCGCGACGTGGCTCGGGCACAGCTCGAGCAGCTCGTGCACGAGCGCGTCCTCGTCGTCCCCCATCACGACGAAGCGGCGCGGCTCGAAACCGTGCTCGACCAACCTGCGTGCGATGGCGCCCGAGTTCGTGTCCGTTGCGGAGCCCAGCACCAGCTCGTCGCCGGTTGCGATCAGCGCGACGTCCTTGTCACGCGTGGGCGCGCTCAACGCCGCGCTCCGTCAGGCAGCTTGCGTGGACGTGCGCGCCAGCGCGCGACGACGATGCCGATCTCGTACAGGACGTACATCGGGATCGTCATCAGGATCTGCGAGTAGTAGTCGGGCCCCGGCGTCACGACGGCCGCGACGAAGAGCGCGACCACGAGGAAGTGCGGCCGGTACTTCGAGTACGTGCGCGGCTCGATGATCCCGAGGCTCGAGAGGAAGATCATCAGGATCGGGAGCTGGAAGATCGCGCCCATCGCCAGGCACATCGTCGAGAGGAAGTCGAAGTACTTGTCGCTCGTCATCGTCGGCTTGATCTGGTCGATCGGCAACGTGCTCGAGAGGAAGTACAGCCCGACGGGGACGACCCACACGTAGCAGAACACGACGCCGGTGAGGAACAGGCCCGCGCTGAACGGGAAGTAGACGTAGACGAGGCGCTTTTCGTGCTTGTACAGGCCCGCGGCGATGAACTGCCACATCTGCCAGAGCACGAACGGCCCGCCGAAGAACGCCGCGAAGTAGAGCGAGATGTTGAGCGCGAAGAAGAAGCTGTCGCCCGGACCGAGCGCTGTGAGCCGCGGATCGACGGGATCGCGCAGCTCGTGGTCCTTCGGATCGTCGGTGCGGAAGTACTTCGAGCGCGGCGTGTCGGGTTGCGCCTTGAGGATGGCCTCGTAGCCGTCCGTGAGGTCGGCGTTGACGTGCTCGACCGCGTTGCGCCAGGGGCGCATCACGTATTCGGAGAGGTATTCCTTGTACCACCACGCTCCACCGAAGGCGACGCCGAGCACGAGCACGCTGCGGAAGAGGCGCTTGCGCAGTTCCTCGAGGTGTCCCCCGAGGGTCATGCGCGTGGTCTCGAAGGAACCTTGGGGCTCGGACATCCGACTCACGCCGCTGGTTCGAGGGAGAACGCGAGCGGTGGGTGGTAGCACTCAGCGTAACGAATCAGCGTGAGCGATCGAATGGATGCCGCGGTCGGTCGGACTGTCGAGACCGCGCGCGCGAACGTACGGAGGCAGCCTCTGTTGTCTACTCCGGCCATCGCCATCTCCGACCGCGGTCGTTGCCGGAGATGTCGATGGCCGGAGTAGACAACAGAGGCTGCCTCCGTACGTTCGCTCGATCTAGAAGCGGAAGTAGTTGCGCAAGTCCTTGAGCTGCACGACCTGCACGCCTTGCGCGATCGCTTCCTTGAAGACCGGCAGGTCGGTCGGCTGCACCGGCGTCTCGACCGGCTGCTTCGTCTCGGGATCGACGAACATCTCCGAGCCGACGATCATGAAGTCCGTCGAGGCGTCGAGCTTGGACTGCACGTGGATGCCCATCCCGGCGAGCAGGCCCTTGAGCTGGTCCTCGCCGAACTTGCCCGAGAAACCGCCGACGAGCAGCGCATTGCGCTCGCCGTGCGGGTCGTACACCGGGTTGAACACGACGTCACCCGTCTGCGGCGGATCGAAGGGATCGCGCTGGTCGCTGAACGCGACCTCGGCCATGTCGCCCTGGACCTTGGTCACTTCGGCGGTCGCCTTGACGCGCGTCGAACCCTGCGAGCCCGACACGACGGTGAAGCGCGCCCCGACCGGCAAGCGGTTCTTGGCGCCCAGGTCGATCCAGCCGAGGCCCAGGTTCTTGGACACCGCGAGCACGTGACCGTCGGCAGCCTGCGGCTCCTTGACGATCGGGTTGAGCTTGCGGGTGATCTCGTTCATGCGCGTGAGCGAGGCCTCGTTCTCGTTGGCGAACTTGCGGTTGTTCGCCTCGATCGTGGTGTTCGACTCCGCGAGCTTGACGTTCGAGGCCTTGAGCTGCTCGCGCAGGTCCGCGAGCTGCTTCTCGTAGTTCTGCTTGAAGTCGCTGTTCTGTCCCTCGAGGTCGGTCACCTGACGACGCAGGTCGGACGCTTCCTTGTCCTTGTCCGCGATCGCCGTGCGCATCGCCTTCTGGAGCTCGTCGTTCTCGGCTGCCTTGGTCTTGACCTGGTTGTCGAGCTCGGTCGCGCGGTCCTTCGACGACTTGATGGCGCCGACCAGGAGCGGGATCGCCGACTGCACCGTCTTGACGCTGCTGTCGATCGTGTCCGGCACCTCGGTGTGCAGGTCCCCGATCGCCTTGGCGAGCAAGGCCGCGTCGGTCCGGTTGCCGCCGCTCTGGAAACCGACCTTGTCGGAGATGGCGATGATCTCAGCGGAGTCGGTCGTGTTCTTGGCGACCTTCTCGGCGACCTGACCGCGCAGGCTCTCGACCAGCTTGCGCTGGTTCTCGAGCTCTCCGTTGTTCACGAAGAACATCACGAGGGCCACGATGAAGAGGACCAGCACGAAGATGGTCCAGACGACGCTGACCTTGGCCATGCCACGGACAGAAGTGTTCATCAGCCTGTATTCCTTCAAGGGACTGGCTTCGAGAGGGACTGTCTTCAAAAGGACTCTCTTCGAAGCGCTCGTGCGCTCGACGTGGGGGTCAGCTGCAGCCGACCTTCACGCGGGTGGGGGGGGAGACGGAAGCAGACTCGGTTCGGTTCGCCGGGGCCGCTGAGGGGGCAAGGTGATACCCCAACCGTACGCATCGCGGCAAGCGATTTCCCGCGCGCTCGGCGAGCGGCCGCACCGACGTAACCTGGGCTCTCGACGCAAGCAACGAACAAGGTCCACGCGGACTCGATGGCATCCGACGACCCCCTCAGCGAGCGGTCTTTCGACCGTTCGTGAGGAGGCCGTCGGGGTCCATTCTCCAGAACGCCCTCTTCTACCCGCGTCGTGGCGGCGGTTTCTTGTGTCCTGAGGCGGAGGAGGTTTTCATGCCTGGGCGTGACGCAGCCCCGACAACCTGACCTACGCGGCGTGCACCGACGTCCCGGCCGGCCGTGTGTCGTGGGCGTGCTGGGCGGGATCGCCTCGGGAAAGTCGGCGGTCGCACGGCAACTGGCGGGCGCCGAGGGCGTCGTGATCGACGCCGATGCGATCGCGCGCGAGGTGCTCGCTTCGGCGGAGGTCGCCGCGCTGGTGGCGGGTGCCTTCGGTCCCGCTGTGCTCGAGGTTGACGGTTCGGTCGACCGCACACGCCTGGGCCAGCGCGTTTTCAGCTCGGCCAGCGACCGGGAACGGCTCGAGAGCTTTACCCATCCGCGCATCCGTGCCAGGATACGCGCCGAGCTCGAGGCCGCCCGCGCTGCACGCGCGCCGCGCATCGTGCTCGACGTTCCGCTGCTTTTGGAGAACGACGACCGCCACCACCTCGTGGAAGAATGCGACGCGCTCGTGTTCGTCGACGCGGAGGACAAGGTGCGCGATGCGCGCGCCGTGGCGGACCGCGGCTGGCAGCCTGGCGAAGTCGGGCGGCGCGAACGGACGCAGATGCCCCTCTCCTCGAAGCGCGCACGCGCCGATCACGTGATCCAGAACATGGGCTCGCAGGCTGATCTCTCGCGCGAGGTCGAGCGCGTGTTGCGCCGACTCGAGGACGCGGGACCCGCCCGCTGATCCGCTGCCCTGCCTCTCGACTCCCCTGCCCTACACCTCCGCCGGACATCACCGGCTCCTGAACCGAACCGGTTCGATCCCCCATTGCGCTCCGAGCTCTCGGAGCAACCCCACAAGTGAAGAAGCGTTTCAAGCACAAGTTCCAGAAGTACGGCGGCCAGCAGCACGGCGGTCAACAACACGGCGGACAGGGCGGCGGCGGCGCGCAGCACCGTCCCTTCCGGCCGAGCGGCGGCGGAGCGACGACGCTCGAGATCCCGGCGATCGACACCGCGGGCTTGCCCGCCGATCTCGGGCCCGAAGAGCGCGCTGCTCTCGAAGAGACGCTGGCGCCCGCGCCCAAGCGCAAGAAGATCGAGCCCGTGCTGTTGACCCAGCTGCAGGGCATGAACCTGGCCGACCTGCACGCCGTCGCGGACGCCGAGAAGGTCGAAGTGCAGAACGTGCGCAACCGGCGCGATCTGATCTGGGCGATCACCGCGCAGCGCCTGCAGACGCGCGTGCCGGTCGTCGTCGAGGGCGTGTACACGACGCAGGATGGACACGGTTTCCTGCGCGCGTCGGAGTACGACTACTTGCCGGCGTCGGACGACGTGATCGTGCCGCCGTCGGTGGTCGGGCAGTACGCGCTGCAGTTGGGGATGACGGTGAAGGGTCGCTTGCGCGCGCCGCGCGAGGGCGAGCGCTACTTCGCGGTCACGGACGTCGACACGATCGACAACCATCCGCCCGAGCTCGCGCGCACGCGTGCGCCGTTCAAGGAGCTCGTGCCGCTGTATCCCGAGGAGCGCATCCTGCTGGAGGGAACGGTCGAGAACCCGCTCGAGATGCGGATCGTCGACTTGATCACGCCGATCGGTCGCGGTCAGCGCGGCTTGATCGTGGCACCCCCGCGCACGGGCAAGACGATCCTCTTGCAGATGCTGGCGAAGTCGATCGTCAAGAATGCGCCGGATGCGCACTTGATCATCCTGCTCGTCGACGAGCGTCCGGAGGAAGTGACGGACTTCGAGCGCATGTTGCCCGAGGGCAAGCGCGAGATCGTGAGCTCGACGTTCGACGAGCCGGCGATCCGTCACCTGCAGGTGGCGGAGATGGTGATGCACCGCGCGCGCTGTCTGGTCGAAGCGGGCGAGGACGTGGTGATCCTGTTGGATTCGATCACGCGCCTCGCGCGCGCTGCGAACATCGAAGCGCCGAGCAACGGCAAGCTGTTGTCGGGCGGCATGGAAGCGAGTGCGCTGCAGTTCCCGAAGAAGTTCTTCGGTGCCGCGCGCAAGATCGAGAACGGCGGGTCGCTGACGATCTTGGGCACGGCGCTGATCGAGACGGGCTCGAAGATGGACGACCTGATCTTCGAGGAGTTCAAGGGCACCGGCAACATGGAGCTCGTGCTCGATCGGCGCTTGTCGGACCGCCGCATCTTCCCCGCGATCGACATCAATCGGTCCGGCACGCGCAAGGAGGAGCTCTTGTTCACGCCCGAGGAGATCAAGCGCATCTGGATGTTGCGCAAGGTGCTCAACGAAATGGATCCGGTCGAAGCGATGGAGATGCTGATCCAGAAGATGAAGAAGACGCGCGTGAACGGCGAGTTCTTGATGTCGATCGGGTGACGTGGGTGGGTGGTGCCCGGAACCCGCCGTGGGCACTCCCGCGGTGGGTGCCTGGAACCGCCCGCGAAGTCAGACCGCGGGTCGACCCCTTGTGAACTTGAAAGGGCGACGCACGAATTCGTCAGCACCCTCCCGGACGTTCGATGAGGCCGCCCCGCTTCCACCCTACGCTCAGGAGCCAAGTCCGCGGCGCGGAGATCTGTGACACGGACCGCGGAGGGATCGCCCGACCTTCTTCGTCCATCCATCCGTCGAACCACGCCGCGGACGAGCACGGATCGAGTGCTCCCTCCATGAGCAGCCCATGGTGCTCCGCGTTCATGAGCACGTAGGCGAGAACGTTGTGGACTTCGCGCGGCGTCGAGAGCGCGACATGGTGGACGACCCGCAAGCCGAAGCGATCGTTGCAGGCCAGGATCGCGGCGAGCAGCGCCGTGTGCGCGGCCTTCCATCGCAGCGAGGGCAGTCCGGCCCTCACCCGCAAAGTGACGTGCACCGGATCGCGCCCAGAATGCCTGTCTCGCCGGCGGTGTGGGACGGAGCGTCTTGCGCCCTGCAGCTTGCGACCCGCTCCATTCCGCCTCACGCATGCGCCGGCGGGCCGGACTGATCGGGATTGCAGGCAATTGCGTCGTCTGACAGGAACGTGCGTCGCTCAATCAAGTTGCGCGCGAGCGAATTCTCGACAGCGCGGCGTGCTCATGGCCGGAGTGCGGGCATCGCAAAGACAACCCGAAGAATCAGACCGCAGGCGGCTCGGGCCATCGGCCGATCACTCGCGAACTAGAAAGGGCGACGCACGAATTCGTCAGCACGCCTCTGGGCGTTCGATGAGGCTGCCGCTCTTCCAACCGATGCTCAGGAGCCAAGTCTGCGGCGCGGAAAGCGGTGAGACTGACCGCGGAGGGATCGCCCGACCTACTTCGTCCATCCATCCGTCGAACCACGCCGCGGACGAGCACGGATCGAGTCCCCCCTCTATGTGCAGCCCATGGTGCTCCGCGTTCAGGAGCACGTAGGCGAGGACGTTGCGGACTTCGCGCGGCGACGAGAGCGAGCGCGCGTGAAAGCGGTCGCCGAACACGGGACCGCTCCGGTTCCAGATCTTGTTGAGCGCGTGTGCCAAGCCGACAACGAGCGCGCTCGCTCCTCGACGCAACAAGTCATCGTCGTTCGCCTCGCAGATCAGGTGGAGATGGTTCGAGAGCGCGACATAATGGACGACGCGCAAGCCGAAGCGATCGTTGCAGGCGAGGATCGCGGCGAGCAGCGCCGTGTGCGCGGCCTTGGATCGCAGCGAGGGCAGCCCGGCCCTCACCCGCAACGTGACGTGCACTGGATCGCGCCCGGAATGCCTCCCTCGCCGGCGGTGTGGGACGGAGTGTCTTACGCCCTGCAGCTTGCGACCCGCTCTCTTCCGCTTCCCGCCCCACTCCGGGAACTCGATTGAAAGTTGCTTGGAACCTTTCGCGCGCCTCACGCATGCGCCGACGTACCGGCCTGATCAGGGTTGCAGGCAATTCCGTCGTCTGACGAGAACGTGCGTCGCTCAATCAAGTTGCGCGCGCGCGATTTGTCGATCGCCGGGAGCGGTCTCGGTCGCCGAGCGTCGCGATCACAACTACGATGCAGCTCAGCTTCGTTCGCAGGAGTCGGTTCCGACGGGTGGACAACTTGATTGGGTGACGCACGGCTTCGTCAAGTGACTGAGCGGGCGCAAACGACGCTGCTCTCGTGTTTTTGCTCATCCGTCGCTTGACGCTGGTTGTAGATCGTGACGGAGAGCGCGAGACAGAGCAGCTCGCTCACGTTGACACACAGGGCACGGTCCGATCCACGTCCGAGCGCAAGCACCTGCTGAGGATGCGAGCGCCGTGCTCAGCGCTTGGCCGCGCTCGTCGCCAACCGCTCGATCGTCTCGCGCGGGAACTCGTGGCGCGGCTGCAACGCCAGTGCTTGCGTGAGCAGCGCCGCGCGCGACTTCTCGTCCGAGAACGACAACAGCGCCAGCACGATCGCCTTGTCGTGCGGAGGAAGATCCAAGTCGAGCGCCTGCTCCGCCACGCCCGTACGCCGGCCTTCGAGCAAGAACGCGGCTTCGCGTCCTGCGCCGAATCCGGGGAGCTTCGGTAGCGCGATGCGCTCCCACTGTTTCGCATGCGCGACGTCACCGTGCGCCCGGCACGCGACCGCGAGACCGAGCGCCGTGTAGGCGTCGAGGTTGAATCCTTCGAGCGTCTCGGCCCACGACGCGAGCTCGTGCATCGAGCCTTGCTCCGCGAGCGCCGTCATCAACTCGATCTTCGAGCCCGGCGTCGCGAGCGCCTGGGCCTGCTTCGCGACCGCGGCGAAGTCCCCTCGCGCCCACGCTTGGACCCGCGCGAGCTCCTTCTTGATCGCCGCGGCCTGCTTGGGACTTGCCTTGACCGCATTCCGCAGAAGAGGCTCCAGGGCGTCGGCCGCCGCGACTGCGCTCTGGCCCTCCGCGAGCATTTGCGCGCGCCACGACAACGCATCCCAGTCGCATGCGTACTGCGCCAGGGCCTGGTCCAGAACGACCGCGAGCTCATCGGTCCTGCCGAGCGCGGCCAACGCTTCGTACACGAACGACGTCGCCTCCCCGTCGTCATCGTCGTCACACTCTTCTGCGTGTCGCGCGGCCTCGAGAGCCGCTTGCCAGTTGCCGCACGACGATTCGGCGTCCGCGAGCAGCATCCACGTCTCGCAAGCGTATTTCTCGTCTTGCACGACGCGGCGGAACAACTCGGCGCGCCGGCTCGAGCTCTCGGAGACGAGGCCGCGC
>JBBQNP010000096.1:0-16619 GCA_038330085.1 Planctomycetota bacterium | reverse complement strand
CGCTCGTCACCGCCGTAGACGACGAAGCGCCGTTCCGGCCGCACGTCCTCGCATGCCAAGTGAAAGCCCTTCTCGAGCTTCGGCGCGAGTGCGCGTTTGATCTCGATCGCCCAGGGTTTGCGGTGACCCGGAAGTTTGAGCAGCAGATCGATCTCCGCGCCCGCCGCAGTGCGGAAGAAGTGCGCCTCGACTCCATTTGGCGCGGCGGCGATGAGCGACTCGATGACCTGCCCTTCCCAACTGCCGCCCGACACCGGGTGCGCCAACAGCGACTCGCGATCGCCGATCCCGAGGAGTGCGTGCACCAACCCGGAGTCGCGCACGTAGACCTTAGGCGACTTGACCAGCCGCTTGTGCACGTTCCCGTGCCAGGGCTGCAGACGTCGCACGAGCAGCAGGTCCACGAGCAGGTCGAGGTAGCTCGCAACGGTCTTGCCGTCGACCGCAAGTGCGCGAGCAATCTCGGATGCGTTGAGTAGCCCGCCCTGCTGGTGAGCCAGCATCGTCCAGAAGCGACGCAAGGTCTCCGCCGGAATGCGAGGCCCGAGTTGCGGGATGTCCCGCTCGAGATAGGTACGGATGAAGTCCATACGCCAGCGCAAGCTCGCCGCGTCCGAAGTGGCCAGCAGGCTCTCTGGAAAACCACCGCGGAGCCAAAGCGCATCGAGACGTTTGCGTCCCACTTCGCCGGCATCGAGCGGAGCGAGTTCGAGGTAGCGGATGCGTCCAGCGAGCGACTCGCTCGACTGCTTGAGCAGGTCCATCGACGCCGAGCCCAAGACGAGGAACCTGCCATTCCCCTTGTTGCCCCGACGCCCAGTGTCGATGAGGCCGCGCAGGCTCCGGAAGAGTTGCGGCGTTCGCTGGATCTCGTCGAGGATGACGAGCTCGTCTTTGTGCTGCGACAGGTAGAGCTCGGGTTCCGAGAGCTTGGCGCGGTCGCCCTCGGACTCGAGATCCAGGTAAACCGCCGGGCGCGTCTTGACCACTTCGAGCGCGAGCGTGGTCTTGCCTGTTTGTCGCGGTCCCAACAACGCCACGGCGGGAGCTTCAGATAGTGCGGCGGCGAGGGCGGGAAGCAGTCGGCGCGTGATCATCCTTGCAATTCTGGAGTTCACCTCCAGGAATGCAAGGATGATCGTCCTTCATGCGGCGGCGACCTTAGCGGCGTCCTGGGATAGTTCCGTTGCCGGGGCCTCGGGCCGGCGAAACGCCGTCAGGCGGGTTTCTCGTGGTCCGAAAACAGCGGATAGTCCTCGTCCGCTTCGCTCCACGGGCGCGGCAGGCGCTTCTTCGGATCGCCGGCGATCCCGGGCGTCGTCATCTCGTAGGGGTTGAGCACCTTGTCGAGCAGCTCGGGGCTCAACAGCTTGTCGCGCAACACCAGCTCGCGCACCGACCGACCGCCCTCGATGGCTTCGCGCGCGATCCGCGCGGCCGTCTCGTAGCCGAGGTGCGGATTGAGCGCCGTGATCACGCCGACGCTGTGCTCGACATAGCCGCGCATCCGCTCGACGTCGGCCTCGATCCCCTCGACGAGGTACTTGCGGAACACCGTGAACGCGTTCGTCATGATGCTGATCGACTGCAGCAGGTTGAACACGAGCACCGGCTCCATCACGTTCAGCTCGAACTGCCCGGCTTCCGACGCGAGACAGATCGTGTGGTCGTTGCCGATCACCTGGAACGCGACCTGGTTGACGAGCTCGGCCATCACCGGGTTGACCTTGCCCGGCATGATGCTGCTGCCCGGTTGGCGCATGGGCAGGTGGATCTCGCTGAGCCCCGCGCGCGGACCCGACGCCATCATCCGCAGGTCGTTCGCGATCTTCGAGAGGTTCAGCATGCACACCTTGAGCGCGGCCGAGACCTCGGTGTACGCGTCGGTGTTCTGCGTCGCGTCCACCAGGTCCTCTGCGCGCTCGATCGGATGTCCGCTGAAATCGCGCAGGTAGCGCACGACGTGCTCCATGTACACAGGATCCGCGTTCAAGCCGGTGCCGACCGCCGTCGCACCCATGTTGACCTGGTAGAGGTGCTGGCCCGACGTGCCGATGCGTTTGAGATCGCGCGCGAGCACGCGCCGGTACGCGCCGAACTCCTGACCGAGTCGGATAGGCACCGCGTCCTGCAGGTGCGTGCGCCCCATCTTGATGATGCCGTCGAACTCCACGGCCTTCTTGCCGAACGCGTCGTGCAGCTTCGTAAGCGCGTCGAGCAAGTGCGCGAGCAGATCGAGCGTCGCGATGTGCACCGCCGTCGGGAACGCGTCGTTCGTCGACTGCGCCATGTTCACGTGCGTGTTCGGCGAGAGGTGCGCGTAGTCGCCCTTGTCGCGCCCGAGCAGCTCGAGCGCGCGATTGGCGAGCACCTCATTGGCGTTCATGTTGAACGACGTGCCCGCCCCGCCCTGGATCGGATCGACGATGAACTGATGGTTGAACTTGCCCGCGATCATCTCGTCGGCAGCAGCGCTGATCGCCTGCGCGAGTGACTCGTCGAGGAACCCCGCTTCCATGTTCGCGAGCGCCGCCGACTTCTTGACGGTCGCCATCGCGCGGATCAGCGCCCAGTGCATGCGGTACCCGGTGATCGGGAAGTTCTCGACCGCGCGCAGGGTCTGGATGCCGTAGTACGCGTCGGCCGGTAGCTCGCGCTCGCCGAGGAAATCGCGCTCGGTGCGCGACGGAGGGAGGGGCTGCATGGAGCGGCCCAGGGTACCCGAAGGCATGCTGGAAAGGCCCACAGACGGAGGCCTGCGCCCATTTCCGTGCAACGCTCGGCGGTACGGCAACAATGTCGGTCCGAGGACCAGCTCCCATGTCGAAACGCATTCCCCTTCTCGCCGTCAGCCTGTTCTTGGCCTCGATTCTGGGCCCCAGCAGCGCGCGTGCGCAGTGTCTTGACTGGCGCACATTTCCGCACGACGAGCCCGAGGTCGGGGGCCGCATCGACGCGTTCATCGTCCACGACGACGGATCGGGACCTGCGCTCTACTTGGGAGGCAACCTCACTGCTCCGGCATCGGCCACACCCGCCGCGCAAGTGGGCGTGATGCGCTGGGACGGTCATCACGCCACGACCGTCGGTTCGCTTCCCCTCGGCAGGGTCGACTCGTTCGTGACGTTCGACGACGGCACGGGTCCGGCGCTCTTTGCTGGAGACACGATGACCAGCGTGAACCGTCTCTTGAAGTGGGACGGTGCCTTCTGGCAAGTGCTCGACGCCACGCTCAACGGTCCCATCTCCGCCTTGTGCGTGCACGACGACGGCACCGGCCCCGCGCTCTACGCTGCCGGATCGTTCACGTTCTCGGGCGTGACACCACTGGGTTGGATCGCGAAGTGGACGGGGTCGGGGTGGCAGCCGCTCGGTGCGGGCCCGGGATCTCCCGGCGAGCAGGCAGGGATCGGTTGCCTGGCGAGCTTCGACGACGGCACCGGACCGGCGCTCTATGCCGGCGGCACGTTCTTCGGTCCGACGGCGACCCACTCGCATTTCATCGCGAAGTGGAAGAACGGTGTCTGGTCGGGAGTGGGCACGGGCACGGACCACTACGTCATCGCGATCGTGCCGTGGGATGACGGCAGCGGTCCATCCCTGTTCGTCTTCGGCTGGTTCTCTTCGCCCGGAACCGGGGTCGCGCGCTGGGACGGAAGCGCGTGGCACACGGTCGGTGGCGGGCTCGGGGCCAGCCAACTGCCGAATGCCCCGATCGTCTTCGACGACGGCAGCGGTGAAAAGCTCTACGTGATCGTCCCCGCGCCCTTCAGCCACGCGTTGCTGCGCTGTTGGGACGGATCGAGTTGGACCTCCATCACGTTGCCTCCTTCGACTGCGTGCATGAGCACCGGCAGTGCCTACGTCTTCTCCCTGGGTGCCTTCGACGACGGTGCGGGGCCGCGCCTGTTCGCCGGAACCGCCGTCGGCGCACTCGGCTCCGTGCGCGGCGTCTTCTCGCGCAAGGAAGGAGCCGATTGGGTGCGCGCGGGTCCGCCCCTCGTGGGGTTGGGAGGAGACGTGCGCGCATTGCATGTCCACGACGACGGATCCGGGCCGGCGCTCTACGTCGGCGGACGGTTCTGTCAGGCGGGCGAAGAGGACGTCGCCGATCTCGCGCGCCTTGACGCCCACGGTTTGCATCCGGTCGGCGCAGGTCCCGGCCATGAAGTCTGGGCGATGACGACCTGGGATCCGGGTTCCGGTTCGCTCCTCGTCGTTGCGAACGGTCCGTTCGGCGGCTCGTCCGGACCGCGGTTGAGCACGTGGAACGGCTCGAGCTGGTTCCACTCGCAGCCGAGCGGGTACTTCGCGGACGAATTCCGCGCGTTGCAACCGTTCGCGGGAGACGTGTTCGTCGGCGGCGCTTTCGCTGCCGTGTCCGGAATCAATTCGCCCAACATCGTGCGCTGGAACCTGACGTACGGATACATCTGGGTCGGAACGGGTGCGAACGGGCCGGTCGATGCGTTCACGACCTTCGACGATGGAAGCGGCCTCGCGCTCTACGCGGGCGGCGACTTCTACCTGATGAGCGGCGTGGCCGCTTCGCGCATCGCACGGTTCGACGGAACGAATTGGACGCCGCTCGGGAGCGGCATGAACGCGGTGGTGAATTCGCTCGTGACCTTCGACGATGGATCGGGCACGGCTCTCTATGCCGGCGGTGCGTTCACGCAAGCAGGAGGAATGCCCGCCGCCGGCGTCGCGCGTTGGAACGGAAACGCGTGGTCCGCACTCGGCGAGGGATTGAACGCGCAAGTGCTGACGCTCGCCGTGTTCGACGACGGATCGGGACCGGGGCTCTATGCTGCCGGTAGCTTCAGCGCGTCGGGCAACGCCCCGATCGAGCACGTCGCGCGCTGGAACGGCACGACGTGGACGGCGGTCGGGGGCGGAACGGACGGCGCGATCAGGTCGCTGCGCACCTTTGACGACGGCACGGGCATAGGGCCGGAACTCTTCGCCGGCGGGACGTTCCACGCAGCCGGGACGCTGCCCTCGGAAAACCTCGCTGCCTGGCGCGCTTGCGGCGGTGCGATCTCGAAGTACTGCTTCGGGGACGGATCCGATGGTGCGTGTCCATGCGGCAACCAGGGGCTTTCAGGCCGCGGCTGTGACAACTCCGCGTCGACCGGTGGTGCGCGATTGAACGCGACCGGGACTACCAACCCCGACACGATCGTTTTGCACGCAGCGGGTGAGTTGCCGAACGCACCGACGCTCGTCTTCCAGGGTGCGACGTCGCTGAGTCAGCCGGTTTCGTTCGGCGACGGATTCCGCTGCGTCGGCGGAAGCATCCAACGCATGTACACGTCGACCGCCGTGAACGGAGCCATCGCGGTTCCGGGTGCGGGACAGCTCTCGATCGGCGCGCGGTCGGCGGCGCTGGGCATCCCACTCTCGCCCGGCACGGTGCGCAGTTACCAGGCCTGGTATCGAGATCCGAACCTCTCTTTCTGCGCACCGCCCTCCGGCAACGCGTGGAACCTCTCGAACGCCGTCCGCATCGTCTGGTGATCCTCGAAGCCCGCTTCGCGAGTCGACCCATGTCCCACAGCATCCGATGGTTCGCATTAGCCCTCCTCGTCCTGGTCACAGGGCGCGACCCCGTCGCAGCGCAATGCCTCGAGTGGCATGCGTTTCCCGAGGCCGGACCGGAACTCGTTGGCGACGTGCTCGCAGCGGAAGTCCACGACGACGGATCGGGTTCGGCGCTGTACGTGTCGGGGGACTTGAGCCTCTCGACTTCGGGGGCGCACTCCGCAGTGATGCGCTGGAACGGTACGGCGTACAGCCCCGTCGGCTCGCTCCCGAGCGGAACCGTTCGCGCGCTGACGCGGTTCGATGACGGCACGGGTCCGGCGTTGTACGCCGTCCTCTCGCACTTCAACCTTAACGACCCAAGCACGCTGTTCAAGTGGAACGGAGCGGCGTGGCTGTCGCTCGGCGATCTCGATGGCATGGCGACGGCGATGACGGTTCACGACGACGGGAGCGGACCGGCCCTCTACGTCGCCGGGTTCTTCCACAATGCCGGCGCGGTGAGCACGCCGGGTGTCGCTCGCTGGGACGGAGCGACCTGGTCAGCGCTGGGTCCGGGTCCATTCGGCGTGGGATCGGTGTCGAGCGTCACGTCCCTTGCGAGCGTCGACGACGGCTTCGGACCAGCGCTTTTCGTCGGTGGGACCTTCCATGGGCAGCCTTGGATCGCGAGCGCGGGCGTCGCCAAGTGGCAAGGCGGATCGTGGTTCGGAGTCGGCGGAGGAATCGGTCCAGTCCAGGATCTCGCCGTCTGGGACGACGGCACGGGTCCGGCGCTCTTCGCTGCGCGTCCGGGTTCCGCGACCGGGACGGGCATTCGGCGCTGGAACGGAATGACTTGGCAGACCTTCGCCAATCCTGTGACCGCCGGCCCTTCGTGCTTGCGTGTGCTGGACGGAGGGATGCGCCTGTACGTGGGGACTTTCGGAACGTATCCGACCTACAGGTCGGAAGTGTTCGTCCGCGACGTTTCGGGCTGGACCCACATCGCTCCGAACGTCGGCGATGAATGCCCCGAACCCGGAGGCGTGGTGCATGCGCTCGCGCTGTATCCACCGGTTGGCGCGACGCGCTTGGTCGCAGGTACGACGAGCGGTGCTTTGGGAAACCCGCTCGCCTACCTGTCGCAGTTCGATGGAAGTGCGTGGAACTCCCTGGGCCGTGAGTTCGAAGGAGTGAACGGCTCGTTGAGAGCGATGTCGGTTCACGACAACGGCGCAGGGGCTGCGCTCTACATAGGGGGCATTGGCATCTGTCATGCCGGTTCGACTCCGGTCTCCAACGTCGCGCGCTGGGGCGATACCGGATGGCAAGCGGCTGGCGCGCTCACCACCGCGGTCACAGCGCTCGGCACGTGCGATTTCGGATCCGGCTCCGTGCTGATGGCAGGCGACCACGAATCAGGCCGAGCAACGCTGAGCCGGTTCGACGGCAGTTTCTGGACGACCTTGGGCAGCACCGCATACGCGCCCGACGCGATCCTCTCGCTGCAACAATTCGGTGCAGAGCTCTACATCGGCGGTGGATTTTCCGGCATGACATCGCCGACGAACTTGTTGTCAACCAACATCGTGCGCTGGAACCCTGTCGCGGGATTCTCGTCTCCGGGCGGCGTAGACGGCACCGTGAATGCGATGACGACGTTCGACGACGGCAGCGGGCTCGCGCTCTATGCAGGCGGCAGCTTCACGCACGCGGTCAACCTCTCCTCCAACCACATCGCACGTTTCGACGGCTCGAATTGGACGACGCTCGGCAGTGGCATGAACTCGCTCGTGGATGCGTTGACGACGTTCGACGACGGCACGGGGAACGCGTTGTACGCAGCGGGCACGTTCACAACAGCGGGCGGGATTCCAGCGTCGTGCGTCGCGCGCTGGAACGGAACAACTTGGTCGGCACTCGGCGCGGGACTCAATGCGCAAGTGCTCACACTCGAAGTGTTCGACGACGGATCCGGCCCGGCGTTGTACGCGGGCGGGAACTTCACGGCGTCGGGCAACTCGCCGATGGAGCGCATCGCGCGCTGGAACGGGGCGAGTTGGTCTGCCGTCGGCGGCAACATCGACGGCACGGTGTGGACGCTGAAGTCGTTCGACGACGGAACCGGCGTCGGTCCGCAGCTCTTCGTGGGCGGAGTGTTCCATCACGCGGGCACGTTGCCCTCCGAGAACTTCGCTGCGTGGCGCGGGTGTGGCGGCACGATTTCCAAGTTCTGCTTCGGCGATGGGTCCGCGGGCGCGTGTCCGTGCGGCAACGCGGGCTTGTCGGGACGCGGTTGCGACAACGCGGTGCACACGGGTGGAGCGCGCTTGAACGCGACGGGCACGACGAACCCCGACACGATCGTGCTGCACTCAGGCGGCGAGTTGCCGAACACGCCGACGCTCGTGTTCCAGGGCACGAGCACGCTGAGCCAACCGAGTATGTTCGGCGACGGACTGCGCTGCGTCGGCGGCAACTTGAAGCGCTTGTTCACGACGAGTGCCGTCGGCGGCGCGATCAGCGTGCCGGATGCGACGCAGATGTCGATCAGCGCGCGCTCGGCGGCGTTGGGTGATCCGCTCGTGCCCGGTTCGGTGCGCAGTTACCAGGCGTGGTACCGCGATCCGAACCTGTCGTTCTGCGCTCCGCCGGCCGGTGACGCGTGGAACCTGTCGAACGCAGTGCGCATCGTCTGGTGAGGACCAACCCGATGGGGTTCCAACGCAACGCGGACGAATACAGTGACGATGACGTGCATGCACCAAAAGGGAGTCCGTATGAAGGCCCGAGTCCTATCCCACGTTCTCGCCTTCGCGGCGCTGGCGACGATGCCGATCCTCTCGGCGAAGGCACAGTGCCTCGATTGGCGAGCGTTCCCGTACTCCTCACCCGAGATCGGTGGAAACGTGAGCACCCTGGTCGTGCACGACGACGGTGCTGGACCACTGCTTTATGTCGGCGGCAGCCTGACCCTCGGCAACAGCTCGGTCCAGCAGGGGGTTCTGCGCTGGGACGGTACGCGCTTCAACGCGCTCGGCTCCGGTGCGGGCGGTCCTGTCGTGGGCTTCGTCTTCTTCGATGACGGCAGCGGGCCAGCACTCTTCGCGGTGATGGGCTATCCGAGCAACTCGGTTCTCAAATGGGACGGAGTTGCGTGGCAACAGATCAGCGTGGCGTTGATCAACAGTGCGGTAGCGATCGACGTGTTCGACGATGGCAGCGGACCTGCGCTGTTCGTCACCGACTACAGATATCTGCGCAAGTGGAACGGCACGACGTGGTCGCAGTTCGATCTCCTGCCCAACTACATCATCGGTGACCTGGTCCTGTGCACGGGGAGCTACGACGACGGCTCTGGACCCGCGTTGTTCTTCGGCGGCGTATTCAACGGTCCGACCTCTCTGGGCTCCCACAACATCCTCAAGTGGCAGAACGGCGTCTTGTCCGGGGTGGGCGGAGGCACGGGTGGCGAGGTCCGGACCCTCGACGCGTGGGACGACGGCAGTGGTCCAGCCTTGTTCGTGGGCGGAACCTTCACGACGCCGGTCCCGCACCTCGCGCGCTGGGATGGAACGGCGTGGAGCCAAGTGGGAACCGGACTCGCAACGCTTCCTACCGGTGTTGCAGTGCTGGACGACGGCGGTGGGCCAAAGCTCTTCGTGGGTTCGACCCTGTACTACACGCCCTCTTTGGATCCGCCCCACATCGATCGATGGGATGGTTCCAATTGGAGTGCAATCCCGACGCCGCCGGGAGCGGATTGCTTTTCGAGCGGGTTCAACGCGAAGGCGTTCGAGATGTTTGACGAGGGAATGGGCGCGCATCTCTTCGTGGGCGCGAAAATCGGTTCGCTTGGGCAGGTCCTCGGCGGATTGACGCGACGGAACAGCACGGCTTGGGAGCGTGTCGGCGCAACGCCGAAAGGCCTGAATCAACAGGTTCGCCAAGTGACCGTCCAGGATGACGGTTCGGGTCCGGCTCTCTACGCAGTCGGCAACTTCTGTCACGTCGACGGCGAACTGTCGAGCTCGGTCGCCCGCCTCGATGGCGACTCCTGGCACGGACTCGGTGATGCGTTCGTCGCATATCAACCGGCGGCGTTGACTACGTTCAACGCGGGGGCTGGACCGCAGATCACGCTCACGGCGACAGGGCAGTCGGGGTCGAGCAATGGAGCCCAGCTCAAGCAGTGGGACGGGATGCAATGGACACCGCTGGGTCCGGTCAGTTCGCACAGCACCGACGCGTACCTGTCACTGGAGGTGTTCAGCGGCGATCTCTACGTGGGAGGCTCCTTCTCGACTCCTGCACTAGGCGTCAACTCGCCAAACCTCACACGCTGGCGGCCGGGCATCGGATATCAGATCGTGGGCAACTTTCCCACGCCGGGCGTGAACGGCGACGTGAATGCGATGACCAAGTACGACGACGGCAGCGGTCCAGCGCTGTACGTCTGCGGATCGTTCACGGTCGCTAACGGCGGTCTCTTCGTGAACCACATCGCACGCTGGAACGGCTCGAATTTCAGCACGCTCGGGCTCGGTACGAATGGACTTGTCGACGCGCTGACCGGCTTCGATGACGGCTCGGGTCCGGCGTTGTATGCCGCGGGCACGTTCACGACGGCGGGCGGTATGCCGGCATCGTGCGTGGCGAAGTGGAACGGGACGAGTTGGTCGGCGCTCGGAGCAGGGCTCAACGCGCAAGTGCTCTCGCTCGAAGTGTTCGACGACGGCTCCGGCCCGGCGTTGTACGCGGGCGGGAACTTCTCGGCGTCCGGCAACGTGCCGATGCAGCGCATCGCACGCTGGAACGGAACGAGTTGGTCGGCGGTCGGCGGGAACATCGACGGCACGGTGTGGACGCTGAAGTCGTTCGACGACGGCACCGGCGTCGGTCCGCAGCTCTTCGCCGGCGGCGTGTTCCATCACGCGGGCACGTTGCCCTCCGAGAACTTCGCTGCGTGGCGCGGATGCGGCGGCGCGATCTCCAAGTTCTGCTTCGGCGACGGATCCATCGGTGCGTGTCCGTGCGGCAACGCGGGGTTGTCGGGACGCGGCTGTGACAACGCGGTGCACACGGGTGGAGCGCGCTTGAACGCGACGGGCACGACGAACCCCGACACGATCGTGCTGCATGCGGGCGGCGAGTTGCCGAATGCGCCGACGCTCGTGTTCCAGGGGTCGAGCGCGCTGAGCCAACCGAGCTTGTTCGGCGACGGACTGCGCTGCGTCGGCGGCAACTTGAAGCGCTTGTTCACGACGAGCGCGGTTGGTGGCGCGATCAACGTGCCGGATGCGACGCAGATGTCGATCAGCGCGCGCTCGGCGGCGTTGGGAGACCCGCTCGTGCCTGGATCGGTGCGCAGCTACCAGGCTTGGTACCGCGATCCGAACCTCTCGTTCTGCGCGCCACCGAGCGGCGACGCGTGGAACTTGTCGAACGCGGTGCGCATCGTCTGGTAGGTCTCGCCTGACTGTCGGACCGGGCGAGCGGGAATGCCGTTCACGAAGCGCGGCTGTCGGGGAAACGCGCGGTGCCAGGCACCCGTCGCGGGAATACCCGCGGCGGGTTCCAGGCACCACGCGTTATTCGTCGGCGCCGACGCGGAAACGGTCCTTCAGACGCTCGAGCAAGCGCATGTGGATCTTGCACACGCGCGATTCGGAGATGCGCATCATCTCGCCGATCTCGCGCATCGAGAGCTCTTCCCAGTACTTCAGGTACACGAGGCGGTACTCCTGACCGGTCAGCTTCTGCGCGACGAGGCGCAGGATCTCGTCGCGCGAGAGCTTCTCGCCGGGCGCGTCGGTGTGCGTGTCCGGCACGATTTCCAGGCCCGGACCGCCGTCCCCTTCCGCGTCCGAGCCCACCGCAACCGGCGCGTCGAGCAGCCCGCAGCCGAAAATATGCCGGTATTCGTCGAGCGGCATGTGCATCTCGCTCGCGACCGCTTCGTCGAGCGGCTCGCGGTCGCCGAGGGCACGCAGGCGCTCGACCGTGCGCTTTTGCAGCTCGAGCCGGGCG
Source organism: Planctomycetota bacterium (assembly GCA_038330085.1). Lineage (GTDB taxonomy): Bacteria > Planctomycetota > UBA1135 > UBA1135 > JAEUIA01. Next base: position 5,063 of record JBBQNP010000096.1, on the reverse strand, counting down.
CGCCAGGGACGCGGCAACCAGTCCTGGATCCGCAATTCGTCGAGCAGAGCACCCTTCACGCGCAGCTCGCAGTACGACTCGAAGCGCACGCCGCGCGACGGATCGAAGCCGCCGATCGCGGCCATCAAGCCCACGTTCGCGGCCGTGTCGAGGTCGCCGCGGTCCACGGAACGAGGCAGACGCATTGCGAAGCGGCGCACGAGCTCGCGCACGAGCGGCTGGTAGTGCTCGACGAGACGGTTGCGCGGATCGTCCTCGTTGCGACGACGGTAGGCGCGCCACATCCGGTCGAGCTCGCGCTGCTTCTGCGCAACGGTGAGCACGCGCGGAACCGGCGTCAGCTCCACTTCGGCGAGCGGGACGGGTGCGCGTGTGCGCAAAGCACCGGGTGCGAGTGCGCGCAACGATCCAGGCGCGCGCGCAGTCACCTTACGCGCGGTCGCGAGACCGGCAGGTGCTGCAGTGGCGATCCGAACCGAGCTCTCGGTCCGTCGCGTTCGTGGTGCTTCGTTGGCTGACTTGCCCAAGCGGTGTGCGGCCCTGTCGTCACCGTGTTCGCGTGCGTTGTGACGCGCAAGCGACCGAAGTGACGTGCGCAGAAAGCCACGCACACATGCTTGGATACTTTTTTCTGCGCGGCGATCAAGGGAGAAGTTCGACGCAGTCCTGAATTCGGAACTGACGCGCGCATGCGCGAACCTCACGCATCGTGCGGATTCGGATCGTCTTCCCAACCCAACGTGCGCATCACGCGCGTCTCCGCGGCACGCATGCGCACGCGATCGTCGCGCGTGCGATCGTCGTACCCGCACAAGTGCAACACGCCGTGCACGACGTACAACGAGAGCTCGCGACGCGCTGCGACGCTGCGCTTGCGCGCCGTCTTGCGTGCGCACGCAGCGGACACGTAGATCTCTCCGCCCGGTCCGCCGAGATCGTCGCCGAGGTCGAACGTGATCACGTCCGTGTGCGTCGGATCGCCCAGATGTCGCGCGTGGAGACGCGCCAGACCGGCATCGCTGACGAAGACGACAGACAATCCCAAGTCCGCGCGCTTTCCGAACTTGCGTGCGGCCCGTGCGGCGCGACGGACCTCGTCGTCGGGCGCGAAACGCCGGATGCCGTCCCAGGCGATCTCGACTGCCGCACTCAGACCCTTCGAACGCACAGCTCGCGACTTCTTCGAGCCTGCGGACGGCTCGATCCGCGGCTGTCGACCGCGCCCGTCGCGCCGTTTGTGCGTCACGAAGTAGCGGCGCACGGCGCGGTGCGCGCGGCCCTTCGTCACGTCGGTCTGTCACCCTCGCGCGGCACGCGCGACGGGGCCTCGTAGGCCTTCACGATCTGTTCGACGAGCGGATGGCGCACGATGTCCTTGGCGAGGAACTCGACGACGCCGATGTCCTTGAAGCCGCGCAGGCGCGTGACCGCGTCGTTCAAGCCGCTGCGCGCGCCGTGCTCGAGGTCGGTCTGCGTCGGATCGCCGGTGACGACCATGCGCGAGCCTTCGCCCAGACGCGTGAGGAACATCTTCATCTGCGGGATCGTCGTGTTCTGTCCTTCGTCGAGGATCGCGAACGCGTGGTTGAGCGTGCGGCCGCGCATGTACGCGAGCGGTGCGATCTCGATGACGCCGTTCTCCTCGAGACGCGCGACCTCTTCGTAGTCGATCAGGTCGTAGAAAGCGTCGTACACCGGTCGCGTGTAGGGGTTGAGCTTCGCCTGCAGATCACCGGGCAGGAACCCGAGACGTTCTCCCGCTTCGACGACGGGGCGCGTGATCACGACGCGCCGGCATTGTCCGATGCGCAGCGCGCGCACCGCGGCGGCGACGGCGAGGAACGTCTTGCCCGTGCCGGCGGGCCCGACGCCGAACACGAGCGGCGTCTTCTCGATCAGCTCGAGGTAGCGACGCTGGTTCTCGTTGCGCGCCGCGATCGCGTTCATGCGCATGCCGGTCGTCGCGTGTGAACTCGCGACGGGGCGCAGACGCGTCGTTGCGGGTTCGGCGCCCTCGGCGCGCTCACCGTTGCCGAGACCCGGACGGATGACGCGGTAGTTCGGCGGTGCGCGACGCTCGGTAGCGCGCGCCGGTGCTTTTTCCGCGGCGGTCGCAGCGTCGGTGCCGAGCAGAATCGACTCGATGTCCGCCAGCGCGAGCTCGCGACCCTTGCGCGACTTGCCGAGCAGGTGCTCGATGCGTCGCCGCGCTTCCTGCACCCCCTCTTCGCTGCCTTTCAGCCGCAAGTTCCCGCGCCGGGTGAAGATCTCGATGTCGAGATCTGCGCGCAAAAGCTTCGCGTAGCGGTCGTACGGGCCCAGGACCAGGATGGCCTCGTCGTGCGAGCGCAGGGGGATGGTGATCTCGGTCGAGCTCGTAAACGTCTCCGGTTGGGTCCAGCATGGCCGCAGTGCGGCGGAGTTGTCAACGCACGGAATGCGGAACCCGAGAACGAAGTGGAGGGCGCGCGCGGGTCAGGCGAACAAGAAGGGCCAGGTGACGAGCGCCATCGGCACCGCCAGGAGCAAGCTGTCGACCTGGTCGAGCAGGCCGCCCGCGGGACCGAAGATCGTCGAAGAGTCCTTCACTCCGGCGCGGCGCTTGGTCCAGCTCTTCAGGAGGTCCCCCGCTTGCGCCGCGATGTTCAACGTGGCGCCCGCGGCGAGTGCACCCCACAGCCCGAACCGACCGTCGGGAACGACGTGTGCGTACCACAGGATGCCGCTCATCGCGGTGACGCCCACGAACGATCCGACGCAGCCGGCGACCGTCTTGCCCGGCGAAATCTTCGGGAACGGATGCGTCTTCCCGAGCGTGCTGCCGACGTAGTACCCGCACGTGTCGCCGAACTTGGAGAGCACGAGGAGCGCGACCAACCCGCGCGTGCCCCACTGCGACCAGATCGCCCACACGAGCAGGAGCGGCGGCACGATCCACAGCGCGAGGAGGCCGGGGATGAGCGCGCGCGCGACGCCGTCAGGTTCGCGCAGGAAGAACGCCGTCGCGAGGTACACCGCACCGAGGATGAACACCGCCGTGCGAGCGCGCACTGCGAGCTCCTCGGGCGGAGCGATCCAGAGCATCAGAAACAGTCCGACTGCCAGCGCGAGTGCCGCCAGCGTCGCGCTGGGCACCGACCGCGCGATCCGTTTCACCACGTAGAGCAGCGCGCACGTCGACATCGCCGTCCACAACGCCAACAGGGGCAGCGCTGCCTCGACGCGCGGCAAAGTGAAGCCGAATTGGCCGCGCATCCAGAGGCTCCTGAACGCGAGCAGAATGCACAGGGCTGCAGCCGAGAGCAGCGGCACGCACAGGTGCATCCGCCCGAGCGCACCCATCCGGCTGACCTCGAACACCGTCGCGAGGAGGAGCACCGCCCCGATCCAGAACAAGGGGCTGCCGTGCGAGCTCGTGTCGTTCCACCACAACAGCAGTGCGACGACGCCGATCAGCGACCCGCCGACGAGCGTGCGCTTCAGGATCTTGCGCCCTTTCGAGACCGCGACGGCGTCGGTCGTCATCGCGTCGTGGTCACGAGCCGCCCGTACGGCGCTGGGTGGGCAGCGGGCTCGAGTCCTGGATCAGGCCGCCGAACTTGCGCTGTCTGCCCGCGTAGGAGCGCAGCGCGTCCATCAACTGTGCGAGCCGGAACTCGGGCCAGCACACGGGCGACACGAAGATCTCCGCGTAGCTCGCCTGCCACAGGAGAAAGTTCGACAAGCGCATCTCCCCCGCCGTGCGGATCAAGAGGTCCGGATCGGGCGTCTCGGGGTCGTACAAATAGGCGCGCATCGTCTCTTCGTCGACGTGAGCCGGGTCGAGCGCGCCGTTCTTCGCATCCTGCACGATCTTGCGCAGCGCGTCGGCGACCTCCGTGCGCGATCCGTAGCTGAGCGCGAGGCGCAAAAGCATCCCGCGGTTCTGGCTCGTCAACGACTCGGTCTTCGCGATCTCCTCGCGCACCGACGCCGGCAAGTCGGTCAACCTCCCTATCGCGCGCAAGCGCACGCCGTTCTCCATCAGCTCGCCGCGCTCTTCGATCACGTACTGGCGCAACAAGCGCATGAGGTAGCGCACTTCCGGATCGGGACGCTTCCAGTTGTCGACCGAGAACGCGTACAGCGTCAGGCTCTCGACGCCCATTCGCGCGCACTCGGTCGTGATCTCGCGCACGGAGTGGATGCCCTCCTTGTGCCCGAAAACGCGTCTCAAACCGCGGTTCGCGGCCCAGCGCCCGTTGCCGTCCATGATCACCGCGATGTGCGCGGGGAACGGACCGCCCAGGTCGGGACGCGCCTCGCCGTGCCGCGTCATGCCTTCTGCCCACCCTGTGTGGCCGGAGCAGCCTGTATGCCCGGACCACGCGCGATGACCTGTTCGCGTTCGGGGCCGACCGAGAGCATCTCGATCGGCACGCCGACTTCGCGTTCGAGCCACTCGACGTAGGTGCGCGCGTTCTTCGGCAGGTCCTCGAACTTGCGCACGCGCGTGATGTCCTCGCTCCAGCCCTGGTGCGACTGGTACACGGGCTCGAGCGTGTCGAAGTCGGGCAAATCGCCGGGCCAATCGCGCACTTCGCGCGTCCCGACCTTGTACCGAACCGCGGCGCGGATCTCGTCGAAGCCGGTGAGCACGTCGAGGTTCGTCACGATCCAACCATCCGCGCCCGAGATCTCGAGCGCGTAGCGCAGCGCGACCGCGTCGAGCCACCCGCAGCGGCGCGGACGTCCCGTGGTCGAGCCGTACTCGTTGCCTTGCTCGCGGATGCGCTCGCCGATCTCGTTTTCGAGCTCGGTCGGGAACGGGCCCTCGCCCACGCGCGTCGTGTACGCCTTGGCGATGCCGATCGATCGGTCGATCCAGCGCGGCGGGAACAGAGCACCGGCGCTGATGCCGTTCGTGCCGGTGTTCGACGACGTGACGAACGGATACGTGCCCGCGTCGATGTCGAGCATCGCGCCTTGCGCGCCCTCGAACAGCACACGCTTCTTGGCGCGGTACGCAGCACGCACTTGCGCCCCCGTGTCGCCGACGAAGGGCTCGAGGCGATGACCGAGCG
>JBBQNP010000095.1:0-17056 GCA_038330085.1 Planctomycetota bacterium | reverse complement strand
GGACGTGGCTCGCAACCTCGAACGATCGATCGAACGGCTCCAGGCGCACGTCTTCGGCGCCGTGTTCGGCGCGAGAATGTTGTTCTGGTTTGCGCTCATCGCGTGCGCGTGCGCTTGCATCGCGCTCGGTGCGCGCGCGGCGTTCGGATGGGATGCGTGGAAGACGTCGATCGTGTTCGCGCCGCTCGTCCTTGCGCCGCTGCTGGCTGTGCGTGCGGCGCGACGCAAGCGCCTGAGCGATTCCGGCGCGGCGGCCTGGCTCGACGTGCACGCCGGCGCCGACGGTGCGCTCGTCACGGGCTTCGAATCGGGCGACGCGAGTTGGAGCTCGCGCATCGACGCGGCCCTCGCGCGCGCGAACGTGTTGCCGCGCGCACGGCTCGGCCGGCCGGCGACGATGGCGATCGGCGCCTGCGGCTTCGCGGTGCTCGCGCTCTTCGTGCCGATCCCGCGCGCGATCGTGGGGCCGAGCCACGCGCTGCAGACCGCGGCGATCGAGAAGGCCGAGGAGAAGCTCGCGACGCTGGAGGAAGAGGTCACGCTGGAGCCCGAGCTCGCGCAGGAGCTGCACGCGAGCCTCGATCGCTTGAAGCAGGACGAAGACGGGCTCGCGAGCACGGAGAGCGTCTTCGAAGCGGCCGACCGCGCGTCGGACATGCTCACGAGCGAAGCGGCGCGGCGGGCGGAGCCGGTCGAGAGCCTGCAGCGCGAGCTAAGTGCAGCAGCGGCGGCTGCGAGCGCGGACCCGGGTGCGGCGCAGAAGCAGCTCGACGCGACGCTCGAGAAGCTTGGCGAGAGCGGTCTGTCGAAGGGTCTGACCGACGTGATGACGAGCGAGCTCGGCTTGCAGTCTCTCGAGCTGCCGCCCGGGATGAAGCTGGATGCTGCGCAGATCGCGCGGCTCTCGAGCGCCTTGAACGCGAAGCTCGGCGACAAGCTCGCGAAGCTCGCGGCCGCGGGGTTGTTGAAACCCGGCCAGGCCGGCGCTGCTGGCAAGCCGACCGAGATCGGTGAGATCGCCGAGCACGTGTGCACCGAGGAATGCCGCAAGCATCCCGGCGGGACATGAAAAGGCACCGGCAAGAGCGGCCACGTGCTGGCCGGCGCAAGCGGAGCAGAGGGTACAGGCCAAGGCGGCGTGTCGCGCGGACGCGGCGACGCGGAGATGACGTGGGGCACCGAGACGCAAGGCGACACGGACCGCTTCGAAGCCAAGGCTCTGCCGGATGCGCAGTACCGCGACGCCGACCACAGCGCCGTCATCGGCGTGGGAGCCAGCGCGCCCACGGTCGATCCGGTCGCGGAGGGAGCAGGCAATGCGGACGTCGAGCTGTCGACCGGACGCGCGGCGTGGAAGCGCCGTCTCGCGCCGCATCATCGCGAGGCCGTCAAGACGTTCTTCACGCCGGAACACGCGGGCGGCAAGTGATCTCGCGACACGGACCGAAGGGCCCGGATCGAACGGCAGGGTGAGCACCGAAACGCGATGAGCACAGCCAACGAGAACGCACAGCGAACCGACTTTGCGGCGCAAAGTGAACCGACGAAGCACACAGAGACCCTGTTGACGCCCGCTCAGGTCGGCGTCGCGCGCGATGCGGCGTTGCTCATCCAGGACGGACTCGACCGCACGCTCTTCGGACAGAAGGAGCTGACGCGCCTCGTGCTCGTCGCCTGCCTCGCGCGCGGCCACGTGTTGCTCGAGGGTTTGCCCGGCCTCGGCAAGACGGAGCTCGTCAAGGCGCTTGCGACGCTGCTCGGACTCGGGTTCCGCCGCCTGCAGTTCACGCCCGACTTGCTGCCGGGCGACGTCACCGGCGGACACATCCTGGAAGAAGTCGAGGGCCGCCGTCGTCTCGTGTTCCATCCGGGGCCGGTGTTCACGAACGTGCTGCTCGCCGACGAGATCAACCGCGCTTCGCCGAAGACGCAGTCGGCGCTGCTCGAAGCGATGCAGGAGCGGCGCGTGACTGTGATGGGGGACACGAACCCGTTGCCGCTGCCGTTCTACGTGCTCGCGACGCAGAACCCGATCGAGCTCGAGGGCACGTATCCCTTGCCCGAGGCGCAGCTCGACCGCTTCTTGTTCAAGCTCGACGTGCCTTCGATCGGGCGCGAAGCATTGCAGTCGATCCTGACGCAGCGGCGCGGAGGCAAGCCGCCCGATCTCGTCGCCGTCGCAGGGCCCGAAAAGTTGGCCGCGATCTTCGCCGCAGTCGACCGCGTGTTCCTGCCGCGCGCAGTCGCGGCGTACATCGCGCGGCTCGTGCACGCGACGCATCCGACGTCCGACCTCGCGACCGACGGTGCGCGCAAGTACGTGCGCTTCGGCGCGAGCCCGCGCGCGGCGATCGCGATCGCGGAGTCCGCGCGTGCGCACGCGCTCCTGTCGGGCAAGCCCAACGTCGGGTTCGACGACGTCAAGGCGGTCGCGCCCAGCGCGATGGCACACCGCATCGTGCTCGACTACCGCGCGCGACTCGACGCGGTCACGGGCCGCGACATCGTGCGCGCTGTGATCGCGGCCACCAGCGAGCTCGAGGAAGCGTTGCCCGACGAGGTCGCGGATGCGCGCTGATCCGAGCCGGCGCCGGGCGCGGTTGGCGGCGCTCGCGCTGTGCCTGGCGTGTCTGTGCGCGCCGAGTGCGCGCGCGAACGGACAGATCCAAGTTGCCGACGTCACGGTCAGCGTGCGCACTCCCTGGCCCGATGCGCTCGACCACGGCGCGCTGCCATTCTTCGTCGAGGTCGCCAACGGCTCGAAGGATTCGCGCGACGTCGACCTCGTGTTCACGAACGGCTTCGGATCGCGCACGACGCACCTCGAGAAGCGCATCGCACTCGGCCCCGGCGAGCGCGGCTCGTTCGAGGTCTTCGTGCCGGTCAACAGCTGGTCGCCGAGCGACTACGTGCTCGACGTGCGTGCGGGCGGAGAGCGCGACCGCTTGTCGGGGCTCGGCGCCGTCAAGCCGCCGGAGCAAGGTGTGCGCAACGTGCTCGTCGTCGCTGGAAGTGCGCCGCGAGCCGGGCTGACCGACGGTTGGACGAACGACCTCTCGACGGAAGCGGTGGGTCGCTGGACGCCGCCGTCTCCGCCACCGGCCGGCGTCGTCTATTCGCGCCGATTGGGGAGCATCACCTATCCGGGCATGGTTGCCGGTCCCCCGCCCGCTCACGTCGTCGTCGCGACCTTCGTCCCGCTCGAGGATCTGCCGCACCGTGAAGAGCCGTACGCGAGCATCGATGCCGTCGTGATCGACGCGCGCGACGGTCTGCCTGTGCCCGACGCGACGGCCGCGATCGCAGCGTTCGCGCGAACCGGCGGAGTCGTCGCGATCTTCGGAGCCAGCGCCGAGCGCACGACGAAGAGCTCGATCGATCTCGCACCCTGGATGGAAGAGCGCTTCCTCGTGCGCGGCGACCGCGGCATGAACACGTACGCGTGCGGACAAGGGCTGCTGCTCGTCTGCGAGTCCGCCGAGCCGCTCGACAACTGGCCGCAGATCAAGCAGCTCAACGTCGCGATCGAATCCAAGAAGGAGAATCGCTCGTGGATCCCGGGCCCGCGCGGCGGACGCGGAGCGAGCCTCACCGTGCATCTGCCCGGACTCGAGCTGCCGGTCCGCGCGATGGCGCTCGTGCTGATCCTCTTCTCGCTCCTGATCGGTCCGGTGAACATGTACCTGGTCAAGCGCGCGCGGAAGCCGGCGCTGCTCCTCGTAACCGTCCCGGCGATTGCGATCGTGTTCTCGATCGTGCTCTTTGCGTACGGCGCGCTCGCACAAGGGCTCGACGTCCGCGCGCAGCGACAGACGTACACGCTGCTCGACCAGCGCACGCACCGCTCGAGCGCAGCCGAAGTGCGCGAGGTGTTCGCGGGACTTTCGCCGGATGCGCTCAAACCCGAAGCCGGATCGTCGTTGTGGCCCGAGGTCGGCAGCGGATCGTGGCAGGAGCAGTCGCGCTTCGCCCTCGACGCCACGTCAGGCCTGGAGCTCGGCGGCGACTACATGCCGGTGCGCACGCCGGTGCGACAGACGCTGTTGACGGATCGTGCGTCGCGCGCACGCGTCGAAGTGCGCCTCGAAGGCGACGAGATGGTCGTGCAGAACGCGCTCGGCACCAGCATCCAGGCCTTTGCGTACCGCGCGAAGGACGGACGTGTGTGGGCTTCGCGCGGCGTCATCGCCGACGGCGCGACGGGGAAGCTCGACCTCGGTATCCCCGACGTCGGCGAAATTTCGGAGAGCCAGATCCTGTGCGAGACGGCGAACGAAGCCGACGGCTGGCTGCCGGTGGGGACCTACGCCGCTCGCCTCGACTCGTGCGCGTTCGTCGATCACATGGGCGTCGAAGCGCGCGACGTCGACTCCAAGCACTTCCTCGTGGGCGTGCTCGCATTGGCGGAGGCACCGTGACGGCGGCGCTCGAAGTCCGCGGTCTGACGAAGAAGTTCGGCAAGCTCATCGCCGTGCGCGACGCGTCGTTCAGCGTCGAAGCGGGTCAGATCCTCGGTTTCATCGGGCCGAACGGCGCCGGCAAGACGACGACGATGCGCGTGTGCGCGACGCTGGAATACCCCGACTCGGGCGAGGTGTTCGTGCAGGGTGTGTCGGTGCTCGACGATCCGCGCGAGGTGCGCCGGCGACTTGGGTTCATGCCCGATTCGTACGGCGCGTACGCGAACACGACGATCTGGGAGTATCTCGACTTCTACGCGCGCGCGTACGGGTTGCGCAGCGAGGCGCGCACGCGGCGCGTGGAGGACGTGATGCTCTTCACCTCGCTCGGCGACTTGCGCGAAAAAGAAATCGCCAAGTTGAGCAAGGGCCTGAAGCAGCGCCTGTGCTTGGCGAAGACGCTGCTGCACGACCCGAGCGTCTTGATCCTCGACGAGCCCGCAGCGGGGCTGGATCCGCGTGCGCGCGTCGAGCTGCGCGAACTCCTGAGCGCGCTCGCGGCGCAGGGCAAGGCGATCCTGATCAGCTCGCACATCCTGACCGAGCTGGCCGAGATGTGCGACACGGTCGCGGTGATCGAGCGCGGCGAGATCAAGGCCACCGGCGCGGTCGCGGACCTGACCAAGAAGCTGCGGCCCGCTGCGGTCGTGTACGTGCGCGCGTTGCAGGGTCCCGAAGCGACCGAGCGCGCGCTCGTCGAACTGCCCGGTGTGCTGCGCGTGCGTCGCGAGCGCGACGGCGTCGTGTTCGAGCACGAAGGCACGAGCGAAGATCTCGCGCAGACGCTCGCTGCGTTGGTCGCGCGCGGCGTGTCGCCGATCGAGTTCTCGCCGCAGGTGCTCGACCTGGAGGACGTGTTCCTGTCGCTGACCGAAGGCAAGCTGCAGTGAGCGCAGGCTCGGCCACGGCCTCCGATCGCTTCAACCCGATCCTCGTGAAGGAGGTGCGCGCGTCGTTGCGTGCGCGCATTTTTCGCGTCGTGTTTCAGATCGTGCTCCTCGGCACGGTGCTCGTCGCCGTGCTCGCGCTCGCGACCCTGGATCCGGAGTCGGACCACGCCGGACGACGCTTCTTCGAGCCAATCTACTTCTGTCTGTGCGTCGCTCTGCTCGGCGTGATCCCCCTGTCGGCCTTCTTCTCGATGGGCAGCGAATGGGACGAGAACACGTACGACCTGCTCGCCATCTCGAACCTGCGGCCGCGGCAGATCGTGCTCGGCAAGCTCTTGTCGAGCTCGATCGAAGCGCTGCTCTACTTCAGCGCGTTCGCGCCGATCCTGGTGCTGGCGTTCCTTTTGCGCGGCGTCGATATCGGCCAGGTGTTGCTCGTCCTCGCGACGACGTTCGGCGCGTCGGTCGGCTCGGCGGGGGCGGCGATCGGCTTGTCGAGCCTGGGGCGGGCGCGCGCGGCGCGCGTGCTGCTGCTCGTCGTGCTCGGGGGGCTGTTGCTGGCGCTCATCGCGGGCGTGATGCAGACGGTCGCGATCGGCTTGAACCGGCCGGGTGTGTTCGCAGCGTCGTTCGTCGGCGACTTCTTGTTTTCGATCCTGGGATTGACGTGCGGCGCAGGGGCCTTGGGTCTCGCCGTCGCGTGTGAACGTCTCGCCCATCCCGAGGAGAACCATTCGTCCGGCCCGCGCGTCGTCGTCACGGTCCTCTATGCGGCGTACCTCGCTTGGGCAGCGATCTGGATGAGCGCGCACTGGTACGTCGACGGCGCGGCGATCGGCTTGACGCTCGTGACGCTCGCGCACGTGTTCTTCGCGACCGAGCGCGAGACGCTCACGCGCCGCGTTCAGCGCCAGGTGCCGCGCTCGGGAGGGCTCGCGCTCCTCGCGACGCCGTTCCTTCCAGGCGGAGGGCGCGCGATCCTTCTTTTCTGCGTGCACCTCCTCATGGCGGTCGTGTTCGGCATCCTGGCCGAAGCGCATCGCCCGAGCGCGTCGACCGCGCCATCGGGTCTTTTCGAAAGGGCGCAGGCGCTCATCGTGTTCGCGGGATACCTGTTCATCTATGTCGCGGGGATCACGCTGCCGTTCAGCCGCCGTACCGACGAAGTGCGCATGCGCTGGATCGCGCGCGTGGCCGTGCCGTTGATCGCGTTGCTCTCGATCTTCGCGCCGTCGATCTTGGACTTCCTCTTCGCGAAGCACCGCTACGTGGAGATGAAGCATCCGCTCAACCCGTTCTGGGTGCTCGAGGACGACGTCAGCGACATCACATTGAATCGGATCTGCGTCGTCCTGGCGCCGCTCGTCGTCGTCGTGTTCCTCGCGAACCTCGGGCGCCTCGACCGTGCCTGGCGCGAGGTGCAGAAGGCCAGCCGCGACAATCGCGAGCGCGCGCAGGCTCGCGAGAGCGTGATCGTGACCCGTGAGGCGGGAGCATGAGCACGCTCGCCGCACGCGGATCGGAGCGCCTGAACCCGGTGCTCTTGAAGGAAGTGCGCGCCGCACTGCGCGGGCGCTGGTTCCGCTCGACGTTCGCCATCGTGCTCTCGCTGGCGATGGTGGCGAGCCTCGGTTACCTCATGCTCATTCCCGACATGCAGGAGGCGTCCAGCGGTGGGGGCTACTTCGCGATCCTGGCAGGTTGCATGGCGCTCGGCGTGCACGGTCTCGTGCCGTTCTCCGCCATGCTGTCGATGACGGCCGAGAGCGACGAGAACACGCTCGAGCTCCTGCAGCTTTCGAACCTTGCCGGCTGGCGCATCGTGTTCGGCAAGCTCGGGTCGGCGATGCTGCAGTATCTGCTCATCGTGTCGGCGTTCGCGCCGTTCTTGACCGTCGCGTTCCTGATGCGCGGCGTCGCGTTCTCGACCGTGGCGTACACGCTGTTGTCCTCGGCGCTTTTCTGCCTCGCACAGTGCTCGGTCGGGATCATGCTCGGTTCGCTGGCACGCGCGCGCATGGCCCGCATCATCCTCTTGCTCGTGTTCGCGCTCTCGCTGATGTGGTTCAGCCCGATGCCCCTCGCCTTTCTCTTCATGATGGGGGCAGCGCGCATGGGAGCTCCGGTCGGAGTGGCGGGATTCGGCACATTCAGCGTCGTGCTCGTTCTGATGTGCCTGACCGTCGTGTGCATCTCGACCGCCATCGCCGCGGGACGTCTTGCACACGCTGAGGAGAACCAATCGACGCCCATGCGCGTGGCCACGTCGATCCTCATCTTCTCGGGCATCGGCCTCGCGGTGTTCGCCGACACGTCCGACGGAGCGGCCTCGGCGCTGTTCGCCACGCTGCTCTGCGCTTGTCCCTTCATGTACTTCATGGTCACCGAGCGCGAGCGGTTGCCGCGAGCCGTCGCAGCGCACCTGCCGAAGTGGTCGCGCGTGTTCCCGCTCCAAGCCTGGTTGCCGGGCGGCGGGCGTGGAGCGTTGTTCGTGTTCGTGCACGCCGCGCTGATCGTGATCGCGTTCGAGATCGTCTCCAGCTTGCGCTTCACGAGCGGCTTCGTGTGGAACGCCGAGTCCCAGGCGCTGGCGGGCGTGATGATGAACGTGAGCCTGTTCCTGCTGCTGCCGAGCGCGCTCCTCGCACGAGGTACGGCCCGACCCGGAGGACGCGCGGTCGTCCGCGCGCTCGTCGCGATGTTCTTCGGCGCTGTGAACCTCGCACCGCTCTTCCTGGCCTTCGTGATGCAGCGTCCCGTGATCCGTGACTGGGTCCCGCTGGTCGCTGGATTCCAGGCGAGCAAGGGCGTGACGTTCGAGCCCGCGTGGCACTTCCTGTGCGCGATGGGCGCGTTGTCCGTGCTCGCCAACGTGCCGCGCATCGTGGCGTCGCTTCGCGAAGTGTCGGCCGCTGCATCTCGTCACCGTGATGTCGTCGAACCCCATGCCGCGCCCGTCATCTGAAGCGCTGCGCATCGCGCAGGGTTGGCGGCTCGCGCTGGCAGAGACACCGCCGCGCGGCGTTGCGGGTCAACGTCTCGGCAGGGGCACCGGCGCGAGCCTCGAGTTCCAGGACCGGCGCACGTACGCGGCGGGGGACGACGTGCGACATCTCGACTGGCGCGCGTTCGCACGAACGGACCAGTTGCTCGTGCGCCAGTACCGCGAAGAAGTGCTGCCGCGCGTCGAGATCCTGCTCGACGTGTCGCGCTCCATGGCGGTCGAGGACGCGAAGGCGGCTGCGGCGGTCGATGTCGTTGCGCTGATCGCGACGGCCGCGCGCAACGAGAGCTTCCAGGTGCAGATCGCTTTGGTGGGCGAGCGGCCGGAGCTCGTCGACGCGGTGCGGTTCGAGCAGCACGGTGCAGAGTTCACCGGTCGCGCGATGTGGACCGACTGCGCCGCGCGGACGCTCGCGTTGTTGAGACCGGGCTCCATGCGTGTGCTCGTCGGCGACTTCTTGTGTGCGTGTTCGGCAGCGGACATCATCCGTCCGGTCGCGGCGCAGGGCCGATCGCTCGCGCTCGTGCACGTGCTCGGTGCGCTCGACCTCGATCCGCCGGTCGGGACGGCGTTGCGGTTGACGGATGCCGAGGACGACACGACGCGCGACCTCGTGCTCGACCGGAAGACGGTGCAGCGCTATCGCGAGCGGCTGGCGCGGTTGGAGAACGAGCTGGAGTCGGAATGTCGGCGTGCCGGGGCCCGTTTCGCCGCCGTCGACGCGCGCGCGGACGTCGCGACGATATGCCGCGATCGACTCGCTCCTGCGGGAATCCTCGCAGTCGCCTGATGTCGAGGAGTAGACTTCCGGCGTTGTTCAGCGGATCGTGAGGGGAAACAACCCCACGTTCGATCATGGCCCACGTGCTCGACAGTTCGATCACCGTCTTCTTGCTGCTCGCCTTCGTGTTCGAGGTGCTGGAGAGACTGCGTCCTGCCCGCGAGGTCAACCGCTGGAAGGACCTCAAGCTCGACGTGCTCTCGTTCGGGCTCGCCGTCGCGATGAACCGCTGGTGCGACTGGGCGATCGGCGGGTGGTTGCAGCATCACTTGCCCGCGCAGATCGTCGCGTCGATGTCGGCCGTGCGCGCGTTGCCGAGCGTCGTCAAGATCGGTCTCGCGCTCGTGTGCGCCGACTTCACGATCTACTGGATCCATCGCGCGCAGCACAAGTCGGACACGCTGTGGCGCACGCACGCCTGGCATCATTCGATCGAAGAGATGTATTGGTTCGCCGGCTTCCGCACGAGCTTTGCGCACTCGTTCCTCTACAACATTCCGCAGGCGACGATTCCGATGCTGTTCTTCGGGTTGGGCACATTCGAAGCGAGCGTCGCGTTCGCGATCGGGATGGTCGTGCAGTTCTGGGAGCACACGAACTTGAAGGTGAACATCGGCCCGTTGCGGTACGTGTTCATCACCCCGCAGTACCACCGCGTGCACCACTCGGCGAACGATTTGAGCCGGACGAACTTCGGCACGACGTTCAGCTTGTGGGACCGGATGTTCGGGACGTACACCGATCCGAAGACGGTGCCGGCGGGGACGAAGCTCGGATTGGGAGAGCACGTCGAGCCGCGGAAGATGCCGCGGATGTTCGTCGGTGTCTGAAAAGGCTGCAGGAATTGCCGGAGACCATCGGCCTCCTCCTGTTCTCGAGTCGGGGCGCGAAGAAGTTGTCGAGGAGAGTCTCAAGCGGCCCGCTTGGTTCGCTGTGTATTCTCGAATGCGATCGCATCGCGCACGGATGCTCCCAATATCTCGTACCAGCGGCTGATTTCGACTTGGGAATTGGCCGTGGCTGCTAACGCAATGACCAGTGTCGCAAAGCCCTCTTTGATGATGGGAACTCCGAAGCTCCGTTCCGGGTCCAGCAGCACGTTGCGATCACGACCAAGAGGCCACCAGCGCAGTAGTTGGTCCCCGGCAACCTCGATGTCCTTGAACATCGGGCGGATGATCTCTTCGAAGTAGTGCTGTCGAGTGCGGATTTCGATCACGCCCTCTTCGTAATGGCGTGCGCTGAGATCCAAGAAGACCTGGGCTCCGTGGGTGCGGAACCTGTCCGTGGAAAACGGATGGTTGCTGTTGAACATTCGGCAAGCCGATGCATGCGCCGCGCGCAAGGTAGGCCAAGATAGCCCAGCCTTGCGGAACGCGGCGACGAAGCGAACCTCCATGAGGTCCTTGAAGCTGAGGGCGAGCGAGCCGTCGATTTCCGGGAGATCGCTGTTCCACACGCGTGGCGAGAAGCGCCGTTCACCTTGGGGGCCGTGTTCGTAACCCCGGATCGAACGCGCGATGCGTTACGAAGAGACTCCCGTGAGCCTCGCGGCTTCCCGCACCGCATAGATGCCGGGCCCGATGATGATCAAGTTGGCGACCAAGGCGGATCTCCTTTCGCGACATCGTTCTTCCTCAGTCACGGCACCGTGCTCACTCCCCGATCGTCGCGCATTCCCCGATCGTCGCTTGCCGAGCCTACCTTGACCCGGCCGTTGGGCCGCAGGCTCGAGATTCAGAAATCAGATTACCCCCTTCGCAAGTCACCTGTTTAAAACGGGATGTCATCGTCCTCCCTTGCTTCTGCTGGGGAAACTGCCGGGGTGCCAACGCTGACTTGACGCAATTTGGCTGACAAGTCGGAGGTGAGCTTGGTTAGACCCTCTGCGTTCGCCAGGTATTTCAGAACTCTGTGGTGCCGCATGTCGAACGGGACGTCATCCAGGCTTTGAGCGATCGGAACGACGTGCTTGCCCAAGGCATGCGCGATTCCGGTCTCATACATCACATTTGGGTTTTTCCCCGTGAAGTCGACGATCACGACCTGGGCTCGGAAGACCAAATTGAAGATGTCCTGGACAATCGTCGTGTCTTCCCAAATGTCGTCCGCCCGGAGGCAGCGAAGGTTGCACGCGGTAGATGATAGCTGAATCGCTTGGTAGACCGCCTTGAACTCCATTGCAAACGGCATCATCACCGCTACCAAGTCCAGCTCAACGTTAGCATCTGGCACCTGAAAGACGTATGGGGCGAAGGTGATGCGTCTCTCTGATGGCTTTGCTGAGATGTAGGTCGACTCACCAGGGGATACTTTGTCCAGATACGCGTCGATTATTGGGAGAGTTCGTGGATCTCGGTCAGCGATTTGACGGAGCACCGTCAAGACGTTCCCCGCATAGTCCTCGTCCCTCCAAGCGAGGCTACGCAGGAGTCGAGGATGACGGTCGATCTGTTCGGTCGCGCCAGTCAAGAGGCCGACTTCTTCCCAGTTACCCGCATCGAAGCTACTCACGATTCGTGCTCGAAGGGCAATGAGTCGTTCGCCGAGTGCTGTGTCCATTAGGTCCCCCCAGGTGCCCAATTCTCAGGCACGATCGCCGGCGCGATGGTGCCGCATCATGTTGCTGGGCAACGGTGCCATCGTCATCTCACCGCTGAGACTACAGTCTGGACCATGATCCATGCCACTTGCGAAGGTGGGAACTGCATCGCATAGGCATGCCAGTAGGCCTCGAGGCCGGGATCAACGGATACGATGAGAGCGACGCGGCCTTTCCGGGGTCGAGCCTCTTGGCTGTTGCCAGACGCGCTGTGTCAAGAGGCGCCTGTTCCGGTCCTTGCACGTTACGTGCGAGTGACCCCGATGCCATGGAGGAATTGCATCTCTGGTGTCGCTGATCTCGACGATGATTCGTCGGGCTCCATCGACAGGGTCCCGGCCCGGAGGTCGGAGACAATCGAAAGTGCGCCGAATCAAGTGCGACACTCGGTTTCGTGATGAGGCGCCACGTGTTATCCGGATTCAAATCGACGCGAGGTCTAGCAGCGAACTGCCCCGAACGCACGTGGATGGCAGTCGGTCGAGGATCGCGAGCGCGTACCGTGCTTGGCGTCGTAGAGGCGGAGGTCAGACGCCGATTGACGTCACCGATCGAGTCGGCGTCCGGCGGCTTTGCGGGCCTTTTCGAGCGCAGATTCCATCGTCGCCTGGGGCGCAGGCGATTCTTGGATCGGCGGGGCCGTTGATGTCGAACTCGAAGTGACCGGCGCACTCTTCGTTATCGGATTGGATGCCGGCCGTTCGTTGGGGCGAGATATCGACGACGGTTTCTTGGCGCGGCGCAAGCGTGCACGCACGGATGCGACGCGCTCCGTGACGACCGCGGGAACGTGCAGCGCTCCCCACAGCTCCAACCTGCGTGCGGCGATCTCCAGCAACACGAGCAATAGCGCGGCGAGCACGAGCACGCTCGACAAGGATCGCCATCCCCGACTGGTGCGATCGCCGCGGAAAAGCTCACCGGCGCTCGGGTTGACGATGCCGCCGGACTCTTGCGCCAGGCTGCGCAGGATGCGCTCGCCACGTTTCGGATCCGTGCCGCGCTCGAACTCCGGGCTGTAGGGCAGCGCAATCGGCGGCAGCTCGAGCGTGTGTCCGTCCGGGAACGCGAGCGTGCCGAGCTGGATCCCGTCGCGTGCGATGTCGGTGCGCGCTTCGAAGCGGTTCTCGCCCACGCGTTCGAGCGGTACGTCGCGCGCGGTTCCGTCGGGCGCACGCACGCGCACGGTGAGACGCGACGTGTCCGTGTGCGTCGCGGCCTTCGGATCGACCTCGACCGAGATGATCTGCGACATCCCGTCGCGATGCACGGAGGCGAACACGTCGCCCGGCTCCTCGAGGCCGATGAGCCAGCGCGACAGCGAAACGAAGAACGCGGCGAAGTCCTTCCAGGCGAGAAGCGACTGCCCGAAAGTGCCGCCGATCTGGCCGGCGAACGCGGCGCAACGGCCGAGACCTTGCTGGTGGAACGCGAGCACGGGTGCTTGGTACTGGTCGCGCGTGACGACGCCCGCGACCGCGCCCGGCCGCAAGTAGGTCAGGTTGTATCCGTCGAGATCGCAGAACGAATCGGACGTGATCTCGGCGAGCCCGAACAGGTTGGGTGTGACTTCGCACGCCGTCTTGTCCTCGACGAACGTCGCGCGCGCGACCATAAGCGTGTCCTGCGCGAACAAGCGCGGCAGCTCTCCCGGATCGGTGGTGAAGTAGATTTCGCCCAAACCGCGCTTGGCCACGTCCTTCAGGAACTCGGCGTCGGAATCGGTTTCGGTGCCGAGCGCGATCACCGACGTCGTGACGCCCGCCGGCACCAGGTCAGTGAGCAGCTTGACGTAATCGCCCGGCTCCTCCGCGTCGTTCGCATCGGCGAAGAGGATGATGTGCCGCGTCGACTGCGTCGCGGAGCGCAACTGTTCCGCCGCGGCCACGAGCGCCGTGTACGTGAAGATGCCGCCGCCCTGCGAGCGGATGCTCTTGACCGTGGACACGAGCCCCGTGATGTCGTCCGCAGGACCTTGCGCCTGGATGACGTGCGCGGACGAATCGACCGCGATGACGCTGATCGAATCGATCGGCGCGAGCAGTTCGATCGCGGCGGACGCACCCAGGTCGGCGAGATCCATCTTCGTCATGCCGCCCGGAACGGTCATCGCCATGGAACCCGAACGGTCCATCGTGATCGACAGAGCGATCGCCTGCTTGCGCTGTTCTTGCCGCATCTCCATCGAGACGGGCAGCACGGGGTCGAGCGCCGATTTGAACCATCCGCCCGTGCCGAACGAGCTCTTGCCGCCGGTGATCAGGAGCCCGCCGCCGCCATCGTTCACGAACGACGCGAGTGCCGGCAAGTGCGAACCAAAGCGGCCCGCGGAGACGTTTTCGATCACGATGCCGCGGTGAGCGGTGAGTGAAATCGGATCGAGCGCGGCCGTTTCGGGTTTTGCAACCATCACGTCGATGCGCGCGGCGCGCAGCACCTTCACGAGCACGTCGTCGCGGCCGTCGTCGTTCAGCACGAGGATCGAGCGCGCGCCGTTGATCTGCAACGCACCGACTGCCGTGTCGTTCTCGGGGACGCGATCCTCGCCCGTCCCGACCTTGACCTTGTACTGCGCGACGCCGGCCGACTCGATCACGTCGCGCAGCACGATGCGGTTCATCCCGGGCTCGAACACGCGCCGCCCGGAGCTGAGCACCTTGCCGCCGCGTTCGAGCGCGAACTCGCTCTCGACGCGCTGGTCCGCGCGCACCCACACGCTGAACTGGAACGGCTCGAGCACGGAAGCGCTCTCGGGCAGATCGATGCGCTCGATCGAGAGGTCGCTCACGCCCGGTCGCTCGAACGCGCGCACGTCGACGTGCACACCGCGCGCGAACGCACGCCGCGCTTGTCCGATCGGATCGCGCCCGTTCGATTCGCCGTCGGAGAGCAACAGGATGGACCCCTGCCGATCGGTCGGCACGAGGTCGAGCGCGGTCTCGAGCGCCATGTCGAGGTCGGATCCGTCCGCGCCGACGGAGCGCTCGAACTGCGTGAAGGCGGGGTTTTCGGCGGGCAACTGCTCGATCTGCGCGTGCTCGCCGAACGAGACGATGGCGATGCGGTCGCCGGAACTGCGTGCTTCACGCGCGAGCCGCAGCAGCTCGAGGATGGACTCGCGCGAACCGATCGGCATCGACCGCGATCGGTCGGCGACGATCACGAGATCGCGCCCGGTTCGCGCGGTGCGCACCCAAGGCTCGGCGAGCGCAACGACGAGCAGCATGAGGGCGAGCGCGCGCACGATCGCAGTGGCCCGGACAGGGCCGCGCAGGAACCACCACGCGATCGCAGCGGGGACGAGCACGAGCAGGAGCTCCGGATGCAGGAAGCCCATGTCAGGTGCTCCCGCGCGTGAGGGAGGACGATGCACTCTCTGACGTGGAGAACATCGCTGCGGGACGCTCGAGAAGGAACCAGTCGGCGAGCAACGCGGCAATCGCGGAGCCGACCAGCAGCATCTCGATCCAAGACGCGGAGGCAGGTGCATTCGAAGCACCGACGCTCGCCGCACGCGTGCCGGACGAGAGCTCGCGCAGGTCGGATTCGCGCGCGTCCTGGAAGCGCACGGCAAAGCTCGCGAGCCGATCTTTGCCGCGCGTCAACGTGAACAACCCGGGTCGATCAAAACCGTCGAGCACGATGGCCGCATGCGACACGAGCTCGCGTTCGAGCCCGGGTCCCTTCAACTGCAACGGCGCCGGGTCGGCGTCCGCACTGCGCCACGTGACCTCGTCGCCGATCACGAGGTTTGTCGCCGACGGCCCCGGCAGCTCGCGCCGACGCTCTTCGATCAGGTTCGACAGCAAAATGGGCCAGTCCGGCGAGCGCTGCAGCGACGACCGCACCGGATCGATGTCGAGCACGTACGCGCGCTGGGTCCCGGCGCGATCCTCGAGCAAGAGCGGCAGGTTGCCGGCCGCGATGATCGGCGCGCCGTCGATCACGAGCGTTGGGTCAGCGCTCCACACGATGCCCTCGAGCGTCGTGCCCTCGAGCAGCGGATGACGTTTGTCCGCCAGGAAAGGCCCGATGAAGTCGCGTCGCTCTTTTCCCAACGTCGCCAGCCGTAGCGTCCACGTCGTAGGCCCGCCGCCCTCGTGATCGGTCAACAGCACGTGCGCCGTCGCGTCGTCGTGCGCTTCGACGACGTCGTGCGCGAGCTCGAGCCAGCGTCCGATGCGCGAGCCGCCGCTCACCGACAAACCCAGCGTGCGCGCCATCTCCTCCGACACGTTCGTGCGCAACGACACCGTGCGACGCGGTTCCGGCGCGAGCAATGCGCGGTCGTCGATGCCGAGCGCGTCGGCGTCCAGGCGCACTTCGATCGGCCCCGTTTCGCGCGGGACTTCGAACCCGAGCGTGCGCCGTTCGCCCGGTTCGAGCGTCACCGACTCCGGCTGCAGCACCGCTCGATCGCGTTCGAGCGGCAGGACTCCGTCGACGTGCACGTCACGCCGCGTGCGCGCGAAGCTCGCCAGCGTGATGCTGATGTGATCCTGCGTGCGATCGTCGTCCGCGCTGCGCGACGCCCTCACGATCGCGACGTTGTCGAGCTGTTGACCGACTGCGACGATTTCCACCTCGGGCGGAAACGACTCGGGGGTGAAGCGATCCGTGACGAGCACGACCGAGCCACCGCCCGAAAGCTGCAGTCCCAGCGCCACAGCGCCCAACAGGTCGTGGCTGACCGCCGAGGGTTCGAACGCGGCCAGGCTCTCGCGCGCCTCGCGCGGAATCGCCGCCGGCCCCGCCAACACTTTTGGCCGCGCGGCGCTGGCGACGATCGTCACGCGCGATCCTCCCGACAGGGCGTCGATGCGCTTCTCGATCTCCTTCCGCGCCACTTCGACGAGCGTCGTTCCCTGAGGTGTGCGCGCTCCCATCGAGGCCGATCCGTCGAGCACGAACACCAGGTGTCGCGCGCTCTCGCCCGCACAACCCCGCGGTCCCGCGAGGAAGAAGGCCACGCACAGCGCCGCCGCGATCTCGCACAACAACGAGCCCGACACGCGCAACCGTTCCCTCTTGCGTCCCGACATCGGCGTGGGATCCGGCGCGCCCCACAAGAAGAGCGCGCTCACGACGCGCGGCTGGAATCGCCGGCGGAACAAGTGCAACGCGACGATCGCGGGCACGGCGAGGAGCGCCAGGAAGCCGAGGGGGGTGCTGAACAATGCGCGCGCCAGGATAGCGGACGGAAATACGGAGGCAGCCTCCGTACTGCACTCCGCCAGCCGACAGCTCCTCATCTTCCCCGTGGGCAGGAACCCGCCGCGCACGGTGGTGAAGCCCGTGCACTTGCCCTCGACCCTCCGG
>JBBQNP010000094.1:0-17555 GCA_038330085.1 Planctomycetota bacterium | reverse complement strand
TCGCCGACGACAAGGATCGCGCGCGCTTGGATTGGGCGACGTGGCGGCCCGGGCACGAGGACGACGTCGACACGGAGTCCACGCTGATCGAAGGCGCGCGCGTCTGGCGTCGGGAGCATGCGTCCTCGCCGTACGTCGAGGCGAAGGGCAAGTACGCGATGCTGTTGCGAGCGCGTGTGGAAGCGATCACCCCGTGGCGGACGCTGGCGCGCACGCGCGCTGCTCCCGAGCGCGTCTCGAAGCGCACGGACGACGCTTTGACGTGGTCCGATACACCTGCCGACGTCGGTTGTGCGCGTCGTTTCGCCTGGAATCCAACGACACATCGACTCGTGAACGTCTCCCGCGAGTTCGCACACCCACGGTTGGGCGACGTGCGCGACGAGATCGCGTACGCATCGTGGACGGAGCGCGACGGGATCACCCTGCCTGACGTGCTTTCTTTGCGCGAGCTGGACGGAGAGAACGTGTTGAGGTCGAGCCCGACGCAGATCGATCTCCACCTGACCAAGGTCGATCTCGGCGTCGACGTCGGCCACGAGTTGGACGCACCGACCGACGCAGTCCCGGCAACAACCGGCACGGACAAGGTCACGGACAAGCAGACCACGCTCGGTCCGATCGACGTCGAAGTGCTCGAGCCCGGGGTCGTTTCTTTCGCGTCGAAGTCCGACGACGCGCGCACGATCGTGGTCGAGTTCAGCGATCACCTCGTCGCCATCGACGCACCGCTGTCGAGCGCGCTCGGAGATCACATCCTCGAAGCCATACACGCGCGCTTCCCCTCGAAGCCGGTGCGCTACGTGTTGTTCGGCCACTACCACCCCCACTACACCGGCGGGTTGCGCGCGTTCATGGCCGACGGCGCCAAGGTCGTCGCTCCGGAAGGGTGTGCGAAGTTCGCCGCCGAGATCGCCGCTCGGCCGTTCACCCTCGAGCCGGATGCGTGGGCCCGCAAAGCAGACAAGCCGCGGATCGAGACGTTCCACGATGTGCGCGTGTTCGAGGACGCAAGCCGTCGTCTCGACGTATTCGACATCGGCGCGAAGTCACATCACACGGACGAGTACCTCGTGTTCTACCTGCCGCGTTCGCGCACGCTGATTCAGGACGACATCGGCTGGTCGGCCGGCAAGGAAGGCAAGCTGTCCTTCGGCGCGCGATCGCGCGGGCTCGCTGAAGCGCTGGTCGAGCGCAAGCTGGACGTCGCGACGTTGTGGCAGTCATGGCCGGTGCAGAGCACACGACCGTCGATCTCGTACGACGAGTTCAAGAAGGGCGTGCAGTCCGCGCGGTGATCGAGCGAGCGCACGTCTTGACCGTCGGGTACTCAGTGCTTCGTACCTGGTAGCGAGAAGGCGACGAGTCCGACTCCAGGCAGGGATCTACCTCGCAAGGCCAGTTCGATTGCCGGAAAGATTGTGGAAACTGCCGGCGGAAGAACGAGCGCACCGCTCACGTTGTCGGGCTCCGCGCCGGCCTGTCGCGCGAAGGAGAACAGCCGACGGCGCGAATAAAATTGCGCCTGTCCAAAGATCGGATGACCTCGCCAACCTGCGAACCTCCGCCGCCAGGCCAACCACGATCCGCTTGCGAGCGCCATCACCACGACACGCTCCCGTGCGACGCGCCTTGCTTCCGCGAGGACAGCAACCGGATCCGACACGAAGTCGAGCACCGCGGTGACGTACGCTCCGTCGAAGGATCGGTCGGCGAACGGGAGACGCATCGCATCACCTCGCACGACGGTGAAGCGGCTTTGCGCGCGTGCCAACATCGCGCTCGACATGTCGACACCGGTCACGCGAAACCCACGCTCGCGCAGCTCCAGGCCGAGCCAACCTGTTCCGCAACCGACGTCGAGCAGCGACGCGCCCGGAGAGAGCGGTGCGAGCCCGTCGACGATCAGCTCGACTTCGATCTGCTTGACGAGACGACCGTACGGTGTCTGCAGCCAGTCCTCGTACGTTTCCGCGACCTCGGCTCGCTCGAAGGGCGATGACATGCAGCACGGAAGCCTATCTCAAGCGGACATGCGGTTCGCGCCGGCGAACGTGGGATGGACATCTCGCATCGGGATCGCGATGTTGCTCTCCTCTCGCTGTTCGAATGCGAGCACATCCTCGAAGCCATTGCGTCGGTCGGCGAACAACGAGGTTCGATCTGGAGAAGCGCACTTGGGAATCAAGACGACTGCATCGTGGACCGAGCTCATGCCGCTGTGGTCCGGTCAGAGCGCGAGCCTGATTCGCCACACGAATGCAGCCGAGCTGATGCACGCGTTGGTTTCCGCGTGGGGTTGAGGTCACCGGGAGTGCACCGACCGCGCTCCGCCGAGTACTCCTGGTCGCAGGGTGCTAGTGCGTTTCCTTGCGCTTGCAGAGGTCGGCGAACCCCGCATGTCCCGCGAGCGCGTCGAGGCGTGGATCGAGCATCAGTGTGCGCAAGGTGAAGAGCGCGGGATGCGCGAGGTACTTGTCGAGCGATCGCACGGCCTCGTCGAGCGCGCCCACGCGCAGCTCCGTGTAGAAGCGATCGAGCATCAGCGCGCCGCCGACGACGCTGTCGCGCTCGATCGGCAGGAGCTCCGTGCCGCGCCGCGCCGCGCTCAGCGCCTCGTCGCGCCGACCCAACCCGGCCAGCGCCAGCGCCAGCGGCGAATACGGGCGCGCGTCTTCCGGGTGAGCTTGGATGTCGGTGAGCGCCGCCACGCGTGCTGTCTCGTACTCGCGCTGCGCGCTGTCGACGTCGCCGGCTAGCTCGTGTGTGATCGCCATCAAGAGGGCGCGCGAGTAGTCGTGCCACTGCTGCGACAGCTTCTCGGGATACGCCTCGAGGTCTTTCAGAGCTCCAGACGTGTCGCGCGCCATGAGCCGCAGCCTCCAGCGGAGGATGAGACCCTCAGGACCATCTTCATTGGGGTCGACGGCGGCTGCGAAGGTCTCGGGGGCGACGCGGCCATCGCGATCCATCACGAGAACCCACTCGTAGCTGTTCAATCCCGTCGCGCCCCGCAATGCGCGGTCCAACATCATCTGACGCCTGGACTCGTCGTAGCGTCCGAGGAAGAGCAGCGTGATGGAGAGGCTCCAATGCAGCTCGCCTTCGCGCGGCGAAATCTCGATGGCGCGTTCGAGCGCATCCTTGGACTCGATCCACCGTCCGGTACGCCGGTACAGACTCGAACGCGCCAGCAGGAGCTTGTATGAGTTCGGGCTACCGCGCTCGGCGATGTCGTACTCGCGCTCCGCGGCGTCGTAGTCGCGCGAGTAGTAGTAGCAGTAGCCCAGACACAGGTGACCTTCCGGCAGCGTGGGGTCGATATCGAGCGCGCGCCGCGCCGCCTCGAACGCCGATGCGAGCAAGGCCGAATTCGACGGCTCCGCACCCCAGAACCTGCGACCGCGTGCGTCCGCGAGGCTCGTCCAGGCCAGCGCGAACTGCGGGTCGAGTGCGACGCTCGACTCGAGGAGCGCAACTCCGCGCTTGTACTCGGGATCGAACTTCTCGAGGAGCGCAACGCCGGTCAAGTAGGCGTCATAGGCCTTGTCGTTCGTGGTCGGGACATTGCGCAGCTCCTGCTTGTCCGCCGGAGAAAGGTGTGCCTGCAGCGCGTGCGCGACGGCCTCGGTGATCTCGCTCTGCACGGCGAAGATGTCCTTGCTCGAGAGCTCGCGGTTGAACGTCTCGGCCCACAAGCTGTCCTCGCTGGCCGCGTCGTGCAACGTGAGGTTGAAGCGCAGTGCGTTGCCCGCGCGCTGCACCTCGCCGGAGAGGATCGCGCTCACACCGAGCTCCGCCCCGATCTGTCGCAGTGGCTTCGTCGTCGTGGCGTACTCCAGCACGGACGTGCGCGCGATTACCTTGAGCGAGCTGATCTTCGCGAGCCGCGTCAGGACGTCGCTGTGCAGTCCGGCGCAGAAGCTCGCGTCCTCGGGCGTACCTCCGAGGTTCGTGAAGGGCAGCACGGCGAGCGCGCGACGCTCGGTCACAGCGAGCGGAGTGGTCGCCGACGCCGGATGCAAGAGGCGCCAGCCCAGCCACGCGAGCCCGCCGAGCACGACGACCGCGGTCAGAGCGATCGCGATGCGTCGTGCACCGCGAGCTTGCGCCGGTGGGACCAGACCGCTGTCGGTCACGCGCTTGAAATGGCGCAGATCCGCAGCGAGGTCGTTCATCGTCTGGTAGCGCTCGTCGCGGTCCTTGCGCAACGCCTTGGAAACGCAGGCGATGAACTCCGGCGGCAGATCCGGGCGCAGGCGGCCAAGCGCATCGGGCTCGGTGCGGATCACGGCATCCATGATCTCCATCACTGTCTCGCCCTGAAATGCGGGACGTCCGGCCGCCATTTCGTACAGGAGGCTGCCGAACGAGAAGATGTCACTGCGCGCGTCGATCGGTTTGCCGAGCGCTTGTTCGGGCGACATCGACCCGGGCGTGCCGAAGATCGCGCCTTGCAAGGTGAGCGTGGTGCTCTTCTTCGCTTGCGGCGGTTTCGATCCTTCGTGGAGGATCTTGGCCAGGCCGAAGTCGAGCAGCTTGGCGTGTCCGCGCGGCGTGACCATCACGTTCGCCGACTTGAGGTCGCGGTGCACGACCCCGCGCTCGTGCGCGTACGCGATCGCGTCGGCGAGCGGCAGCGCGAGCTCGACCAGTTCGGTGAGCGTCAGTTGGCGCTCTGCGATCCACGCTTGGAGTGTTCGACCTTCGACGAGCTCGAAGGCGATGTAGTCGCGCCCGTCGGCCTCGCCGACGTCGAAGATCTGCGTGATGTTCGGATGGCTGAGCTGTGCGACCGCGCGCGCCTCGCGCAGGAATCGCAGGCGGCGTTCGGGATCGGAGCGCAACTCCACAGGGAGTAGTTTGATCGCGACCTTGCGCTCCAGTCGCGAATCGTTCGCGAGGTGCACTTCCCCCATGCCGCCCTGGCCGAGCTTGGAGATGAGCGTGTAGGGACCCAGCCGTGTGGCGGCGGGGTCGTGTTGGGGCGTGCTCATCCGGGCAGGATCCTACGCAATTCGACACGATTCCCTGCGGAGCGACTCGACGACGAAGGGTTCGTTGCCCCACGCTTGTCACGCGATCACTTGTCGAGCATCCTCGTGCGAGTGACGCTCATTCAATCGCGCACCTTGCGTGCGTTCACTCGAGTGGCTGCGCGTTCCATCCAAGCGCCGTGCGCCGTCGGATCACCGAGGCAGCATGCACGAGATGCGCTGCCCGGAACGACGCGATCGGGTCGAGGCGCGGTCGGCAATGCGATCCGCGTCACACTGGTCACGACGATCGCGCACTTGTTCTTGAGCGCATGCGCCAACACCCGCGTCGAACAGGTGCAAGCAGCGAAGCCTGCGGTTCACGATCCCGCAGCCGCCGCACCCGCTGCCGTCGCCGACGCTACGCCGACTCAGGCCCCGTCGTCGACTCTCGGCACGACTTCCTCCACCGATTCAGCTTCGATTCCGCCGAGCCAGGAAGCATCGCCGAACGAGAGCGCGCCGCAGTCGACCGATGCGAACCAGGAGAAGGACACGCCGGGCAAGATCATCGATCCGAAGGACGGCTACTTCGACGTCAGCCGGTTCCTCGATTCGCGCAGAGGGTTGCTGCCGTTCGCGATGCCGATCACGGAGCCGGCTGTCGGCTACGGAGCCGCCGCCGCACTGGTGTTCTTCGAGACACCGCCGCGCGCGATCCAGACCGCCAACGGGACGCGCGTCATTCCACCGAACACGACAGCGATCGCGGGATTCGCCACCGAAAATGGAAGTTGGGGCGCGCTCGCGGCGCACTTGCACACGTGGGACGAAGGCCGCTACCGGTACATCGTCGCCGCCGGTTACGCCTCGCTCAACCTCGACTGGTTCGGGCGCAGCGACGAGTTCGAGGGTCGCTCGTTCTCGTACAACTTCGCGGGCACCGTGGTCTACCAGAAGTTCACCACCAAGATCGGCGACAGCGACTTCTTCGCGGGCCCGATCCAACGGCTGCTCGTGACGAAGACGGCGTTCGACAATGCTGCGAGCTTGCCGCCGATCGGCATGACCAACGACGAAGAACACTCGACCGTGAGCGGTCTCGGCCTCGCGCTGGCATACGACACGCGCAACAGCTACTTCTCGCCGACGCGCGGCACGAAGGCCATTCTCAACTACACGTAGCAGGACGAGTTGATCGGATCCGATTTCAACTACGGGCGCGGTGAGTTCGAAATTTGTCAGTACGTACTGCTCGAACGTCCGTTCACGCTCGGCCTGCGGAGCGACGTCCAGTACGCCAGCGAGAACACTCCGTTCTTCGACCTGGCGGCCGTGAACCTGCGCGGCATCCCGGCAGGTCGCTACGTCGACGACGTCGCGCTCACGCTCGAAAGCGAACTGCGCTGGGATGTCACGGAGCGCTGGACGCTCGTCGGGTTCGGCGGGGCGGGCTGGTCCGCGGACAATCTCTCCGACATCGACACGGGCGAAGGACACTGGGCCGGTGGTAGCGGGTTCCGTTATCTGCTGGCGCGCGAGTACGACATGCGCGTCGGCTGCGACCTCGCGTACGGACCGGATGGTGTCGTGTTCTACGTGACGATCGGCACCGGTTGGCTGCGCGATTGAGGCTCGGATGGAGCGACCGTCAACTCGCTTGCCGAATCACGAGCCCGGCCGCGTAAGCCTCGAGGGCTCTTGGATTCCGTAGCACTTGTGTCCGCAGGAAGTGGGCGGACGCCACATAGATCAGCCGGTCGCACCAAAGTGCCAGGATGAACGAGACGAGGCCGGCCGAAACCCACGCGTTGTGGACGAGTCCTACGAAGCAATCCGCCACAGCTGCTGCCAGCAGTACGGAGAGGATCCCGATGCCGACATTTCCACTCGCCGATCGCGCTCGATTGCCGAACCAGAGGAGCACTGCGACCGGAGCGATGCCAAGCGCCCACCAGTGCAGGCCCAATGCAAACAGCGCAATGCCGGCGATGAGCATGACGGGCGATGTGAACAACGCGCAGCACACGACGCCCTTTTCGAAGTAGGGCACTTCTCCTATCGTCCGCTCCATCGTGTCCATCGGGACGCTCGCGTACAGTTTTCTCGCGAACACGCGGTCGACTGCGACGCTGGCGCGACGGGCGTGGACAGCTTCGACGAACTGCTGGTGCTCGGAGACGTTCATCAACTCATCCGACGATCAGGCGGAACGGAGAGTTGCTCGCCGTGCGGATGCCCCCACCTTTGGATCGACTCTTCGGGGTCGACGTTCAACGCATCTGCAATCCGCGTGATGTAGTTGAAGTAGGCGATGACTTGGACGGCATCGTGGATGGCTCGGTCATCGAAGCCGTGCGCTCGAAGCTCGTCCAGGTCGGCGGCCGTGGCCGCGCGCTGATGCAGGGTCAGCTTCACCGCGAACGCGCTCAGGGCCCGTTCGCGATCGCCGAGCGCCGCCGTACGCCAGTCGGAGACCAGCGCGTGCACCAGAGCGTCTGCGGTCGCTGAATCGGCAGCCAAGCTGGGAACGACCTCGACACGGAGGTCGTGCGCGTGCGCCTGCGTTCAATAGTGACAGCCGATCTCGCGCGAGACGACCGTCGCCAACAGCTCGCGCTGTGCGCGCGAAAGCGGTGAGGGCCCATGCATGACCGCGCGGTAAAGCGCCATGCTGGCCTGCAAGACCGGCGGGTTGGGGCTCATCAGCCTCACGATGTTCCACACGCGGCCCGCGCGCGTGACTGCGGCCTTGAAGTGACGCGCCAGCTCGCCCGTTGCGTCCTCGACTCGTTGAAGTTGGATCCACGCCATGTGTCGCTTCACACATGGTACCGACGACCGCCCCATCGCATCGACCAGTCGGGTCTAAGTGTCCTGGATCGGAAGTACGTTGGCGAGTTGGGGGCAACTGCGGTTTCCTGGCAAGGCAACGCGACGACGCGTGTTCTCGGCGACACTCAAAGGTGCGTCAACGCAGCCAGGGAGCCGCAGATGACCCGAATTCGTCAACGTACTTCCGATCGAGGACACTAGCTCAGCGTTGACTCCCTAACGAGAGGCCGAGGCACTCGCGGTCTTTGCCCTAGGGCCGCGTTGTTGTCGGGTTTCCCGCGCTTCCGCGCCGCCAGCCAACTGCTCTTTGCGGGCTGCGAGTTGTTCGCCCAGTTCCACGAGGCGCGCCTTTCCCAGCAGCTTCTTCGCCTTCGGGAACATTTCGTCTTCTTCCTCCTCGGCGTGGTGCTCGACGAGGTCCTTCAGGACCTTGGCTCTTGCTCCGAATTCGACGGTCGAAGGGTCCGTCTTCTCGAGGGCGGGCAGAATGATTTTGACGAGTTGGTGTTCCTCTGCCGCCTCGAAGAAGAGCTGCTCCTCTTCCTGGGACTTCGCCGCCTCGTGGTAGGCGGGGTAGAAGATCTCTTCCTCGATGGTCGCGTGGATGCGGACTTCCTTGGCGATCTTCTCGAGGA
Source organism: Planctomycetota bacterium (assembly GCA_038330085.1). Classification (GTDB taxonomy): domain Bacteria; phylum Planctomycetota; class UBA1135; order UBA1135; genus JAEUIA01. The sequence goes on along the minus strand of JBBQNP010000094.1, from coordinate 9,109 downwards.
GCTCGAGGCGCTTCTTGCTCCCCCGCGCGGTGGTCCCTTCCATTTCAGAAAGCAGCTCGCGCACCGTGTCGTGATCCGCTTCGAGGAGGGCGATGGCATCCCGGGGAGCCTGTTGTTTCTTGGGAGGCATGTGTGAACCTTGCGCGGCCTGAGGCTCGCTGTTGCGGTTTGAAGAAAGCCCTAGCGCGTTGGTGTCCGTGGAGCGCCAGACGTGGATGTTCAGCGCGCCAATGCAACCTGAGTGCCGTCTCTCCGAGTTGAGCCTGCGGGCCACCGTCGCTCGCCGTCGCCTTGGTCAACAGATCGTCGGTCATGTTCGGGCTGGGCCGCGGTGATCACCTCGTTACCGGCGGTCCAACGAATTGCGCCTGCGAACGCGCCGTGCCGAAAGTTGCCCGCGCGGGTCCGCGGATCAGCTTGGCCCTTCGATATGGGCTGGAAACCCAACCGTACTTGGACAGCGCGCGGAGGTCGCAGAAGGTCGGAGGTCTGGATGCGACGCGGGTAGAGTCCAGGTTCAATCGCACATGCGTCTGTGAGCCTTGGGCTCGCGCTCGAGCAACCTGCCACCCAACGTTGCCCCCCCCGCCGCAATGCAAGGTCCGCGCAATAGGCACGCGGACCGCTGCACATGCTGCAAATTTCCTCCGTGTCCTCTCCCGCCGATGTCGATGAGGAACGAATTGCCCAATCCGCGCGGCGTGCACCGCGCACTCGATCGAGAAGAGTTCGGCGGGAGACGATCGAAGGGAGCGGGAGATGGGAAATGGCTCACGTCAGGGGCGAGCTCTGCTCGCCTTGGGAGCGGCACTGTGGACCGAGGCCTTCGCGTCCGGTCAGACTCTGATCCACCACACGGTGGGTCTGGCGGTCAACGAGCACCAAGGGACCTCCGTGACCGTCGTCGGCGACATCGACGGAGACGGCCGCGCGGAGTTCGCTGTCGGCGCGCCGGGAACTGGAGTCGCGCTCGGGCTCGTGCGCATGTATTCGGGCGCTAGCGGCAGCCTCATGTGGCAGATCGTGGGTCCGTCGGCGGGCTCGACCTTCGGCGCGAGCATCGCCGCGCTCGGTGACGTCAACGGCGACGGTGTTCCCGACCTCGTGATCGGCGCTCCGCTCGCGACCGTTCCGGGTGCGACCGGTTGCGGGATCGTGCGCGTCGTCTCAGGCACCGACGGAGCCACGCTGTTCCAGTTCCGAGGGGACGCGGCCGGCGATCACATGGGTTGGTCGGTCGCCCGAGCCGGCGACATCGACCACGACGGCGTGCCCGACATCATCGGCGGCGCCGTCGACGACGACGACCACGGCGAGAGCACGGGCTCGGCACGCGTGTGGTCGGGCGCGAACGGCGCCGTGATCGAGACACTCGTCGGAGGATTGCAACACGAGCTCTTCGGCTACTCGGTGGACGGCGGCGCTGACGTGAACGGCGACGGCACGAGCGACATCGTTGTCGGCGGACCGTACTTCACGACGTCGACGCAGGGCGGAGTCGTGCGCGTACTTTCGGGAGCGACGGGGTCACAGCTGTGGAGCACGCCCTTCGCGCCGGCACACGACGCGCTCGGCAGCGCGGTCGCCTTCGTCGGCGACATCGACGGTGACGGACGATCCGACGTGCTCGCCGGTGCGCGCCAGCCTTCGACGGGCGGCGTGGGCTACGTGCGACTCTACTCGGGAGCGACGGGCGCGATGATTCGGCAGTTCACACCGGACGGGATGCAGCGCAGCTTCGGCTTTTCGGTGACCGGACTCGGCGACGTCGACTTCGACAACGTGCCCGACTTCGCGATCGGTGCGCCGGACTCGAGCACGGGCGGAACGCTGAGCGGCGTCGTGCGCTGGATCTCCGGCGCGACCGGAAACGTCCTGGAGGATCATGTCGGCGTGCCCGGAGCACGACTCGGCTCGGCCGTGCGCGGCGGCGGAGACATCGACGGAGACGGATGGCCCGATCTCGTCGGGGGCGCGCCGGGTGAATCGGCGAGCGGCACGGGGAGCGGCGCAGCGTACGCCTTCCGCGGTTCGGACGAGTTGCCGCCCGATAGCGACGGCGACGGAGTTCCCGACTTCAGGGACGGTTGTCCGTACGACGCGCACAAGATCGCTCCTGGAGCATGCGGCTGTGGAGTGTCCGACGTCGACAGCGACGGCGACGGCGCGCCCGATTGCACGGATGGTTGTCCGAACGACGCGACGAAGCTCGCGTCCGGTGCGTGCGGATGCGGCGTCGCCGACACGGATGCCGACGGCGACGGAACACCCGACTGCAACGACGGGTGCCCGAACGATCCGAACAAGATTTCGCCCGGCGTTTGCGGCTGCAACAGCGTCGACGTCGACAGCGACGGCGACGGCACGCTCGACTGCAACGACGGATGCCCGAGCGACCCGCACAAGGTCTCGCCAGGCACTTGCGGTTGCAACGTCGCCGACGCGGACAGCGACGGTGACGGCGTTCTCGACTGCAACGACGGTTGCCCCAACGATCCAGGCAAGATCGCGCCCGGACGCTGCGGGTGCGGCGTCGGCGAGATGGACTCGGACGGCGACGGCTTCCCGAATTGCGTCGACGGCTGCTCGGACGATCCGAGCAAAGCTTCGCCGGGTGTTTGCGGCTGCGGCGTCAGCGATGTCGACAGCGACAACGACGGAACTCCGGATTGTCAGGACGGGTGTCCGGACGACCCGCTCAAGCTGGCTCCGGGTTTGTGCGGCTGCGGTCGGCCGGATACCGACGCGAACAACGACGGAGTGCCGGACTGCAATGTGGCGCAGCACGATCCGCTCGAAGCCGACGTGCAGGTGATCTCGTTCGACGCGCATGGTGTCCAGCACCTCACGCTGCGCGCGGGTGTGGCCAATGCCGGCCGGCACTTCGTGATGATGGGAAGCCTCAGCGGCACGCAGCCGGGGTTCATGCTCGATCACGTGCACGTGCCGCTCAGGTTCGACCGCTACACGGCGATCAACTTGCTCCCGTGCTATCCCTCACCGATCGAGCCCGTCATGGGCGTGCTCGACTCGAACGGCGAAGCGCACGTCGAGATCGATGCCGAGCGCATGCACGGACGCGCGTTCTGGGTCGGGCAGACGATCCATCACGCGTTCATCGTGCTCGACAGGAAGCACAAGGCCGTGTTCGCGAGCAATGCGGTTCGGGTGAAAATCGCGCGCTGACGCACTCGGCGTCACGAGCGCACGACGAAAGGCTCGCGACTACGAGGGACGGGGATGATCGTTCGAGGATCCCCATCCCCCACGTCCGGCTTGATGGACGCCCCTCAGTGGTCGAAGCCCAACGTCAGAAGCACTACGTAGGAATCCAAGCCACCACCGAGGTCGCTGTTGCTGTCTGTGGCGTAGTACTTGCCCTCGAGACCGAGGCGGAAGGACTCGCCGAGCTGAATGTCCCCGCCGAAGTAGGCGTCGCCGGCAAACAAGAATCCGTCGCCGCTCACGCTCACACCGGGCGAGTCCGCGTCCGCGTTGTAGTAGATCCAGCCGAGTCCGAGACCGCCGTAGACCTCGATCTTCTCTCCCACGGGCACGTTGACGCGCCCGCCCGCCATGAACGGAATGCCCCACACGTTTCGGTCGACGAGCTTGTCGGAGCCGCTGGCATTCAGGTAGCCGACTTCGACTTCCGATGCGATGAGGCCGGAAATCGGACGCATCCAGGACCCGCTGATGAGGTAGCCGTCGTCGAACCCGTCCTCGGTCGAGTTCAAGTATCCGCTCTTGAGGGTGAAGCGCTCGCGAGGTCTCCGCGGCGGCGGCGCGGTCGGGGTCGGAACCTGGTAGGCGGGAGGGGCTTGGGTGAGTCCCGGGGTCGCGGCATCCGAATCGGCCAACGGCTCCACGGAACGTACTTACATGCTCGCCAAGCTCGCCGCATCCGTGGCGATCACCGGGTTCGAGCGCGGAGATGCACAGCCGACGAATACGACCGGGATGACGAGCAGAGCACGTCGGAGCATGGGATCTTCCTCCGAGGATGAGAGCGGTCAGCGAGCCGGCGTCGCGCCAGGCTGCGTGGAACAGTGGGACGAGGGTACGCGACCTGCTGTCTCGTGCCGCACGAGATCGTGGCACCAGCCGCACTGTGCTGCGGCGCACAAGCCTGTCCTGGACGGGGCCATTTCTCAAGTCGACCCTCTGCTGTGAAAAGCCAATCTGGACGTGTGACGCATCCACGCTGCTACGCGCGCAGATGAGGCACGCGCGGCGGATACGGCGGCTTCGACTGCACCGCGAACGACCCGTGAACTAGTCCGCGTTGGGCTTTGCCGTCCGGCGTTTCGAGGCCGGTCGCGCTGCTGGATAGGCACGTCGCGCTGCTGTAGAAGACGTTCGCGCTGCTTTCGTCGCACGGCTCGCGCGCTGCTTCTGTTCCTCCGCCTTGATGATCACCGCACCCTTCGCGCTCGCATCGAGACGCACCTTCGCGAGCTTCAACGCGGCCGCCATCAACGCTTCGATCTCCGCGCGGTCGAAGTCTAGAAGTGCGTTCATTTCGACGTATCGCACCGTGGCGCGACCTTGCAGCAGCTTCTTCGGATCCGACTTCGACAACAGCGCGCCGTTGGCGAAGAACAGCTTCACGCAGTGCGGGTACAGCGCGAGCGAGCACAGCCCCTCGTAGCCGTTCTCGGTCGGTGAATACGAGATGACGAGCGAGTTCTGTCTCTCGTACACGTACACGATCTCGAACAGACCGGGCAGCCGAGCACGCAGCTTCGCGCGCAACGCCTTGCCGAGCTTGACCATCGCCGGCTCGTACTTCGCGAAGTAGCTCGCGAGCTGTGTTTCGGGGTTCGTCACGCGCAGACCCTTTCTTCGTCGAACAGGCTCCGCGCCATGTTGACCCTCACTGTGGTTGCGGCCGAGTCGCTGATCATTCCTTGCCTGAGCATGTTCTCGTACCTCGTTCGTGTGACACAGACCTTCTTCGCGCACGTTGACATAGAGGAGCCGTCGGCTTGGCGCACCTCTGTGATTCCTATTTGAGAAGGTTGTGCGCTGAGCTTGCCCTGGAGGACCGGCTCGCTCCCGAGTTGGACACCCCCGCCTCGCGTCAAGCCTGCCAAGTCACCTGCACGCCGTTCGTCAAGTTGAACGTGCTCGGAGTACAGAACGGCGCGGCGTTGCGGTACCACGCCTGGTAGATGCGCACGTCACCGGCACTGTCCATTCCATGCGCTGAAACGCTCGCGTCTCCAGCTTGGGGATACTGCGATGCGCCGCCGACGTTCGTCTTGGTGCCGAGGCGGATGATCGTCCCACCCGCACAACGCAATCCGTCGCCGAACGTCGAGCCCATGCCGCCGTTCACGGCACTCGTGCCCTGGAAGTAGAGCGCTGCTGCGTTGGGCATTCCCGATCCCGACAGCACCAGCGTGTCCGCCGACACGCTCGCATTTCCGTTTGCAAAGAGCAGTGCTCCGTTTGGGTTCCCCGAGTTGGCGCAGCCGTGTCCTGTGCCGCCGCTGTTGGCACACGGACAAGGTGTCCCCGATCCGTCGCCGAAACAGATTGCGGTGCCCGTCGAGCACGAAGTGATCGTGTTCGAGAGGATGCAGCCGTTCGTCACCATGCAAACGGTCGGGCAGAACGCGAAGTTGCCCGAGACGAAGACGTGATCACCGAGCTGGAAGTTGCCGGTGTTGCTGAGGAAGTACGTCCCGCCCTGATCGGACTGGAACACCAGCGGACACACGCCACCCGGCACGAGGATGCCGCAGCCGGTGAAGCTCTGCGCGAGCGCCGCACGCGAAGATGCGAGGCAAGCGACAAGAAGAAGAGAACGCAGCAAGGTCGTGCGCATGGTCGGCTTCCTTGGCCCGCAGCGGGGCCGGGCAGTGGTGCCAGCTGACTCGAGGTTAGCACCAGCGCCGGATTCGGGCTGTCGGCGGACGCAAGACCGGCATCCCTCCGCCTGAGTTGGCGCTGCGTCGGTGGCGATCCCCATCGACATCTCCTTGCCTCCGTGCAGGGGCGGTCGGAGACGGCTGCTCATCCGCTCGATGGACTACGTCAAACCGGAACGGGTTTCCTTGCACCCAATGCTCGCGCTCGAGCGCTCGGGTCTCATTGCTTCTCCCGCGACGCCGCCGGAGTCATCGCGTCCAGCTTCGCCTTCCACTCCGCGGCTGGTCAGGAATGAGGGTCCGCATAAGATGGAGCGGCGGAACCGACTCGAACGCGGCAAGATCGCGCACGACACACCTCGGGTCCGCCAAGGAGTCTTCGAATGGGAGCGCCGTCGTGGATCCAATGGCTCGTCCTCGCGGGAGCGGGAGCGGTGGTTGCGGACCCGGGTCGACCGTCAGCGAAGGAACTCCCGCAGCCGGCGCAGGCGCCTCGAGCGGAGGGCAGTTCGCGTCTCGAGCGGCCGGACGATCTTGCCGGCGTGCCTGCGCCTCGGGCTCCCGGACCGACCAGGCACGCGGTAGTGGTCCAGCAAGCCATGTTCGCGAGCTTCCAGGTCAACGTGGACAGCAGCGGCGGAAACATCCTTGGCGACGCGGCCAACGAGCCGTCGATTGCAGTCGACCCGAACGACCCCAACCGCCTCGCGATCGGGTGGCGCCAGTTCGATACCGTCACCTCCAACTTCCGCCAGGCGGGGTTCGGCTATTCGCAGGACGGCGGGCGGACCTGGACGTTCCCAGGTGTTCTGGAGCCCGGGGTCTTCCGCAGCGATCCCGTGCTCGCCTCCGACGCGAGCGGGACGTTCTACTACAACAGCCTGAAGGTCGTGGGCTCGTCTTATCTGTGCGACGTGTACAAGTCGACCGACCATGGCGTCTCGTGGGGATCCTCCGCACCAGCCTACGGTGGAGACAAGGCGTGGATGACGGTCGACCGCACCACCAGCCCGGGTGCCGGGCACGTCTACTCATCGTGGAGCGTGTTCGCCGGCTGCTGCGGGAACAACACGTTCACCCGTTCGACCGACGCGGCCCAGACCTTCTCGGTCCCACTTCCCATCCCCAACGAACCGATCTGGGGCACGCTCGACGTCGCCGCGGACGGCACGCTGTTCATCGGTGGGCACACGTCACAGAGCTTCTCGATGTTCGTGGCGGCGCGCTCCAGCAACGCCCGCAACGCGGCCGTGACGCCGAGCTTCGACCTCTCCACGCTGGTGGACCTTGGAGGTCCACTCGTCTACTTCCAGGGCCTCGGCACTCCCAATCCGGAAGGACTCCTCGGGCAGGTTTCCCTGGCCGTCGATCGCTCGAGCGGACCGACCGCGGGCTACGTGTACATGCTTTCCTCCGTCGATCCGCCCGGGCCGGATCCGCTCGACGTGCACTTCGTACGCAGCACGGATCACGGGGCGACGTGGAGCACGCCGGTCACGGTGAACAACGACCCCCCGAGCGCCGGCTCGTGGCAGTGGTTCGGCACGCTGTCGGTGGCGCCTGACGGCCGCATCGACGTGGTCTGGAACGACACGCGCAACACAGGGCAACCGAACTTGTGCGAGCTCTACGGCTCGTCGTCGACCGACGGCGGCGTGACCTGGTCGACCAACCAAGCGCTGACTCCGGTCTGGGACAGCCACATCGGCTGGCCCAATCAGCAGAAGATCGGAGACTACTACCACATGGTCTCGGACAGAGTGGGCGCCGACCTGGCCTTCGCCGCGACCTTCAACGGCGAGCAGGATGTCTTCTACCTGCGCATCGGTGACCACGACTGCAATCAGAACGGGGTCGCAGACGCGCTCGACATCAGCTCGGGCACGAGCAACGACGCGAACGCGAACGGGATTCCGGACGAGTGCGAGACGAGTGTCGGCACGCCGTTCTGCTTCGGCGACGGCAGCGGGACAGCGTGCCCGTGTGGCAACACCGGCGCGAGCGGGAACGGCTGCGCGAACTCGGTGTTCGCCGGGGGCGCCGGCCTGTCCTCGATCGGGACCCAGAGCGTGAGCGCGGACAGTCTCGTGCTCCTCGGCGCGGGGATGTCGAACGGCTCGGCGCTGTACTTCCAGGGCACGACGCAGCAGAGCGGTGGACTGGGATCTGTGTTCGGCGACGGCCTTCGTTGCGCCGGAGGCACGACGATCCGACTCAGCACCAAGACGAACGCGAACGGCGCATCGCACTATCCCGAAACGGGCGATCCATCCGTCTCGGGCCGGGGCATGGTCCTCGTGCCCGGCGTGCGCACGTATCAGGTCTGGTACCGCAACGCCGGCGCCTTCTGCACGTCCGACACCTTCAATCTGACGAACGGCCTGAGCGTGACGTGGGGGCCGTGGTTGCGCCAAGCCAAGCCAGTGCGCGGAGGGTCGTGGTGTCGTGACGTGAAACCGCGGTAGGGCCTTGCTTGGCGCCAAAACGGTGTGCATGTGGCCTGGAGTCCGTTGGTGAGGTTGAACGTCTCGGGATTGCAGAACTGGGCTGCGTTGCGGGGTGCTCGAGCTCCACTCGTTCGGCAGGCCCGGCTCGTCCACGTGCGGCGGGCGCGGTGTTTCGATCCTCGCAGTGGGGTGCTCCACCATTCATTCACATCTTGTCTGTCGCCCCAGAGGACCATTCGATCGTCACCCGCAGATGCCTTCCACACAGGTGATCCGGGGTCCTTTTCGGAGTATTGCTTGGTCGGCGATCCTCGCTTCCGAGGACGGGTGAAGGTGGACGCGGCCTGTCCCCGCGATCGCAAATCAGCTACAGGTCACCGATGAGCAGTGCAACCCGCGAGACCTACGAGCCTGACACACCCGACGTGGAGTGCACCAAGTGCGGTTCCTCCATGAACTCCAAGTCGCAAGGCCCTATCAGGGCTCCCGATCACACGCTTGTGTTCAGGGTGCTCTGGACATGCGAGAACGCCAAGTGCGGCCGTCGGATTGTCCGAACGGTCCCCGCTCGCAAGAAGGCTCGATAGCAAGATGCGGTCTGCCGGGATGCTGTGGATGCATCAAAGACATCGGCGCTGAGCACGCGGTCCTGTTGCGAAATGGGCCGTGGCCACTTTCCCTACTGAGTCCGCCATGGCTCAGTCCGAATCATGGAGCACGATCTCGCGAGCTTCGCCTGGCCGAGAGCCACCGTCACCGTCTTCGAAGTAGCGTTGAACGGGATGG
>JBBQNP010000093.1:0-17736 GCA_038330085.1 Planctomycetota bacterium | reverse complement strand
CGACACGAACAGGAAGAAGTCGAGAAACGTGCGACACGGCTCGATGCGTCGCGCGTGGACGTCGATCGTGTAGCTGAGCGTCTGGAACGTGTAGAAGGAGATGCCGACCGGCACGATCCAGTTCGCGAGCCACTCGGGCTGTCCCGCGTCGCCGCCCTTCCGGCCCAGGCCCAGCGTCTCGGCGACGAGCGGCGTGTACTTGAAGAACGCGAGCAGCCCGAGGTTCAGGACGAGGCTCAGGCTGAGCCACCGGTTGCGACCGCGCGTGTCGTCCGTCGCGTGGATCCGGCGCGCGAGCTGGTAATCGGCGAACGAAGACAGCCAGATCAGGAGCAGGTATTCAGGCCGCCACCACGCATAAAAGACCAGGCTGAGAGCCAGCGTGCCCACCTTCGCCGCGCGCAAGGGCAAGAAGCGCCACACCGCCCACGCGACCGCGAAGAACAGCCAGAAGGTGACGGTGTCGAACTGCACGTGGCGTGAGCGCCGCGCTCAAAGCGTGAGAAGAACTCGAACCCTCTGCGCGCCGCGCGCGGTTCCTCTCGGCGCCAACAGGATCAGAGAGGCAGTACTATCGATTTTTTCTCGGCGTTTCAGCGGTCGTCCAGCGAGAGCTCGGGTGCACGCGGATCGTCCACGTTGGCAAGGTGAGGACGGCCGAGACGAACCAGCACGTTGCCATGCTGGGAACCGAGCTCGATCGACGCAACCCTTCGACGTCCACACGGGAAGTCTTGGAGGCGGCAGCCGGGGGCATCAGACATCCGACCGCTGCTGGAGCGCTTTCCGCAGGTGCCGCTGAACATCACCCGGGAGATCGCCCCGCACATGACCGACGCGCTGACGCGCGTACGAGAGTTCGCATCCGAACGTGTCAGCCAACGAGGCGCGGATCAGGGTCTCGACGATCCCGCGAGTTGATGGCGGCGATCCGCGAGGCCACCGGGATTGGTGACTTGACAGAGCGTGTCTCTCCTTCAACATTGGACCGATGAGACGTAGATTTGGCGGAGACCGCCAGAGGAGCATGCGGCGCTCCCGCTCGCGCGCAGAATCCACGGAGCACGTCCGGTGACCGGCATCAGCCGATGGGAGGCGGCGGGAGTCGTCGAGGGCTTCGCAACGGCCGCCCCAAACCAAGTCCTTCTGGGGTTCGTCCGCACCGAGCTCGCTCGTCGTCCGGGGCTGCGCATCCTGGACGTGGGCTGCGGTGCGGCCCGCAACGCGGTGCCCATGGCGGCGCTCGGCGCCACGGTGGTCGGGACCGACACGGCCTGGCCCATGCTGCAGGCGGCGGAGCGCCGGGCCGTATCGGAAGGCGTCGGGGGGCGGATCGCATTCGTACGCGCGCCGATGGACCGACTTCCGCTCGGCGACGCGAGCGTCGACCTCGTGGTCGCTCACGGGATCTGGAATCTCGCCCGGTCCGCCGCCGAGTTCCGCCGCGCGATCGCCGAGGCGGCACGCGTCGCACGGCCGGGCGCAGGCCTGTTCGTCTTCACCTTCTCCCGTGCCACGCTCGCCCCCGAAGACCAGCCCGTTTCGGGCGAGCCGTTCGTGTTCAACCAGTTCGCGGGGGAACCCCACTGCTTCCTGACCGAGGCGGAGCTCAGGGAGGAACTCCTGCACGGCGGATTCGAGAAGGACCCGGCGGGGCCGCTCACCGAGTACAACCGCCCTCCTGAAGGACGCGCGTTCGTGCGAGGCGGACCCGTGATCTACGAGGGCACTTTTCGCGCCGTAAGGCAATAATCCGAAGTGCGGTCAGCTATGTCGACCGACCCGTCGGAGAAGCCTCTCTCGGTGGCGCCACGCCGTCATCCTCGTCATGGTGCTCGGCTTCAGCCTGCTCACGCGGGTGAGCTCTTGCGCACGAGCGACGTGGGTCGGGGCGAGAGGATTTGAACCTCTGACGTCCCCGAGGCTGCGCAGGTGTTGGCAGTAACGAAACTCTTCCGTCGCTTAAGTCGAACTGGAAGCCGGGCGAAAGGCGACGAGCGTGGACGCGATGGAGACAATGCTCGTGGCCATCACCATCGCGAAGTAGGCCGGATGGAGGTCCGCGACGATCGAGCTGCGGCGCGTTGGGAGTGCCCTCCGGCGCGTTGCGACGGTCGCGAACCGCCCCCTACGTGGTCGCCGCCATCGATGCAGCCCGCGGATACAAAATGTTGTTTTCGAGGTGGACGTGCACGTGCATCTCCCGCTCGAGCTCCGCCAAGCCGTCGTACAGCCCCCGGAACGTCGGGCACGCCCATTCGGGCGGCATGTAGTCGCTGGTCAGCTCGCGCATCCGCGCGAGCGCTCGTCCCGCCTGGTCATGCTCGGCTTCCAAGGCAGCGATGGGCTGACGGATCGCCGGGTTCGACCCTCGCGGGCTGGTCTCGAGGGCGGCGATCTCGGGGAACAAGATCGCGTCCTCCTTGGTCATGTGCTGGAGCAGATCATCCTTGAGCTCGACGAACGTCGACTCCAGCGGCCGCAGCACCTCGGGTAGATGGTCGCCGTGCCGGCTCAGCACCTTGGTCATCATCGCGCTGAGTCGCGGCAGTTCGTCGCGGAGCGGCTCGTGAAATCGCTGCTGAATGTATGCGATCAGCTCCGGGAACGGTGCCGCTTGCCAATTCCGGTCGTCGCCAGCGCTCATGGTCACTGCGCGCAGATCCGCCACGAATTGATCGACATCGATGCCGTGCTCCGCGCACACCTCCACAATGGGCCGCTTGCCGCCGCAGCAGAAGTCGATCTGGTGCTTCTGAAAGACCTTGATCGTGGCCGGCGCCTCGGTGGCGACGTCCGACACTCGTGAATCCCTGGTGATGTTCATGGTTTGGGTTTCTTCGCGTGACAATGTTGCGTTGCCGCCTGATGTCGATCGTCCGCCTCGACACGACGCACGGTGGCAGGCGAGGTCAGGGTATCGAATCGTGCCGTCGCACTCGTTGCGCAAGCGCAAAATTGAATACTGTCAGGAACATGGATCCAGCACGGTCGCGCATCTTCGACGGCCTGACTGAGACAGAGCGGCGCCAGTGCCCAGGGATGCGCCTGATCCGGACATCCAATTCCTACAAACAGGTGCATCTACTTGGAGCGACCGCGCGATGGCCCGAGGGGTCGGGCCCGCTGATCACAATCGAGTGCGAGTGGACCGCTCGACCCAGAAGGTGAGGCAAATCGTACCCTGACGAGATCCGCGCCGATGCGTCGCCAAGCTGACTCTCGTGGCGTTCGCGTGCGTAGCCAGCATGCGGGTACGCGATTTGCGCAATGAGCATCGACTGATTGGCAAGCGCGAGGAAACCATCATGACCATCAAGAAAAAATCCCCACCATTCAAGACGATTCCCTCCGGCACTTCGGTGACTTGGCACTACCGCAGCGCCATCGGTCACGGCACCGTCACCAGCATCCACAAGATGGGAACGACGGCCGACAACACGATGTACTCGATCAAGCAACATGACCACCACCCGGGCGAATCGGCTGTCGTCTCTCACTCCGGCAAAGCACTGACTCGCGCCAAGAAGTAGATTCGATTTGACGATCTACGGGGCGGGAGGCTGATTGCTGACACAGCGGAGGGCAAGGAGCAGTCGTGGTCTAACCAATGCAAAATTGAGCGGCGCCGATTTTGGTCTCGGCATTTCGCTGCGTCTGTCATGGACAGCTCGCCCCTGCTCGGGCATGCGAACGGCGAACCGGTGATCCTGGTGCGGCAAGACGACCCGTACGCACGGCGCGACTGATCCCGCACCACAACGGCGTGGCGGTCCCGTTGGAATCCGCGCAGATCCTCTGGCAGCGATGATCTCTGCCTCGATCCTGTCCATCAACAGCTCGTCGAGCATTGTTGCGCATCGTGAAACCCCTTCCGTTTTGACGTAGTCCTTCAGCGGACGATACGTCAAACCGGAAATGGCTTCGTTACACCCAACGCCTGACGAGGCTGCGCTCTCGTTCCAGGCTGCGGGCCGATTGAGCGGTGGCCTCGGTGCTGTCTTCGGCGACGGACTCCGCGGCCTTGGTCGCACGATCGTGTGCGTCGCGGTCCGGAGCAGCGGTCGGAACTCTTTTCCGGCTGCTGCATCGTTTTCACTGGATGCCTTTAGAGCGTTCAGGCACATGCGCGGCAGCGCCGATACAGCGTTGTCCTTCCCCGGACACCCGGCCCCTTCGTCGCCGCGCACTCATCCCCCATGGACATCTCCACGCTGCTTGGATTCTGTCTGGGCATCGGCCTCATCGTGTGGTCGATGTCCCACGGCGGCGGTCTGTCCGGGCTGACCCTGTTCGTTCACCCGCCGGCTGCAGCCGTCGTCGTCGGCGGGAGCCTCGCCGCGATCATGATTCACTTCCCGTTGTCGGACGTGAAGAACATGATCAAGGTGATCCTCAAGAACTTCATGCACAAGATGCCCTCTCCGACGGAGGAGATCGAGCGCATCATCGGCTACGCGAACCTCGCGCGACGCGACGGTCTGCTCGCGCTCGAGAGCAAGCTGCAGGAGGTCAAGGATCCGTTCTTCGCGAAGGGCGTACAGCTCGTCATCGACGGCTTCGCGGCCGACACGATCAAGGACATCCTCACGCTCGACGCCGAGGTCGAGAAGCAGCGTCACGCCGTCGGCAAGAAGATGCTCGAGCAGTTCGGCACGTTCGCGCCGGCGTTCGGCATGGTCGAGACGCTCATCGGCCTCGTGCAGATGCTCTCGAACTTGTCGGACCCGTCGAAGATCGGCGCGGGCATGGCCGGTGCGCTCGTCGGCACGTTCTACGGCGCGTTCCTCGCGAACATGGTGTTCCTGCCGATGGCCGGCAAGCTCGACATCCGCGCCAAAGAGGAATACCAGCGACGCGAACTCGTGATCGAAGGCCTGTCCGCGATCCAGTCGGGCGAAAAACCTCAGCTCATCAAGGAGCGCTTGAAGGGCTTCCTCCCGCCGGTGCAGCGCGCCGCGATCCCTTCGTGAGCGAGGCAACGTGGCCCGCAAGAAGAAACCCGAGGAGCATGCCCACAGCGAGAGCTGGCTCGTCAGCTACTGCGACATGATCTCGCTGCTCGTCACGTTCTTCCTGATGATGATGACGTTCTCGACGAAGGACAAATACGACCTCAAGGAGGCGAGCCTCGGTCTCTTGCGCGGGCGCGGCGGCATCTGGAAGAACCCGACGGCGTTTCCGCAGGAGAACGAGATCGATCTTCTGCAGGTCGAGATGTTCTCCAAGGAAGTCGCGGCGCTGACTCACGACAAGCACGACGATCAATCGGTGAGCGTCAAGACGGTCACCGACGGGTTCACGATGAGCTTCGACACGGCTTGCTCGTTCCTGCCGGGATCGGACCAGGTCTCGTCTGCGTTGCACGCGCAGCTCCAGAAGGTGGGTCGCGTGCTCGGGCGCTACGAGTTCACCGTCGTCGTCGAGGGCTTCACGGACACGTCGTTCAAGCCCACTGCGTTCTACTCGAACGACATCGCGATGGGCCTCGGTCGCGCACGCGAGGCCGCGTACGTGCTGATGGACGAGTGCGGCGTGCGCTCCGATCGCGTGCAGATCTCGAGCGTCGGTTCGCTGCGTCCGCGCGCTTCCAACGACACGGCGCTCGGACGGCAGAGCAATCGCCGCATCGAGCTGCGCGTGCTCCCGAGCGGCAAGCGCAAGACGCCCACGTCGAACGACACTCAGGGTGGATGACATGTCGGCCTCCACGCAACAACACGGCGGCGCCATCGCAGCGCCCGCAGCGCCCGCAGCCCCCGCAGCCCTCGCAGCGCCCGTAGCGCCCGCGCCGGGCCACGCGCCGAAAGCGCCGCACGCGCCCGCAGAGCACAGCGACGCAGCACAGCCGCACAAGAAGTCGAAAACGCCTGCGCCCGATGCCGCCGGCGGTCACGACGAAGGTCACGGCGACCACGGTGGTCATGGCGGACACAAGCCGCACAAGGCCCACGATCACGATCACGGGCCGGGCACGCCGCCGTGGCTCATCTCGTTCGGCGACATGATGACGCTGTTTTTGTGCTTCTTCATCATGCTCGTGACCATGGCGAAGACGCAGGACGCCGGCCTGATGGCGAACGGTCTGGGTCCGTTCATCGCATCGCTGCGCTTGCGCGGCTTGGACGGTGCGCTCGACGACTCGCGCGTGCTCGACAGCATCAACAACTACCGCCGGCGCTTCGGGCTGGAGCCGATGAAGGCCGAGGAGCTGGCCAGCAACGTCACGCCCTACAACGACACGACCGACGTGCAGGACCTCGTGAAGTCCGCGCTGCGCAACTCGTATTCGCTCGATCAGCCGCTCGTGGCCGTGTTCGACCCCGATTCGGCCGATCTCTCCGACGAAACGAAGCACTACCTCGACCTGCTCTCGAGCTCTTTGCGTCCAGGCCAAGGTCAGGTGCTCGTGCTCGATGGTCACGCCAACGACGCGGGCGATCGCTTCGACGGCGACAACACGTTGCTGGCTTTGATGCGCGCGACCGCGGTCGCCGAGTACTTCGTGAAAGAGCTCGCGTTCGTCTCGGTGCGCGTCGAAGCACGCACGTGGCCGCGCGACGAGCGCGGGACGGGCAGCACTGCGCACGGCGTAGATGCCCACCTCATCCAACCGATCGAATCCCCCGCGGACTGACCGCAACCTCGAGAAAAGAACATGGCCGACAAGCAAGAAGTGAAGAAGGACGCCGCGGGAGCCGAAACGGCGGACGCGCCGAAGAGCAAGAAGAAGCTCTTCATCGGGATCGGTGCCGTCGTGGCGGTCATGCTGGGGGGCCTCGTCTCGATGATGGCGGTGCCGAAGAAGAAGGTGGAACGTCACCTGCTCGAGGGCCCGTTCATCAGCAAGCTCGCGAAGAACGAGATCCAGGTGAACCTCGCCGGCGAAGGCAGCAAGCGCTACCTCGCGATGGAGCTCAACGTGGAGTACTTCGCGTACGAGGAGAGCTACGTCATGGCGCGCCTCGGCATCGGCGGCGGTGGAGGCGGCGAGCACGGCAGCGAGAAGGCCGGCGCGGGCGATCAGCTCTACCTCGCGATGTTGCAGGACGCGCTGCTGCAGATCACGTCGCGCAAGACGCGGGATCAAGTCACGGATCCGGTGCAGATCGAAGCATTCCTGGAGGAAGTGCGCGTCGCGGTCGACCCGCTCTTGTTCCCGGTATGCGTCGGTGACGCGCACGGACAGATTCAGCCCGATTCCAAGTCAGGTTTGAAGGCGGGCGAGTCGATCGACGATTCGACGTTTCGTGGCTATCTGCACGAACACAACATCCAGGTCGACGCGCATCAGCACACGCTTAAGCTCGACGACGGTCCCACGGTCACGTACACGGGAACCGAGCGCGACATCACGGTCGACAACGGCAAGAAGCAGTTCGTGAGGCTGGATGTCTCGACGATCGATCCCGAGTTCGTGGGCAACGTGCCGATCGGGATCGCGGGCAAGGTGCGGCGGATCTACCGGGACAAGTTCCTCGTTCAGTGAGCGGCGTGCAGTGAGGGTCAGCGCGCGGACCATTTCCGCGAAGTGACTCCACGTTCCATTGATCGGTGGAAAGAACTCTTCGCGGCGGCGGCGAAGAGCTGAGACCGACAACGCGCGGGCTCCTCCTGACGGTGCTGAGATCTTGCCGGCGCTTGAATTGGAGGCTCGCTGTCCATGCCGAGATGGTCGAGGATCTTGCGCACGACGAAGACGTCGGTGAGGAACGCGATCAGCTCAGTACTTGCATTCGCAGTGCGGACAGACGAGCACGTCGATCTCGAACACGCGCTTCACGAGCTCGGCCCAGGGTCGGCGCGTCGGTCGGCAGGGCTTGCACGCCTTGCACGCTGGTTGCGCGTCCGACTCCTCGCCCGACGAGCGGGACCGCCGAGGAATCCGATTCCGGAGAGCAGGATCAGGACCTGGACGAGCCGACGCCGGATCATGGCCCCAGTCTGCATTATCGGCCCAGTCTAGGAGCCCGTTGAAGAAGTCGCGTAGCGAGGCGAAGCGCGCTTTCGCGATGCAAGGAGAGCGACGGAGGGGCGGCAAGGGTTCCCGCGTCAGGATGCGAAGCGTCCGTGGCGCAAGGCTCCAGCGGAGCCTTCGCAGCGGGAGCGGCCTTTATGGCCGCTGAGCACGACCCGACGAGCTCGACGCCGCGGCGCGAAAGCGCGCGAAGCCGCAGTAGCGACTTCTTCAACGGGCTCCTAGGACCTGCAGGCCGCGATGGAGACTCCTGGCCAGACGCCCAACCGGCCACGATTCAAGGCGGAGCGTTGCTCAGTCGATGGGTACCCGATGCCCTTTCCACCCCCGGACACGGTCCCCGTACCCGCTCTCGATGCAATCGCGGTCATCCTCCTCCCCACGCGATCGAAGGAGTCCATGAGCCAATACCTGCTGCGGTACACCCTTGCCTGTTTCCTCCTGCCCTGCTTGTTCTCGTGCTCCGACCGGCAATTGGCCAACCAGCCAACGCTTACGGTGATGAGCATCGATCCAGCGCTCGGCGACACGATCGGCGCGACCAGCGTCACTCTGACCGGCACCCTCTTCGCTGTTGGCGCTGAGGTTTCCCTCGGAGGATCCGCCTGCACCTCGGTCGT
This sequence comes from Planctomycetota bacterium, assembly GCA_038330085.1. GTDB lineage: Bacteria > Planctomycetota > UBA1135 > UBA1135 > JAEUIA01. Next base: position 9,138 of record JBBQNP010000093.1, on the reverse strand, counting down.
CGTCGACAGCGCGACCCAGATCACTTGCACGACTCCGGCCCACGCGGCTGGAGCCGTCGATGTCACCGTGACCAACCCGGACACCCAGTCCGGCGTGCTCAGCGACGCCTACACCTACGAGATACTCTCGTTCCAGGCAGTGAATGCCGTCGGCTTCGGCGGCACCGGCAGCGATGGAGTTTCCACGTTCGACATCGATCCGCAAGGCCAGGAGGCGGTCATGGGAAGCTTCTCGGGAACGGTCGATTTCGGTTGTGGTGACCTGACTTCCACCGCTTCGGCCAACGGATACCTCATCAAGAGGGACTCTGACACGGACCAGTGCATCTGGTCCCGACTGATGCCCAATGGCTCCCAGAGCACCGCCATCGACGGGGCTGGTGACGTATTGGTTGCAGGCAGTTTCTCTTCGGCCTTCGACTTCGGAGACGGTGTCAGGTCGACGAATGGAGGCAATGACATCTATCTCGCCAAGTACGACGGGGCCGACGGCACAGCGCTGTGGGTGAAGACGTTCGGCTCGGCCAGCACCTTCGAGTATGCCAGTGTCGCCGTCGATCAGAGCAACGATGACGTCGTGATCACGGGCACCCTCGGTGGGAGCATAGACTTCGGAGGTGGACCTCTGAGTCTCTTCGGGAGCACCGACCTCTTCCTGGCGAAGTTCTCGAGCAACGGCACCCATGTATGGTCACGCTCCTTCGGGGGGAATGGACCGGACGAGCAGACGGCCATGGCCCTTTCCTCGTCTGGAGAGATCGGTATCACCGGGACGTGTCGCAATGCCAGCAATTTTGGCGGTGGGCCTCTGCCCAACGTCAACCAGAAGACGATCTTCATAGCCAAGTACAGCGGCGTCGATGGAAGCTACATCTGGGCGCGGCGAGCGGGAGGAACGAATAGCGCTTGGGAGAGCTGGGGGTATGCGGTGGATTTCGATGCTGCTGGCAACCTCTATGGATCAGGATATTTCTCCGGTACCGTCAACTTCGGAACCGGCCCGAACCTGGTGGCGACGAGCAATGTCAATACTTACGTGGTCAAGTTGGACTCTTCGGACGGCAGCCATCTGTGGTCGGAGCGATTTGGGAATACGAACGACGGCACGTACGGCGCCCAGATCTCCCTGGACCAAAGGGGCAATGTCTATCTTTGGGACGGCCAGACAGGAGACATGGCGTACTCCACCTTCAACTTCACCGGTCAAGGGCAGCGCGATCTGTACTTGGTGAAGCTTCTCGTGGGCGATGGAAGCGTCGTCTGGGCCAGACAGTTCGCCAACGCCCTCCCGCAATACGAATCGCACATCAGAGCATTCAATGATGGGAGGATCCTTGTCGGGCTCTCCTACCAAGGTGACCTGAGCTTCGGGGAGGTCTCGCTCTCGAGCGCGGGTGACCAGGACGGCGGCATGGTGAAATTCGTGGACCCGTAGCCCCAATGCCGTTCACTTAGCGGCGGCCGCCGAACGCGTGGTGCCTGGAACCCGCCGCACTGTCGCGCGCTTTCGCGCGACGAAGGGTTCAGGTTCCCGCGACGGGTGCCTGGCACCGCGCGTTTCCCCGACAGCAGCGCTAAGTGAACGGCATTGCCCCTAGCCCGGCCTATTCACGAGCGCGAGGTCGATGGGCTTCCGATGCTCGGAAGTCGCTTGACGTAGGCCTCGGATGACCGACACGACGCAGCTCTGGGTTCGAGCAGTGCGCGAAGCGGCTCATCCGTCAGCGTGATGCCGAGCGCCTTGTTCGCGGTCTTAGCGTCGTCGAAAAACGGTGTGTGTCCATGATTTTGAGACAGGGCCGTGGGCGCGGGTGCCGTGGATCAGGGACGCCCTTCGTGCCGAGTGTGGGCTGAAATGCGCCAGCAACAGCCAACGATAGGAGCACACGTCTCCCAACTGGGATGACTCCCATGGAGCAAGCGCACTTACCCGCTGATTGCCTCGACAAGCAGGGACGGACCGAGTCCGCCGCAGCTGTTACTGAACGAGGAACCTGTCGCGGTAGATCCGCCGCACCTTGTCCGCGATCCCAATCGGCACGTTGCCCACGAACTCGGGGTCGATCGTCGACACGTCGAGCTTCACGAACTGCTTCTTGCAGGGGCTGAGTAGGGCCACCTTCAGAGGGCCCAGCCCTCGTTGGCGACGATCCCAGGGGTGAATGCACCTGACCGCCCGGACAGATACGGGTTCAGCGCAACGCCCTGCGACCTGCACGCAATACTGGCGTCCCCGTTCGTCAGACCCCATCGGAAGAGCCGTCATGGTCCCCCCTCTTGCACGCTTTCCCTTCCTCGCGCTCGCGCTCGCCCCCTTCCTCAGTGCCAACCTCCAGGCCCAGGAATCGAAGGCTTTCTTCGACGCGCCGATCGACATCACCGGCAACCGCGACCGCTTCGAGAGCGTCGTCGACATGAACGGCGACGGATACGCCGACGCGATCGCCGTGTGGTGGGAAGGCGTGACCTACTCGCAGATCCACCTGCACGTCTTCCTCAACGACCAGCACGGCAAGCTCGAGCCCGGCTATCCGATCAACCTCGCCACCACACCCGCGCTCCCGAACGCTGTCTCACCCTGGCACGTCGCCACCGGCGACCTGAGCAACGACGGCTTGCCCGAGGTCCTCATCGGCATCGGTCAACGCGTGCACGTGTTCCATTCACTGGGCTTCGGCGTCGTCCACCCGCAAGGTTATCTGCCGCTCGTGACGAGCGGCATCGTCGACGGTGTGCGCATCGACGACTTCGACGGCGACGGGGTTCTCGACGTGGCCGTCCTCGACGGATCCTTGACGCTCTACCACGTCGATCCGGTCTCGCTCTCCTTCACCGCCTTCTCCTCGATCGCGCTCGGCACGACGGACGCGCAACTGCATCCGGTCGAGATGAACGGCGACGGCGCGCCCGACTTGATGGTGACCGACGCGACCAACGTGCTCTTGTGCCCGATCGTCGCCGGCCAACTGCAACAACCGCTCGCGTTCCCGCATCAGTGCGGGTTCCCCAAGCCGGCCGCGGGCGACATCGACGGCGACGGCGATCAGGACGTCGTCGTGTGGGACATGAGTCAGTACACCGTGCTGCGTCGCACCGGCCCGACCACGTTTGCGCCTGAGTACGGCAAGATCGGCGGACCCGCGCGCTTCCTGTACGACCTCGACGGCGACGGCGATCTCGACGGCGTGTGCTGCGGAGGCGGCGGCGGACCGACGCAACTCTTCAACAACGATCCGTCGATCTTCCGACTCGCGTTCAACGACGGACACGGGAACTTCGCGCCCGCACTCGAGATGCCGGGGCTCGGCTCGTTCAAGCTGGCCGGCGCAGCGGACCTCGACCACGATGGCGACCTCGACCTCGTCGCCGGGCGCTGTGTGTTCTACGCACACGGTCCGTGGCAGAGCGTCGCGGCACCGACACACACGCACTTCGAGCCGCGTCTCAGCCAAATCGTCGACTTCGACGGTGACGCCGACGTCGACCTCGAGCTGCGCCCGGTCGCCGTGCAGCGCAACTTTGGAAACGGTCGGCCGCAGACGCTGGTGCCGCAGCTCCCGCCGCCGCCGCCCGGAGAGACGTGGGCGATCGGGGGGAACTACGGCAGTTACACGGGCGATTTCGACGGCGACGGCGACGTGGACATGATCGTCGCGCACTACTCCGGACTTCCGGCGGGTGTCAGCCTCTCGTTGCTTTGGAACGATGGCGGAGGGCACTTCACCCTCGGCGGCAGCCCGGTTGTGACCGGATCGATGAGCTCGTTCAACGGGACGCCCGAGAGCTTGTCTTCGTTCACGGTCGACATCGACGGTGACGGCGACCTCGACATCGTCGCCGGTTCCAGCACGCTGGGCGACGACGACACGCGCCTGTGGGCGAACGACGGGCAAGGGCACTTCACGCTCGCCGCGCTGATCCAGCCCGGGCGCGTGCTCGCGGTCGCGGACATGAACGGCGACGGGATCAACGATCTCGTCGGGCACTTCGCGCCCTACTTCGGATCGTCGTCCGATCGGGCCGGTACGTGGCGTGGCCTGGGCAACAACACGTTCGCCGCGCCGCAGGCGTTCGCGCCGGTGATCCCCATGGCCGAGATCCTTCCGAGCATGTCTGTTGCCGACGTCGACGGAGACGGCGACCTCGACGTGTGCATGGGCGATGCCAACGGCAGCCTGCACGTGATGACCAACCATCAGAGCGAGGGGGTCACCGACATGGGCAACACGCAGTTCACGAGCACCACGTTTCCCGCGGGATATCTGCTCGCTTCGTCGACGACGAACGTGTTCGACGTCGACGGCGACGGGCTCGTCGACATCGTGTCCGGGCCTTTGTCGGGTGCGGTGAACTCGTCGGCCATCTGGATCCGCAACCACGACAACAGCGGCTGGCAGCCGGCGGTCGTTCAGGTCCTGCGCGCGCCGGCCACAGCGGACATGGACGGCGATGGCGACATCGACGCGGTGGGCTCGAACGTGTGGCTCAACACGCGCATCAGCGGTCCGAATGCGAGCTCTTGTCTGCAGACTGCGACGGGGACGCCGGATACGAACGGGATCACTCCCACCTTGGGCGGCAAGGGTCCGTTCCACGTCGGCAACGCGGTTGATCTGCGTATCACTGGAGCACCGCCGCAGTCGAACGGCGTGGTCCTCGTCACGGTCGGCACGCCGCCGCCGACTCTGTTCGGAACGTTCTTCTCACCGTTCTCGCCGCGCAGCTCGATGCTCGTCCACCTGCACACGTCCGGCATTCCAGGCCAGGCCGGAACCGGTATGTGGAGGCTGCCGTTCACCGTGCCGAACTACGCCGCGGGCACGACGCGAACGTACGAGGCGCTCTTCGCCGATCCGCTCGTCCCGGGCGGCTTCGTGCGCAGCAACAAGGTCGCGATCCACTACGTGCCCTGAGAATCACAGCCGCGCGGGAGAGTGCGGCCCAAGTTCGCGTCGGCTTCGAGCCCGCTTCTACGGCGAGCGTGCCTCCCGATTTGAGGAGGTACGCTCGCGCGCCTATTCTGCGGGCATGTCGCGCGAACGCACCGTCGTCATCGGAGCCGGATTGTCCGGTCTCAGCTGTGCATTCGACCTGAAGCGCGCTGGACAGGACGTGGTCGTGCTCGAAGCGAGCGCCCGCTGCGGCGGCGTCGTCGACACGGTCGAGCGCGACGGGTTCCTGTTCGAGACCGGACCGCACACCGTTCCCGCGTCGACGGTTGCGTTCACGCAAGTGTGCGCGGACCTCAGCATCACGGATCGACTGCGCGTCGCGCACTCGGGCCCGCGCTATCTGTGGTTTCGCGGACAGATGGTCGCACTGCCCTCGTCACCGCTCGCGTTGATCTCGACGCCGCTGCTCTCGCGCGCGGCAAAGTGGCACATCTTCTCCGAGCCGTGGAATCGCTTCGTCCCGCCCATCAACGGGACGCCCGAGCCCACGTTCGAGGCCTTTCTCGAAGGCCGCATCGGCCGCGAAACCACGCGCCGCCTCGCTGGAGCCTTCGTGCGCGGCATCTGGGCCGCGGAGATCGGCGAACTCGGCGCGCGCAGTGCGTTTCCGCGCGTGTGGGAACTTGCTTCCAGGCACGGCAGCCTCGTGCGCGGTGCCCTCGCGAGCCGAAAAAGAGGCGGGAAGGCCCACTCGGGGCCGGCCAGCGGGTCCATGTCGTTGCTTTCCTTCCAGCGCGGCTTCGTCGAGATCGTCGCTGCCCTCGAGCATGCGCTCGACGGTTGCATCGAGTTGCAATCGCCCGTCGAGCGCATCGCGCGCATCGAGGGTGGATGGAGCGTCGTATGCAGCGGCAACCGCAGCACGTTCGCCGATCATGTGGCCTTGTGCGTGCCCGCCAATGTCGCAGCGTCGTTGCTCGAACCGGCGATCGGTGAGCACGTCGACCTCTCGTTCCTGCGCTCGATCGCGCATGCGAGCGTGACCGTCGTGCACCTCGGCTTCGCGCGCGGCGTCACGCTGCCCAAAGGCTTCGGCTACCTCGTTCCGCCCGATGCGGACGATCGCGGCGACGTGGCACCGCGCGCGCTCGGCACTCTCTTCGCGTCCAACTTGTTCGACGGTCGCACGCCGCGCGGTGGTGCGTCGATCGCGAGCTTCTACAGCGGTGCTGACGTGGCCGATCTCGGCGCGGCGCAGTTGATCGAGCTCGCGGCGGAGGATCTGCGTCTCGTGCTCGGCGCAGCTGAGCGTCCGCGGCCCCAGGTACACTGCATCCGGCGCTGGACCGACGTCATTCCGCGCTACGCACCCGAGCACGACCGGCGCATCGGCGCGTTGCTCGAGGACTTGCGCGAGCGCGAACCCGGCATTCACCTCGGTGGTGCGTTCACCGGCGGCGTGTCGGTCGGTGCGGTTCTCGCGCGCGGGCGGGCGGTTGCGCGCGAAGTGCTCTTCCAGGAGGCGTACGCGTGAAGTGCCTCCCGGAGAACTGCGCATGATCCGCGCGATCCAAGGTCTGAGCGTGCTCTTGCCGGTGCTCTACGCGCTGTGCGCGCTGTTGCACGGCTTCGCGTTCGCGGGCCAGCGCTCGGTCCGGTTCGACATCCTGCGCCGCAACCTCTTCCGCGTCGCACTGTGCGTGCACCTCGCGCTGTTCGTCGAGCGCGGATTCGCGATCCACCAGTTCCCCATCGACGACTTGTGGACCACCGTGTCGGCGGTCGCGTTCTCGATGGCGGTGTCCTACGGGCTCGTCGCGCGCATCACGGACCACCCTGGATCGGGCGGCGTCACGCTCGGCCTGGTGTTCATGGCGCAACTCTTCGCGTCGGCGCTCGGCTCGTTCGTCCCGGAAGCCCACGCGGGCGGCATGAACGCGTGGGCCATCTCGCACGTCACGATGAGCACGATCGCGGCGGCGGCGCTCGTCCTGTCGGGCGTGCACGGCCTGCTCTACATCCTGCTGTTCCGCGAGATGCGCGACCGCAAGTTCGGGCGCTGGTTCTCGCACCTGCCGGATCTCGACGTGCTCGCGAAGATGACGCGTCGTTCAGCGCTGATCGGGTTCATCGGGCTGACCGTCGGGTTGAACGTCGGCATCGGGCTCGCGCATGCGGAGCACTTGCCGGGCTTCAACTACAAGAACCCGGAGGTGCTCCTGTCGTTGGTGCTGTGGCTGCACTTCGGCGTGATCGCGTTCTCCGGGATGATCCGCGGATTCGGCGCACGGCGCGCTTCGTACGCAGCGGCGGGCGGGCTCGTCGCGGTGTTGTTGTCGCTGTTCCTCGTGTTGTTGCCGCACTCGTTCCACTCGAGCCTGTGATGGATCCCAAATCCACGCTCACGCTCGTCGGCTTGTCGCATCGCACCGCGCCCGTGGCCGTGCGCGAGCGCTACGTCGTGAGCCAGGCGGACTTGCCGTCGTGCTTGTCGGCGCTGATGAAGATCGACGGTGTCAGCGAGGCGTTCGTCTTGTCGACGTGCAACCGCACCGAGGCGTTGGTCGTGGCGCCGCGCGGCGTCGACGTATCGGCGCGCGTGCGTGCGCAACTGTTCCGCAACCTGGACGAGGCCCAGGTCTACGCGTACGAGGACGTGAAGGCTCTCATCCACGTATTCCGCGTCGCCTCGGGCCTCGACAGCGTCGTGCTGGGCGAGAGCGAAGTGCTCGCGCAGATCAAGCGCGGCAGCGAAGCGGCGCAAGCGGCACAGACGCTCGGTCCGCTGCTGCGGCCGTTGGTCCAACAGGCGTTGCACGTCGGCAAGCGCGTGCGTGCGGAGACGGACCTGGGCCAGGGCACGCTGTCGGTTGCGCGCGTCGGCATCGACGTCGCGACGCGCGTGTTCGGCCACTTCGAGAACCAACACGCGCTCGTGATCGGCGCGGGCGAGACCGGCGTGCTCGTTGCCCGGCACCTGCGCGACTTGCACATCGGCGGCCTGGCCTTCGCGAACCGCACGCTCGAGCGCGCGCAAGCCGTCGCGGGCGAGCTACAGGCGAGTGCACACGGGCTCGACGAGCTGCCTGCTTTGGTCGCGCGCGCGGACATCGTCATCGCGTGCGTCGAAGGTCAGACCACCACGCTCGACGCATCGGCCTTCGATCGGCGCCTGATCCGCCGGCGCGACAAGCCGCTGCTCGTGATCGATCTCTCCATGCCGCGCGCGATCGCGGCCGACGTCGCCAAGATCGACCGCAACGTGCTCGTGTACGACCTCGAAGACCTGTCGCGTGTCGTGCACGAGAACGAAAAGGGCCGCAACGCCGCCGTCGAAGGCACGCACGAGATCCTCGTGACCGAGCTGCACAAGTTTCTGAGCTTGCGCACGTACGCCGCGTTTTCGCCGGCGATCGCGGTGTTGCGCGAGCGGTTCGAGCGCGTGCGCGAAGAGTCTCTCGACGCGATCGCAGGCACGCGCAGCGATCCGGCGCACCTGCAGCTTGCGCACGAAATCACGCGCAAGCTGCTCGACGTCGCGCTCGACCAGATGAAAGAGAGCGCGCGGCACACGCGCTCGGCCGAGTCGCTCGACCGCGAGTACCAGCGCTTCCTGGAGGAGCTGTGAAGGGCAAGATCACGCTCGCTACGCGCGGCAGCCCGCTCGCGCTGTGGCAAGCCAACGAGACGCGCCGCTTGCTGCTCGCCGCGCATCCGGGTCTCGAGGTCGAGCTGCTGCCGGTCCAGAGCGCCGGCGACAAGGACCGCACGACGGAGCTCTCGCGCTTCGGGCTGACCGGGATATTCACCGCCGAAGTCGATCACGCCGTGCTCAGTGGCCGGGCGAACGCAGGCGTGCACAGCCTGAAGGACATGACGACGACGCTGCACGCCGACATGACGCTCGTCGCCTGCCTCGCGCGCGGTCCGGTCGAGGACGTGTTGATCTCGCGCGACGGCTCGAAGCTCGCCGCCTTGCCGCAGCGCTCGCGCGTTGCGACCGGTTCGGTGCGCCGCATCGCGATGATCGCGCGCCTGCGTCCGGATCTGCAGGTCGAGGGCATGCGCGGCAACGTCGACACGCGCTTGCGCAAGCTGCGCGAGGGCGAAGCGGATGCTCTCATCATGGCGCGCGCGGGTCTCGTGCGTCTCGGGCTCGGCGACCAGATCACGGAAGTACTCGACGTCGAACGCTCGCTGCCCGCTGTCGGACAAGGCATCGTCGGCATCACGTGCAAGCGCGAAA
>JBBQNP010000092.1:0-17742 GCA_038330085.1 Planctomycetota bacterium | reverse complement strand
ACTTCGACCTGATCGATACGCTCGCGCGCCTCTACGACGAGCCCTACGCCGACAGCTCGGCGATTCCCACCTATCGCGTCTGCCAGCTTGCGCGAAAGAACGTCACCGTCGCGCTGTCGGGCGACGGCGGCGACGAAGTGTTCGCGGGTTATCGGCGCTACGTGTTCGACGTCGCCGAGAACCGCGCGCGCGGCCTGCTCGGGCGCACCGGCACGCGTGCGTCGGCCCTGATCGGCAAGCACTACCCCAAGCTCGACTGGGCGCCGCGTTTCCTGCGCGCGAAGAGCACGCTGATGAACATCGGCGACGATCCCGCGCGCGCGTACTGGAGCAGCGTCACGCAACTCTCGCTCGCCGACGTACATGCCATCCTCGCGCCCGAACTGCGCGACGCCGTGCTCGCGCACGATCCCTTCGACGCCTTCGCCGCGCACTACTCCCGCCCGCGCATCGACGATCCGCTCTACCGCGCGCAGTACGCCGACATCCACGGTTTCCTGCCCGACCAGATCCTGGCGAAGTCCGATCGCGCCGCGATGGCCGTGTCGCTCGAAGTGCGCCCGCCGTTCCTCGATCACCGTTTCGTCGAGCGCTTCGTCAACCTCCCGAGCCCTGAAAAGGTGCGCGGAGGTCGCGGCAAGCACGCGCTGCGCGAGGCACTTCGTTCTCGCCTACCCGCCACTACCCTCGACGGACCCAAGCGCGGTTTCGACGTGCCCTTGCGCGCCTGGTTGCGCGGCCCGCTCACCCAAGTCGTGCAGGACGCGCTCGAGTCTCTGCCCGAACAGTGGTTCGCACGCGACGCCTTGCGCACCCGGCTAGCGGAACATCGCTCCGGCTCGCGCGATCACTCGAACCTCCTGTGGTCGCTCCTCGTCCTCGAGCGCTGGCGGACGCGACATCGTGTGCGCGACGTGACGGTGGGCACATGACGGGCATCGTCGATTGCCACCCTGACGAAAAGCGCAGCAACCGTCGTCTGCACGCGCTCTCGTTCGACGTCGAGGAGTACTTCCAGGTGGCCAACCTGCGTTCGCACTTCGCTCGCGGCGATTGGGACACGGTGCCGTCGCGCCTCTCCATCGGCATGGACGCGATCCTGTCCGCGCTCGACAGGCACAATGCCAAGGCCACGTTCTTCTACCTCGGTTGGATCGCCGAGCGACACCCGCAGTACGTGCGCCGCTGTCTCGATGCAGGGCACGAAGTCGCCAGCCACGGCTACGAGCACACGTTCCTGCAAGATCTCGAGACGCCCGACGCGTTCGAGCGCGATCTCGTGCGCACGGAAGAAGCCCTCGTCGCCGCCGGCGCGCCCAAACCGCGAGGCTTTCGCGCTTCCACCTTCACGCTCACGCGTTCCACTTGGTGGGCCTTCGATGTCCTCGTGGCGCGCGGGTACGCCTACGACTCCTCGATCCATCCGATCCGCCATCCCGTCTACGGCGTGCCCGACTTCGAGCCTGGCATCTCACAAGTCCGAACCGATCGCGGCTCGATCGTCGAGTTCCCCGTCTCGACCTACCCACTCTTCGGTCGCAACTGGCCCGTCGGCGGCGGCGGCTACTTCCGCCTGCTACCCGTCACCACCACGCGATCCGCACTACGCGGGCTCGAGAAGCGCCACCGATCCGCCGCGCTCTACCTGCATCCGTGGGAGTTCGATCCCGATCAACCGCGCTGTCCCGCCGCGTGGCATCAGCGCTTCCGTCACTACCTCAACCTCGACAAGACGCTCCCGCGCCTCGAGCGCCTGATGGGGGAGTTCCGTTTCGGGACGATGGCACAAGTGATCGCGGAACAGAGCAAACCCGTCTGACCTCGGTGCGCTGACCTTCGTCGTCCTGCTGCACTCCAGATCGAACCACCGACATCGAGCATCCCCGATTCTTGTCCGTTGAATCGTTCGGCCATTGTCAACGCTCGCCGAAACCGAAACGGCAGTAGGAACACGCCGCCGTGTCGGCCTCGCTAGAGGAGGCTCTGCACACCCGAGCTCTTCCATGCGTTCCGCGGTCGATCCAAATCGGCCACACTCCCATTCAGCGATGCGCACGCGTCGCCTTTGCCGACAGATCCCGACCCTCGCCATCGTCCTCCCTGAAGCGACCGGCGAGAGAACGCCCGGTATGTCCGGGCGTTGTCTCGTCGGCCGCCCCGCGCCGGAGGCGCGGAACCTCTCGCCTCGCGGCCCTCAGCTCCCTTCGCGCGACATGCCCTCTCCATCGAGGACACCCCGCCCCCTCAAGGCGCGTGCGCCAACTCCCACAACACGCGCACATACGCCCGCTGATACGCATCCCCCTCATCCCTCACATCCCCCAACACCTGCTGCGTGCTCCTCACATCCTCCGGCGTCCCGCGCGACATCCACGCCGTCGCGCTCAACACCGCCAACCTCACCCTGAACCCATGCGAGACATCCCGCCACGCCTCCAACCCATTCATCAACTCGAACACCTTCCCGAGAAACCTCGGCCCCAAATTCAAATAGCACCGCGCCTGCAACAGCAACAACTCCGCATCCGGTCCGGACCGTCCCTCCGCCTCGACGATTGCGCGCGCGCTCTCCTCGATATCTTTCGGCGTCATGTCGCCCAGCGAGCGCAACCTCAAGACCTCTCGCAGCACATCTCCGCGCGGCGCGAGACGCGCGAACACCCCGAGCTTCTCCAGCGCACCCGCCGTGTCACCGGCGGCCTCGTCCACGTGCACGACCTCGAGCCAGGTCGACAGCCTCGTCGGATCGAGTGAGAGCTCACCCTCCACGAACGTCTGCGCCTTCACTGGATCGAGCCGCGCATAGAACCCGGTCCAACCCGCAACCGATCCTTCACCCAGATCGTCGAGCGGAACGCTCTTGTGTGCCGAGCGGAACAGTTCCAGCCGGCTGAACGCCCGCGCGACGCCCATCGAAGGGCTGCGCTCGTCCGCATCGAGGTCGAGCTCGGCTTGCGCGAGCACGACGCGCGGATCATCCGGTCGCTCCTTCGCGAGCGCCTTCAAGAGCGTCTCGCCGCGCGCGCGCGTGAGCGGGCCCTGCGGCACGTCGAGCATTCGCACGATGAGCTCCAGGTAGTCGCGCACGAAGCGGTCGCCGGCTGCATCCGAGGCAGGCCGAGGCCACGGCCTTCCATCGTCGGGAGCCTCGAGCTCAGTCCCGGCCTGCAACGTCGCCAGCGCGGCTTCGTCGTGGCCGGCCTGAACCTGCAACCGCGCCAGCAAGATGCGCGCATCGAGCGACCAAGCGTCGGCGTCGAGTGCCTCGCGCGCGGACTTCAGCGCTTCGTCGAGCGCGCCCGCGTCGCGGCGTTCGCGGGCCTGCGTGATGAGCTTCCCGGCCTGCGTTCCGTCGGACGAACCGAGCGCCGCGTCGCGCAATTTCTCGAAATGCGCGCGCTCTTCGTCGCTGCGTTCCCCCTGATCGATGAGCTGTTCTTCGAGCTCCCACGCCGGACCGAAACCCGGGTGGTGCGCGATCAGCCGCCGCAGCCGCTCGAGCGCGTGGGTCTCGAGACCCTGAGCGGCTTCGAGCGAGGCCAGGATCCACTCCGGCCACAGGTCGCCTTGCTTCGCCGGATCGACGTGCGCCAGCCACGCGCGCGCGAGCGCGGCACCCTGCGGACTCCGCGCCGCCCAGACGAACCCGAGCGCACGTCGCGGGTCGGGCTTGCCAGCGGCATCGACGTCGCCTGCGCCGGTGAGGAACCGCTCTGCTTCCCTGCCCGCGTCCTCGCCGAGCCACGCGGACAAGTCAGGCGGACCTGCGTGAGCCGACTGCAGCGCCGCCGCTGCCCCGGTCAGGTTCCACCATGGATCGCGGCCGTGCGGACCGGCGAGCTCTACGTCGAGGATGGCGCGCGCTTCGCTCGTGTGCTTCTGGATGATCAGGTTCTGCGCGCGCGTCAGCAGGTTGCGCACGTAGCCGGCGGCTTCGACCTCTCCCGCCAACTCGGCCATGTCCGCGTTCTTGTCAGCTCCGATGGAGAGCAACAGTGCGACGAAATCGGCTGCACCTTTCGTGTCGAACGCGCGTGCGCGCTCGAGTGCACCGCGCGCGTCGTCGGGGGAACCGCGCAAAACGCCCTCTGCCGCGATCCGCAGGAGCACGTCGGCCCCGCGCAGCTCGCGCGTCGAGTCGAGCGCAGCCAAGATAGGCTGAGCCGCCGCGACTTCGCCGGCGACGAGCAGCATGTCTGCGACCTGAAGGGCGGTCCCGCGATCCACGGCGCCGGACTGCTTCGCCTGCGCGACACCCGGTGCCGCGGGGCGCAACACCGCTCGAGCGATCGTCGCCGCGAACGAGGTCGCGCGCGCCGTGTCGCCGGCGTCGAGTGCTGCGCGCACGAAGAGGAGAATGCCGTCCGCATCCGCCAACTCGGAGATCTCCATCACCGCCAGTAGGGCGAGCGCCTTGTCCGGCTCGTGCTGTGCGAGGTGCAGGCGCGCCTGCAGCACTCGCCCGTCGAGACCGATCTCGTGCGCGTCGACGAGTGCGAGGAGCTCGAGCGCCTGCCTCGGATATCCGCGTCGCGCGAGCCCGCGAGCCAGCGAGATCCGACCGGTGCGCTCCGGATCGGCCCGCATCAACCCCAGCAGATCGCTCGGGTCCTGGTCCTCGGGCTTCATCTCGCGCAGGATCGCGTCCGTCTTCGCACTCGGTCCGGCACGGCGCACGCGAGAGACGATGGCATCGACGCGATCGCGCCGTTTTCCCTGGCCGCCTGCGATATCGATCGAGAGGTCGAGCGCCGGGACGAACCCGGGCACCTGCTCGAGCAGCGCGCGCACCTGCGCACCGGCGCGCATCCAGTCTTTCACCGAGACGTAGACCTCGGCCAGCTTGTAGCGCACGTACGGAGCCGCGTCGCTGGGCGGATTCCACGGGCGCGATGCGAGCAAGTTCGCGCGCACGTTCTCCATGTCGATGCCTTGCGAACGCAGCTCCTCCGTCCCGATCTCGGTCCAGCGCGGCAGGAGCTCGTCCGAGCGCTTGGGCAGGAGCGCCATGCCGCGCGCGAAGTGCAGGTCGACTTCGCGGTAGGGAGCGTTCGACGCGTCGAGCTCGATCTCGGCGAGTCGCAACCAGGCTTCACCATCGCCTTGAGGCTCGAGCTGGACATAGCCGGTCAACGCCGTGCGTTCGGTGACTTTATCGAGGAGCTCGTGTGCCGCGAGCGCGATGCGTTTCCAAGCCAGCGCGCGCGCGCCCGGGAACGGTTCGCTGTCCGTGGTCTCGGTGAACCTCAAGAGGGAGTTCGAGCCGCCCTGCCAGGTCCTGCGCGCGAGCGCCGGGTCGTCGTGAACCTTCGGCGCGGTGTCGGTCAAGTACAGCCCGATGTAGAAGTTCGCCGCCGCGATCTCCCGCTGCGTGCCGATGCCGAGGATCACGTTGGCCGTGTGGTTCAACGCGTCGGGCTTGTCGCCGCGCCACAGGACCTCGCAGCACTCCAACAGGAAGTCCGCGGGAACGTTCGTCGAGCGCGTGCCCCATTGGGCTGCGATCTCGCTGGCGAAACGCCACCGGCCGAGATCTGAGAGCGCGTGCATCAGCGTGCGCGCGAACTCCGGGTTGGAGTGCATCGAGGGGAAGCGCACGGTCGTGGTCGCGAGGTCGACGGCGCGCACGGTCTGTCCCGCGCGCTCGAACAAGTCGACGAGGCCTGCGAACGCTTCGGGCTCGACGCCGTGCTCGAGCGAATCGGTCCAGGCCGCGCGAGCGGCTTCGAGCTCGGCGGACGCCGCGTCCGCAGCGTCGAGGACTTCCTCGATGACGCCCGGATCCGCGCTGCGCAAGAGGTCGCGCAGCCGGTGAGCGATCGCGATGCGGCGCGGGTCCTTGGGATCGAGCGCGACCGATCGCGTGAGGAAGTCGTTCGCCTGCTCGTTGGCGGAAGGGACGAGCGTCTTGCCGAGGCTCTCGCGACCGCGCGCGAGCGCCTTGTCGCCGGCCAGTCGGTGCAGTCGACCGAGGAGCACGCGCGGATGAGCCCGCGACGGATCGCGGTCGATCATGCGCTGCGCGCGCGCGAGTGCGGCGTGGTAGTCGCCGGCGCGCTGCTCGAGCTCGACGAGATCTTCTTCGACGGCGGGATCGGCTGGTCGCAGCGCGGCGACGGCCAGGAAGTCGGCCCTGGCCCGCTCGTAGGCACCCATGTCGCGCAGGGTCTGTCCGCGCAGGAGCCGCACGCGCGCCGCGAGCTCGGAGTCGCCGCCCTCCTGCGCGCTCTCGAGCACCTGGTCGAGGTTCTCGACGGCCTGCTCGCGGTCGTAGCGTCCCGACGACATGCGCGACTGCACGGTCGCGAAGAAGTCCTCCGGCGTCGAATTCGACTGCCGGGTGACCATCGCCAACACGCCGGTGACGAGCGCAACGGCGAGCGCGAACAGGATCCACGTGGTCCACTTCATGGCAACGATCAGTTTGCGGGGTGAAGTCTTCTACTCCGCCCGCGGCTTGAACTCCATGAGGTTGTGCTTCTTCATCTTGTTGAAGAGCGTCGTGCGGTTGACGTCGAGCATCCGCGCGGTCTCCTTGCGGTTCCCACGGCAGTGGATGAGCGCTCCGAGGAGGATCTCGCGCTCCGGGACTTCGAGCGCGTCGTGCAGCGTCTGACCGGGCTGCCACGTGAACGTTCGTTCGGACGGCTGCGACGCGGGCTCCGTCGACGCGAGGCCCAGGTCGGCGGGCTCGATCTCGGGCGCGCTCGAGAGCAGCACCGCGCGCTCGAGGCAGTGTTCGAGCTCGCGCACGTTTCCGGGCCAGGTGTGCGCGACCAGCCGCGCCAGCGCTGCACTCGACAAGCGCTTGTCACCGCGCGCGTGCTCGACCGCGTACTTCTCGACGAAGCGCGCGGCGAGCAGAGGCACGTCGGTCGGGCGCTCACGCAAAGGCGGGATCTCGAACGCGATCACGCGCAGGCGCCAGTACAGGTCTTCGCGGAAACGCGCTGCGCGCACGGCCTCCTCGAGCCGCACGTTCGTCGCCGCGATCACGCGCACGTCGCTCGTGCGCGTCTTCGTGTCGCCGACGCGCTCGAACGCGCGATCCTGCAGCACCCGCAGTAGCTTGACCTGCAGGTCGCCGGACGCCGTGCCGATCTCGTCGAGGAAGATCGTGCCGCCGTCGGCCGCCTCGAACTTGCCGGCTTTCTCGCGCACAGCACCCGTGAACGCGCCGCGCGCGTGGCCGAACAATTCGCTCTCGAGCAAGCTGTCGGGCAGCGCGCCGCAGTTGACCTCGATGAATGGGCCGGTGCGCCGAGAGGAGCGCTGGTGGATCGTGCGCGCGATCAGCGTCTTGCCCGTGCCGCTCTCGCCTTCGATCAAGATCGTCGCACGCGTGTCCGCGACGGCTTCGATCGAGAGCAGCACCTTGTGCATCTTCTCGTCGCGCGAGAGCACGTTGCCCATTTCGAAACGTTGGTCGAGCCGTTCCTTGAGCGTCTTGTTCTCGTCGCGCAACGCACGCTGCTCGAGCGCACGCGCGACCGCGACGAGCACCTGTTCTTCCGAGCACGGCTTGCACAGGTAGTCGGCGGCTCCGCGGCGCACGGCTTCGACCGCGTCCTCGACCGAGCCGAAGCCCGAGAGCTGGATCCAGGGCGGGGGGGTGTCGAGGCTGGCGCAGGCCGCGATCAGGTCGACTCCGGCCGCTTCGGGATCGCACACGACGACGCCGAACTCGCGCTCGCGCAGGAGGCGGCGCAGGCGCTGCACGTGCGTGGCGCTCTCGACGGCGTAGCCCGCGGCGCGCAAGGCCGTCGTCAACGCCAGAGCGCTCTCCTCCCCGTCGACGACGAGGACGGAGCGGTTCTCGTGCGCGGCGTGCATGTCGATCCTTTTCGACGCGCGCGGTCGTACAAATGAACCACGCCGCTGAATGCAAAGGACAGCCGTCGAGCGCGTTCGTCGAGCGCAGTGGACGCCGTCGGTGAACCGCGTCGACGCCGCACGTGGGAAAGTGCTGCCCCGCTGCGCCGGACGGGGTCAAGGAAATCCCTTCCCGGTCCGATGAGGCACGCGTGCACGCCCTCGCGCCCGACATCTCGCACGCGGCCCGTGAGCGGCGGAAGACGGGCCACCGCATCCACTGGGAGGGAGCGCTCTTCGCGCATCACTCGTTGGCCACGGTGAACCGCGAGCTGGCGTCGCGCCTCGTCGAGCGCGGCCACTCGATCTCGTTCGAGCGCAGCGAGCCGGACGCGTTCCAGCCTGACGAAAGTGTGGCACTGCACGCGCGGCTCGCGCGGTCGCTCCTGGTGGACGAACGCGTGTCGCGCGATCGAGCCGAGCTGGATCGAACAGCGTCCGTCGACGTGCGCATCCGTCATCACTGGCCGCCCGACTTCACGCGCCCGACAGCGGGTCGGCTCGTGCTGATCCAACCCTGGGAGTACGGATCGTTGCCCCGCGAATGGGTCGCGCCGTTGAGACGGAACGTGGACGAAGTATGGGTGCCGACGAGCTGGGTGCGCGACACGTACGTGCGCGCCGGCCTCGACCCCGAGCGCGTGCACGTCGTTCCGAACGGCGTCGACACGCGGCGCTTCCATCCCAAGGCAGCGCCGCATCGGCTCGAGACGCGTGCGGCGTTCCGCTTCCTTTTCGTCGGCGGAGCTTTGCCGCGCAAAGGGGTCCACGTCCTGCTCGAGGCCTGGAAGCGCGCCTTCACCGCGGCGGATGACGTCGCGCTCGTCGTCAAGGACTTCGGCGCTTCGACCGTGTACCGCGGACAGTCCCTGCGCGCGCTCGTCGAAGTGGCTGCGGCGCAGGTTGATTCCGCAGAGATCCGATACCTCGACGACACGCTCGACGATGCGCAGATGCCGGGCTTGTTCACTGCTTGTGATGTGCTCGTCCACCCGTACCTGGCCGAGGGTTTCGGCCTGCCGATCGCGGAAGCGATGGCCTGCGCGCGGCCGGCGATCGTGACCGGCGGCGGTGCGGCGCTCGACTTCTGCAACGCCCAGAACGCCTGGTTGATCCCGGCGCAGATCGCACGCATGTCGGAAGCGCGCGTGGGGGACCTCGAGACGCTCGAGCGGCCGATCGTGTGGGAGCCCAACGTAGACGCGTTGGCTTCGATACTGCGATCGGTCGCAGCAGACCGAGCGGGGGTGGTCGCTCGCGGCCGCATCGCACGCGAGAGCATCCGTGCGAACTTCACGTGGGAGCACGCCGCCGACGCGTGCGAGAAGCGCTTGGATGCGCTGGTGCACGATCGGACCCCGCGCACGGCGGAGAGGGAACCGATCGACGCGGTCGAGCCCGTGCCGATTCGATTTGGTGCGGCCCCGTTCAATTGGAGCGGATACGCGCGGCTAGCGCGCATGCTTTTGCCCGCACTCGACGCGGCCGGCGCGCGCGCGAGCTTGCAACCCTACGCGGTCGACCGGCGCTTCCTCGAGAAGCTCGGACCCGAAGCGCTCGCGACGTGGCGCGATCTGCTCACGCGCGAGGCGGGCGACGGCGTGCACGTCGCCTTCCATCCGCCGGTCGGCTGGGACGGCTACCGCTTCTTGCGCAACGCGCGGGCGCAGAACCCGCACGCGTCGGCGCACGTCGGCTACACGATGTTCGAGACGGACCGGTTGCCCAAATCGTGGGCCGAAGAGCTCTCCGAGATGGACGAGGTCTGGGTCCCGTGCCGCTTCAACCTCGAGACGTTCGCGCGCGCCGGCGTGCCCGAGCACAAGCTCAAGCTGTACCAGCCGGGCCTCGACCTCGCGCCGTTCACTCGGAACATCACGCCGTTTCCGATTCCGGGGCGCGCCGCCTTCACGTTCCTCTCCGTGTTCCAGTGGACGCGCCGCAAGGGCTGGGACGTGCTGATCGAGGCCTTCGTGCGCGCGTTCACACGCCGCGACGACGTGCGTCTCGTCATCCGCGCGTACCCGGGCGAGCGCAAGGATCCGCCGATCAAGGCACGCGTCGCGCAACACCTGCGCCTGCTCGGCGTCGATCCGTCGGACGCGCCCGAGATCGTGGTGATCGACGAGTTCGTGTCCGAGGCAGTTCTCCCGTCGCTGTACGCCGCGGCGGACGCCTACGTCCTGCCCACGCGCGGCGAGGGCTTCGGCCTGCCGTTCCTCGAAGCCATGGCTGCTGGACTGCCGACGATCGGAACGCGCTGGAGCGGTCAGCTCGACTTCCTCGATGACGACGTCGGATACCTGATCGACATCGACGGCCTCGAGAACGTCGACCCGGAACAGACCGCCGAGAACCCGTACTACGAAGCCGACCATCGGTGGGCCCGGCCGAACGTCGCGCACACCGCCGAGCTGATGAGGCGCGTATTCGAGCGACGCGACGAGGCGCGCGAGCGCGGTCAGCAGGCGCGCGCACGCGTGTTCGCGGACTGGAGCGCCGAACGGGGAGCGCAACGGTTCGTCGCCCTCGCACGCGATCTCCATCGGCGCGCACCGCAGTCGGGCACGCGCGCGCGTTCGTCACCGCGGATGGCGCCCGTCCTGTGGCAAGGTCCGCTGCTCGGCATCAGCGGCTACGCCGACGAAGGCCGCGACATGGTGGCCGGCCTCGACGCGCTCGGCGTGCGCCTGCGCGTCGTTGCTCAGCAGTGGGGCGAGCCCGCACCGCTCGACCGTGAGGAAGGCGAGCGGCTGTCGCGCGTCGCGAGCACGACCTTGTTCGAATCACCGGTCGCGATCGTGCACGGCTTCGGTGGAACTGCGCAGCGCGTCGAGGCTGCGCGCGCCAACGTGTGCCGCACGATGTTCGAGACCGACCGCGCGCCTGCGTCGTGGGTCGCACCGCTCAACGCGATGGACGAAGTGTGGGTGCCCGGCCGATTCCAGGTCGACGCGTTCGCGCGCGCGGGCGTCGAGCGCTCGAAGCTCCACGTCGTGCACGGCACGATCGACGCACGGCGCTACGCGCAGTTGCCTGCGCCGCAAGCGATCGATGGCACGCGCGCCTTCAACTTCCTCTCGGTGTTCGACTGGAGCGTGCGCAAGGGCTGGGACGTCCTGTTGCGCGCGTGGGTAGCGGCGTTCAAGCCGCGCGACGACGTGGCGCTGATCCTCAAAGTGCACAGCACGCTGGGTCTCACGACTGAGGACATTCGTGCGCGCATCCGCTCGTTCGTGCGCGACGAGTGCGGCCGCGATCCGGACGCGATCCCGCCGGTGCTCCTGATCACTGCGCGCCCGACGCGCGACGAGCTCTTGCGCCTCTTCGTCGCGGCCGACGCGTACGTCATGCCCAGCCGCGGTGAGGGTTGGGGCCGGCCGTTCGTCGAAGCGATGGCCTGCGGGCTGCCCGTGATCGCGACACGCTGGGGCGGCAGCCTCGAGTTCCTCGACGACGACGTCGCGTTCCTGTGCGACGCGCGCGAAGTCGACGTGCCCGCGGAAGCGATCGCCGAGCAGCCGCTGTTCGCCGGTCACCTTTGGGGCGAGCCGTCGGTCGAGCACGTGACGCAGCTTCTGCGCCGAGTGCATCGTGACACGAAGACTGCCGCGCGCATCGGCGCGCGTGCGCGAACGCGCGCCCTCGAGCGCTTCGACCGGACCGTCGTAGCGCAACAGATTCAGACGCGGCTGGTCGAACTCGGCCTGCCGACCGATCGAAGCAGGAAGAGCTGATGGAACGCGAGAACTTCACCTGGATCGGGCCGATCACGGATGCGTCGAGCGCAGGCGCGATTGCGCGCTCGTTCGTGTGCGGCCTCTCGAGCAGCGGACATCCTACGGGCGTGCTCGACACCGGTTGCGGCGAGGTTCCCTGCATAGCCGAGCTCGACGGGCCCGTACGCTGGATCGGCACGACGGTCGTGCGTCACGCGCCGCTCTCATGCTTGGCCGCGACGACGGCGATCCTGGCGCCCGACGCGCAGGCGCGACAGGTCGCGTACGTCGTCGCCGATGTCGAGAGGATCTCTGCCGAGTCAAGAACCGTCATCGATCGCTGCGACGAAGTCTGGGCGCCCTCCACGCTGCAGCTCGAGATCCTCTGCGCACTCGGAATCGATCGCGCGCGCCTGCACATTGTCGCGCCCGGCGTCGAGCCGCTCGCGGAGCGCACTTCCTCGATCCGCGCGCAGAACGCGGCGCGAGTGCTCGTGGTCGGCGGTGATGTGCCCTTGGTTTCACGGCCGGGCGGAGTGGACTTCGAACGTGCGACGGTGCGGCCCGGCACGGAAGAGATGTCGCTCGCCATCGCACGTGCCGACCTCGTTCTCGTCCTGGCCGACGCGTGTCCGTGGGGCGGCGTCGCGCTCGAGGTCCTGCGCCGCGGCCGTCCGCTCGCTCACGTCGAGAGCGGGATCGCCGCCGAGTACGCCGGCGCCGACGACTGCGACTGGTTCACGACGGCGTGCGCGCAGGACCCGCGCCGTCTAGTCGAGCACGTGCAGGCGTTGCTCACGGATCGCGACCCCCTCGTGCGCCGGGCCGAGCGCGCGCGCGCTCGCATCGAGCGCGAAGAGTGCCTGTCCGTCGCGACCGCGCATCTGATCACGCGCCGTTCGCGTCCGCGCATCCTGCCCGAGCCGCGTCTGTCGCGCGCGCTCTCCGACCTGGGCTTGCCGACGCCGATCGAGCGCCTGTCCGGATCGCGCGCGAAGGTCGTGATCGTCCCGGTCGCGCAGTTCGACGGTGCGTGGCGCGAGATCCTGCGCACGCAGGTCCTTGCGCACACTACCGATCCCGAAGCGACCGTCTGTTTGTGGGTCGACGAGAGCTGCGGCGCCGACATGGACCGCATCGCAGCCGCCGCAGAAGTGGAGATCGCCAGGAGCGGCGCGACCAACCACGATGTCCTCGTCGTGCTCGCGCCGCTCGCGCACGCGCCGCGCGAGCGCTTCGTCACGTCCTGCGCGTGACGACCGTCGTGCTGGCTTGAGCCGACGCCCACAGCACGATCTCACCCACGTTGACGTGCTTCGGACGCGTCACCGCCCACAGGATCGCATCGGCGACGTCCGCGGGTTGCAGCGCGTCGACGCCCTGGTACACGGCTGCGGCACGTTCGAGGTCGCCGCGGAAGCGCACCTGGCTGAACTCGGTCTGCACCATGCCGGGCTCGATGTTCGTGAAGCGCACGCCGCTGCCTGCCATGTCGACGCGCAGCGCTTCGTAGATCGCCTGCACCGCGAACTTCGTCGCGCAGTACACGTTGCCGCCCGGGTAGACCTGGAAGCCCGCGACGCTGCCGACGAGCACGTGGTCGCCGCTCTTGCGCCGCGCCATCGACGGCAGCGTGGCGTGCGCGACGTGCAGCACGCCCTTGACGTTCGTGTCGATGACCGTGCTCCACTCGGAGGCATTGCCCTCCGGCAGCTTTTCCGCGCCGAGCGCCATGCCCGCGTTGTTGACGACGACGTCGAAGTCGAGACCTGAGAATGCGCTGTCGACGGCGCTCGCGTCGCGCACGTCGACGCGCACCGCGCGCGCACCCGAGGTCGCCGATTCGCACTCGCGCACTGCTGCAGCGAGCCGTTCTTCGTCGCGACCGGCGAGGCATACCACGGCGCCCGCTCGTGCGAGAGCCACGGCCGTTGCGCGCCCGATTCCGGATGACGCGCCCGTCACGAGCGCGCGCCGCCCCGCGAGCGGTCGGTTGGAGGCCGCGCTTGCCTGGTTCTCGACGAGCGGGCGTGAAGTGTCCTGGGCCGGGCTCCCACTCGTCGCATTCGGGCCTGTTCTGGTCATGGTGGAACGAAAGTACCGGCCGCACGCGCGAAACGTGTTTCGGATTCGCACAGAACCCGTGGGAAGCGCGAAGAGAACTCCACCGATTCGCGGATTCCGTCCGATCCATGCTGGCAGCAGTCCCCATGCAATTGCTGTCGAACTTTTTTCGCATCGCGCTGAGCGCGTGCCTGGTCGGGGCATTGGGCTCGAGGTCTGTCTCGAGCCGCCCGTCCAGCGCAGACCCGTCCTCGGGCGCGCCGTCCAGCGCGGATCCGTCCTCGGGTCCGGTGATCTTCCACGGCGGGCACATCGTCACGAACGACGGCAAGGGCGGAACGGGCGACGCTCTGCTCGAGGCCGCCGGCCACGTGATCGCGGTCGGCACGCTGGCCGAGATCGAAGCGCGACCCGACGCGCGCGGCGCGCAACGCGTCGACCTGCACGGCGCAACGGCCGTGCCTGGATTGCAGGACGCACACGGACACCTGGCCGCGTTCGGCCGCTCGCTCGAGGAGGTCGACCTGCGCGGCCTCGCGTCGTACGAAGAGGTCGTCGCACGCGTGAAAGCACGTGCGGCGCAGGTCAAGGAGGGCGCTTGGATCCTCGGTCGCGGCTGGGATCAGAGCTTGTGGGTCGACGCGGAGTTCCCGCACCACTTCCTGCTCTCGACCGCCGTGCCGAAGAACCCCGTGCTCCTCGAGCGCATCGACGGACACGCGGCCCTGTGCAACCTCGCCGCGCTGACGCTCGCGCACCTCGACGGCGTGCTCGATCCCGAGCCCAAGGTCAAGGGCGGGCGCGTGTTCCTCGACGAAGCCAAGCACTCGAGCGGCATCCTGCTCGACGAAGCCGTCGATCTGGTGCGCCGCGTGATCCCGCCGCCGGATCCGGAGACGAACGTGCGCCGCTTCCTCGCTGCGCAGGACGTGCTGCTCGCCGACGGCGTGACCTGCGTGCACGACATGGGGATGTCGCGCGAGACGCTCGAGATGGTGCAGATGCTGCGCGCGAGGGGGCAACTGCGCTTGCGCATCGTGGCGTACCTCGACGCGCAAGCTGCGTTGAAGCCCGACAGTCTGGCCGGGCTGCCGATCGCGCCCGATGCGCTCGACCTCTTGTCGGTGCCGGGCGTCAAGATCAACGTCGACGGAGCGCTCGGCTCGCGCGGTGCAGCGCTGCTCGAGGACTACGCCGATGCTCCGGGCGAACGCGGCCTCCTGCTGGTGACCGAGGATGAGCTCAACGTGCGCTTGGCGGCGATCTCGCGCGCGGGCTTGCAACCCGTGGTGCACGCGATCGGCGACCGTGCCAACGGCATCGTGCTCGACACGTTCGAGCGCTTGGGCGTCGCGGTCTCCGGGTTCGGCGATCTGCGTCCGCGCATCGAGCACGCGCAGGTCGTCGCGCCCAAGGACTGGCCGCGCTTTCCTGCGCTGGGCGTGATCCCGTCGATGCAGCCGACGCACGCGGCTTCGGACCTGGCTTGGCTGACGGCGCGGCTGGGCGGCGAACGCTTGCGCACAGCGTACGCCTGGCGCGCGCTCGCTCCGCAGCTCGGGCGCATCGCGTTCGGCAGCGACTTCCCCGTCGAGAGCCCGGATCCGTTGAAGGGCTTGTTCGCCGCGCGCACGCGCCTCGTGGACGCCGAGGGCGCACAGGTGGAGTTCGCGGGCCGTCACGTCAAGGCCGATCAGTGCCTCGACGGAGCGCGCGCCCTGGCCGGGTACACGAGCGGCGCCGCGTTCGCCGCGTTTCAGGAGGATCGGCGAGGACGCCTCGCGCCGGGCTACTTTTGCGACATGACGGTGATCACGGTGGATCCGACGAGGTGCTTGACCGAGGAACTGCAGACCGCGCGCGTCGTGATGACGGTGATCAACGGGACGGTGGTGTGGAGCGGGCCCTGATGTGAAGCGTAGACTGTGCGCAGCAGGGCGCTGGTCCGAACAGGCCGGCTCCCTACGCGACTCATGGTCAAGATCCAGGTGAAGTACGACGGTGGACTGCGCTGCACGCCGGTCCATGCTCCGTCACGAGCGCAGTTCGTCACCGATGCCCCCGTCGACAACATGGGCAAGGGCGAGAGCTTCTCGCCGACGGATCTGGTCGCGACGGCGCTGGGCACGTGCATGCTGACGACGATGGCGATCGTCGCGGATCGTCACGGCTGGAAGATGGATGGCTCGGAGGCGACGGTCGTGAAGCACATGGTCGCGGACCCCGTGCGGCGCATCGGCAAGCTCGAAGTGTCGATCCGCATGCACGGCGAGTTCGACGCGCGCGCGCGGGAGACGCTGGAGCGCACGGCGCACACGTGTCCGGTGCACAAGAGCCTGGCGCCGAACGTCGAGATCCCGGTCACGTTCGAGTGGCCGGCGCAGTCGGCGCGCACCTGAACCGCGCGCGAAACGATGACTTCGCCGAAGCCCGGGTCGCGCGCTGGAACGCTCTTGCAAGCGCGCTCGATCACGTACGCCTATCCCGGCGGAGTGCGCGCGCTCGACGGAGTCGATCTCGATCTCGGCGCGGGGGAACTCCTCGTCGTGATCGGGCCGAACGGATCGGGCAAGAGCACGCTCGTGAAGGCGCTCGCCGGTTTGCTGCAGCCCGACCAAGGCACGGTGCAACTCGACGGATCCCCGATCGCCGCATTGTCACCGCGATCCCGCGCGCGCCGCATCGCGTTCGTGCCGCAGTTCCTGCCGGCATTGCCCGATGTGAGCGTCTTCGACTTTGTCGCCAGCGGTCGGTACGCCCATGTCGAACGACACGGGCTCGCGGGTGCTTTGCTCGGTGCGAGCGCCGGCACGAGCGACAAACCCCTCGTGGAGTCCGCTCTCGCCGCCTGCGATGTGCTCGACCTGCGCGAACGGGGCATGAGCGAGATCTCCTCAGGCCAGCGTCAACGCGTGATGGTCGCGCGCGCGATCGCGCAGGAGAGCGCAGTCCTTTTGGTCGACGAGCCGACGAACGCGCTCGATCCCGAACATCAGATCGGCGTGTTCGAACTGCTCTCCTCGCTGCGCACGCAGTCGCGCGCAGCACTCGTCGTCACGCACGACCTCAACCTCGCCGGACAATATGCGACGCGGCTCGTGCTGCTCGACGAAGGCCGCGTCGTCGCGCAAGGTGCACCCGATACAGTGCTCGTGCGCGAAGTCCTGGCACCCGTGTACGGCGAGAACCTGTACTTTGGAACGTGGCCCTCGGCCTCCGGGCGCAGCGGGAACTACGTGATCCCGTGCCGAACGAATTAGAGAACCCCGTCGCACTCTCCCTACCGATCGACGGAAGAGGCCCGAACCCACGTGAGAGGATCCAACCGATGTCGCACAGCTCGACGCTCGTCACCGCCGCTCACTTCGAGTACATCTCCGCGCGCACGCAACGCGACGACGCCTTCCTCGCCGACCTCAAGACCGCTGCCACCGAACAAGGCATTCGCTCGATCTGGATCGCGCCCGAGCAGGCCGCGTTCATGCAGATCCTCTTGGCGGCCGCGAAGGCGCGCGAGGTGATCGAGGTCGGGACGCTCGCCGGCTATTCCGCGATCCAGATGGCGCGCGCGCTGCCCGAGGGCGGTCGAGTGCGTACGATCGAGCTCGATCCGAAGCACGTGAAGTTCGCGCGCGAGTGGATCGCGAAGAGCGATGCGAAGGACAAGGTGACCGTGCTCGAGGGTCGGGGCGCCGACGTGCTGAAGACGTTCGAGCCCGATTCCGCCGACGCCGCGTTCCTCGATGCCGACAAGGGCAACTATCCCATCTACCTCGAAGAGTCGCTGCGCATCGTGAAGAAGGGCGGCCTGATCCTGGTCGACAACGCGTTCGCGTTCGGGCAAGTGCTCGACCAGCATCCGACGGATCGCGAAGCCAAGTCCGTGCAGCAGTTCAACGACCTGATGGCGCGCGAGAAGCGCGTGCAGTCAGTGATCGTCCCCCTCGGCGACGGATTGTGGGTCGGTGTGAAACGCTGAGCTTGGGTCGTCGGCAGCGCTTGTTTCACGGCATCGACAGCACGCGCTCGATGATGCGGTCGACCTCTACCTGATCGGGCACGAGCACGGGGGGCATGGGGGACATGA
>JBBQNP010000091.1:0-18242 GCA_038330085.1 Planctomycetota bacterium | reverse complement strand
GACGAGCGCGACCTGGGCGCGTCGCGCTGGCTGATCGACGATCCCGACACGTGCCAGCACATGCGGCGCATCGAGCTCGCGCTCGCGACGGACAAGGTCGTGTCGTTCGATCGCTTCGTGAACTACCCGGACGGCGGGGAGATCCCGGCGTTGCCGCTGTACGACACGATGGTGGCCGGCATCGCGCAACGGTTCCTGCGCTCGCCGAACGGCGACGTCGCACTCGGTCAGGTCGACGAAGCGGATCTCGAGGACATGGCGATCAAGCTCGCGCCGATCCTCGGGTTGTTGATGGTGCTCGCGACGTGGATCGCCGCGCGCAACGTGGTCAGCGGACCGCGCGGGGACGCAGCGGCGCTCGTGGCGGCAGCGGTCGTGGCCCTGTACCCCGCGTGCGTGTCGGTGTCGGCGGCCGGGACGCTCGCGCCCATCTCGCTGGCATGCGTGTTGTTCGCACTGTTGATCCGCTCGATCGTGCGCTGCGTGTCGGCCGAAGCGATGCCCGGTGCGCTGCTCGATGCGATGGTCGGCGGCGCGCTGGCCGGGATCTTGTGCGCGTGCACATCGCTCGGGATCGTGCTGTTCGCGGCGGCCTGGCTCACGTTGACCGTGCATGCTGTGCGCAGCCAGGGAGATGCGCGCGCGAGAGCCGTGCGCGCAGCGCTGATCTTCTGCCTCGTCGCCGCGTTCCTGGCGCGCATGCCGCTGAACGAAGGACCGTGGGAAGACGGCGGCGGCATCGTGCGAGGATTCGCGAGCGCCGTGTCGATGCTCCTGTTCCTTTCGACGGCGCCCTTCATCTTGATGTTGCTCATCGCGCGCAACGAGAAGCAGCGCGCATTCGGTACGTTGTGTTTCGTGGCCGCGCTGGTGCTGATGGCCTGGCAACTCCCGCAAGTGTGGCGCGACATCGCGCCCGCCGGGCGCTGGTTTGCGTCCAACCCCACGTTGATCGGGGACGTTGCGCCGCAGTTCGCGCTGTTCGGCACCGTCGTGAGCGGCTCGATCGTCCTGATGGCCATCGGCGTGGCCTCTTGGTGGCTTTGGTCCGATCGGAAACACCCAGTCACGTCGACCTTGTTCGTCGTCGCTCCATGCCTCGCCGTCACCGCCGTCGTGCTGCCGGTGGCTCTGCCACTCGCCGCCCTTGCATGCGCCTGTCTCGTTGCGCGCGCGATCGATCTGGGTCTGGCCTCGGACCGCGAACCCACGCGCACGACTTTCCGGTGGATCGCGGTGAGCGTTCCGGCTGTCCTGCTCCTCATCTCCGCGTCGCCGTTGCTTCAGACGCGCGACGACGCTTTGCGCGAAGAGCGCATCGACTTCGTTGCCGGCTTGCGTTGGATGCGCGAGCACACCGAGAGCGGAGGACCCTGGAACTCGCCGCGCACCGCGTATGCCTGGGGTGTGATGTCGATGACGCGCGACGGACCTCTCGTGCAGTACCACGCGCGACGCCCAGCGCTCAAGTCGCCTTGGGCCGCGCTCAGTGCGCCGCGAAATCTCGAGGAGGGACGCGAATCGTGGCGGTGGAAAGAGGAGCGCTTCCACCACTTCCTGCACTCGGGTCAGGCGAGGTACGTCGTTGTTCCGGCGGCCGACTACCACTTCGATCGCTCTCTGTTCGACCGCGTTTGGAACGATGGTGACCCCCAGACGAGGACCTCTCGAACGCCCAATGGGATCGAAGGGGTGATGGTTGCCGGCAGCCCCGGGATCGGTGCACGGCGGGGCCCGTTCGAGCGGGTCTATTCATCACGGAGGCTCGTCGACTTGCGGGGTCATGCGCCGGTCGAGGACAAATCGGGTATGCCCGTGATTACCATCCTGCGTCTTGACGAAGCACCCGCTCAGCCGTTGAACGCCGAGATTCGACCGCGGTAGCGCAGGCGCGCGCACCGGAAGCGCGCGGTCGGGTTCGACTTGCCCGGCTCGCGTGCGCACTCGGATGCGAACGCAGCAAACGCTATCGTCTGCGCTGATGGCACTCATCGAACCGCGCACGCTCAAGGGTTTCCGCGACTACCTGCCGGCGGCGGCGGTGCCGCGTGAAGAGCTCGTCGCGACGGCGCGGCGCGTGTACCGCTCGTTCGGGTTCCTGCCGATCGACACGCCGGCGCTCGAGTACGAGGAGATCCTGACCGGCAAGGGGGGCGAGGAGTCCGACAAGCAGCTCTACCGTTTCGAGGACCCGGGCGGACGCAAGGTTGCGCTGCGTTTCGACCTGACCGTGCCGCTCGCGCGCTTCGTCGCGCAGCACAGCCACGAGCTCGGCCTGCCGTTCAAGCGCTACCACATCGCGACCGTGTGGCGCGGCGAGAACACGCAGCGTGGACGCTACCGCGAGTTCATGCAGTGCGACTTCGACACGATCGGTTCGGAGAGCATCGCGAGCGACATCGAGACGGCACTCGTCATCCACGATCTGATGCGCGCGATCGGCTTCGACGACTTCACGATCCACGTCAACAATCGCCGCGTGCTCACCGGGCTGCTCGAGCGACTCGACCTCGCCGACAGGTCCGCGCCCGTGCTGCGCGCGCTCGACAAGCTGCCGAAGATAGGACCTGAGAAGGTGACCGCGGAGATGAGCCTCGTGGGCGTGAGCGCGACGCAGGCGGCGGACATCCTGCAGCTCGCGAGCATCACGGGCTCGAACGATGAAATGCTTGCGCAGCTCGAGCCGCTCGTCAGCGCGAACGACCGCGGCCGCGACGGTCTCGCGAAGCTCGGCACGTTGCTGCGCAGCGTGCGCGCGGCCGGCGTCCCCGAGGCGCGCATCCAGCTCGACGTCTCGATCGCGCGCGGCCTCGACTACTACACCGGCACCGTCTTCGAGACGTTCCTCGGCGCACTGCCCGGCATCGGCAGCGTGTGCTCGGGCGGCCGCTACGACGACCTCGCGTCGCTCTACACGAAGGAACGGCTGCCCGGCATCGGTGCGTCGCTCGGCCTCGATCGACTGCTCGCGGCGATGGAGGAGTTGAAGCTCCTGCCCGAGCGTCCGGCGGTCGCACCGTTGTTCCTGGCGAACTTCTCCGAGTCGCACCTCGCCGACTACTTCGCTCTGGCCGCGCGCCTGCGCGTGCACGGCATCGGCGTCGAGCTCTACCCCGAGACGAAGAAGCTCGGTGCGCAGCTCAAGTACGCCGACCGTCGGGGTTTCCGCTGGGCTCTGGTCATCGGCGACGACGAGTGGGCTTCGAACACCGGACAGCTCAAGGAGCTCGCGACCGGCAATTCCCTCACGCTCCCGCTGCTCGACAAGGGAGGCGACGCGGCCGGCGATGCCTCGCCCGAGCTCCTGCACGCGCTCGCGCAGTGATGTGTCGCCTGCGAGTTGACGCGCACGGCGATTGCCGCGATGCTCCCTTGGACATTCGAAGATGAGCGTGAAGTTCCAGGACTACTACGCGACCCTCGGGGTCGAGCGCACCGCGAGCGACGAGGAAATCCGCAAGGCCTACCGCACGCTCGCGCGCAGCACGCACCCCGACATCGACAAGACGAGCGGTGCCGCCGATCGCTTCAAGCTGATCTCCGAAGCCTACGAGGTCTTGAAGGATCCGAAGACGCGCAAGCGCTACGACGAGCTCGGTGCGAACTGGAAGGAAGGCCAGGACTTCCAACCGCCGCCCGGCTACGACTTCAGCGGCGGACAGCGCTCACACGGAGAGGGCGCACGCGGTCCGCGGCGCACGACGCGTCGCACCACGAGCGACACCGGTGGATTCGAAGGCTTCAGCTCCTTCTTCGAGTCGATGTTCGGCGAGCGACACGGCGGGTTCGATTTCGAAGGGCAGTCAGCGCCGCGACAAGGCCAATCGATCGAAGCGCAAATGTCGATCGACCTCCAGGACGCACTCAAAGGCGCCAAGCGCACGATCCGACTGCAGTCGGAGGACCCGAACGCATCCCCGCGCACGATCGAAGTCACGATTCCGCCCGGCACGACCAGCGGCACGGTGATGCGTTTGCGTGGACAAGGTGGTGGCGGCGAAGCGGGACCGGGAGATCTCCTGCTGCACGTCGACATCGCGCCGCATCCGCGCTTCGAAGTGCACGAGCACGATCTCGCGACGACGCTCGCAATCCACCCTCATGAAGGCGCGCTCGGTGCGCGCGTGCCGCTCGCGACGGCGGAGGGCAGCGAGATCACGATCACCGTCCCGACCGGATCTTCGAGCGGCAAGAAGCTGCGCCTGCGCGGTCAAGGTCTCCCGCGGCGCGGCGGAACGCGCGGAGACTTGATCGTCGAGCTGCGCATCGTCGTGCCCGAGACGCTCGGTGAAGAAGAGCGCAAGCTGTACGAAGAGCTCTCACGGATCTCGCGGCCGCGACCGGGTTGATCCGAAACGAGCGGGCCCGGCCGTTTCCCGGCCAGACCCGCTCGTGCTCGAGAAGGATCCTTCGATCAGCTCTTTCGATCAGCTCTTTCGATCAGCTCGAAGGACCCGATTCGATCAGGGGACCCGCTTCGATCAGGGCAACCACGTCACGGCCACGCCGTTCGTCAGGTTGAACGTGGCGCTCGTGCAGAAGCTGGCCGCGTCACGGTAGATGACCTGGTAGTAGCGGACGTCGCCGGCGCTGCAGCCGCCCTTGACCGAGATCGACGGGTTGCCGGCGCCCGGGTAGACGGCGATGCCGGCCGCGCTCGTGACGCTGCCGATGCGCACTTGCGTTCCGCCGACGCACGACAGACCGTCACCGAACGTGGTGCCCAAGCCGCCGGCGACTTGCGCGGTGCCTTGGTAGAAGAGGACCGGGGAGTCCATCGGTGCACCCGAGCTCGTCAGCGTGAACGTGTCGACCGCGATGCTCGCCGTGCCGGCGAAATCGAGGGCGCCGCCCGAAGCGTTGGCCGAGTTCGCGCAGCCCGAGCCCGAACCGCCCGAGTTGTTGCACGGGCAGGCCGTGCCGGTGCCGTCGCCGCGGCAGAACTTGCTCGGCGGGGGCGGGGGCAGGTTGCCGCGGATGGTCACGGAGTGCGGCAGCGTCGCATCGTTCGCGGCGAGGTAGCCGGCGACCTTCGGTCGCATGGTCGGATCACCGAACGCAGGATCACCGAGCGTGTTGTTGCCGCCGCCCATGCCGAACTCGACGTCGTTGGCGTTGGGAACCGTGCTCCAGTTCTTGTAGCCGATCGTCGCCGATCCGCCGTCGTCCTGGTACTGGTTCGCCGCGTAGAGCGTGTCGTTGTAGACGTAGTCGACGAGCGGGAGGCCCGAGGCGATCGTGACGCCGCCGTAGATGATGGCTTCGTACGTGACCGTGCCCGTGCCCGTGGCGTTGAAGTGGTCTTCGTTGATCCACTCGATGATCAGGTTGCCGCCGATGACCTGCCAGCGCAGCGTGTTCGCGCCTTGGCCCGAGCTCGGCGTGTTGTCGTCCCACAGCGGGCAAAGGAACGAGGTTCCAACGGTCAATCCGCCGTTGCCGAGGTTCGAGCCGTTCGAGGCGGCCATGGTCGGGAAGGTCGTGCTGTTGATGTAGCCGACTTCGCTCGCCGCGTTGTTCCAAAGCACGCCGCCGTTGTTGCCGATGCGGATGCCCGCGAGCGGGAGGAGCTCGTTGCCCGAGAACCCTGCCGCGCTCAACGCGGCCGAAGTGACGTTGTGCTCGGAGTCGTCCGACGCCGTGCCCGGCGAAGTGCCGGAGGTCGAGATGTCGACGAAGGGAGTCGCACTGGCGACGATCTGGATCTGCGCCGACGCGGTGCTTGCGAGGCCTGCGATCGCAGCCACGCCCAGGCCCTTGACCAATTGGGAAGAAAGGAGGTGCTTCATGTTGTGCTGATTCTCGTGAGGGAAGATCCTGATTTGGGTGGGGAGCGGAAGGGCTTCCACGACTCCATGATCACCGAGAGATTCCAGTTCGCACAGTCCAGAACCGGACTATCCGGGCAGAAACGCACGGTCGCTTTCTTGGAGAGAAGCACCAGCGATCCAGTGCAATGCGGCAGGGCGAATGTGCACACGAAGCGGGGGCGGTTGGGGTGATTTAGTGCGGAACATTTTCGACATTGATTGCGTTGCACCCGACGAACAACCGGCCGAGGTCACGCTCGACAAAGGTTGTTCGATCGCCTTGCGAGGATCGCGCTCTCGACGATTCGTATGGACCTGACGAGCGATGCCTCGGCAACGGAACGACTTCTCGGCAACGGAAAGACGCGCAGCACGCCGCACATGCACGGAGCCGATCGCTGACAGCGACCGGCTCCGTGTTCACATCAGCGCCGCCCCCGAGTGGATCGGGTGCGCGCGGGGTTCGAGTGCGTCAGCAGATCAAGGTTGCCACGTGCACTGCACGCCGTTCGTGAGGTTGAACGTCGACGCCGTGCAGAAGGCCGCCGCGTTGCGGTACCAGCACTGGTACGTGCGCACGTTGCCGGCCACGTTCGCGCCCTTGACCGAGATCGACGTGCTGCCGCCCGGGTAGGACGAGGCGCCGGCGACGTTCGTCTTCGTGCCGAGACGGATGACCGTTCCACCCGCGCAACGCAGACCGTCACCGAAGCTTGCGCCGGCTCCACCAGCGATGGCAACCGTGCCCTGGAAGTAGAGCGCCGAGCTGTTCGGCATGCCGGAGCCGTTCAGGCTGAACGTGTCGGCCGCGATGCTCGTGTTGCCGGTACCCACGAGGAGACCACCGTTGCCGAGCGAGCTGAGGCAGCCCGTGCCCGAACCCAGCGCGGCGTCGTTGCCGCAAGGGCAGGCCGTGCCGCTGCCGTCACCGGGGCAGAACGAGCTGATCGTCGTCGTCGACGCACCCTTGATGCTCACGGCGTGCGGGAGCGTCGGATCGTTGTTGGCGAGGTAGCCGCCCACCTTCGGCCGCATGGTCGGATCGCCGAACGCGGGATCCGTGAGCGTGTTGTTGCCGCCGCCCATGCCGAACTCGACGTCGTTCGCCGCTGCGACCGTGCTCCAGTTCTTGTAGCCGATCGTCGCCGAGCCGCCGTCGTCCTGGTACTGGTTCGCTGCGTAGAGCGTGTCCTGGTAGACGAAGTCGACCAAGGGCGCACCCGAGGCGATCGTGGCTCCGCCGTAGATGATGGCTTCGTACGTGACGTTGCCCGTGCCGGTCGCATTGAAGTGGTCTTCGTTGATCCACTCGAGGATCAGGTTGCCGCCGATGACCTGCCAGCGCAGCGTGTTCGCGCCTTGGCCGGTGCTCGGCACGTTGTCGTCCCACAGCGGGCAGAGGAACGAGGTACCGGCAGTCAATCCGCCGTTGCCCAGGTTCGTGCCGTTCGAGGCGGCCATGCTCGCGAAGGTCGTGCTGTTGATGTAGCCGACTTCGCTCGCGGTGTTGTTCCAAAGCACCGCACCGTTGTTCCCCATGCGGATGCCCGCGAGCGGAAGCAGTTGGTTGCCGGCGAAACCCGCGGCCGTGAGTGCCGCCAGGGTGATGTTGTGCTCGGAGTCGTCCGTCGCGGTTCCGACCGACGTGCCCGTGGTCGAGATGTCGACGAACGCAGTCGTGGAGGCTTGGATGACGATCTGCGCCGAGGCAGACGCGGTGAATGCGATTCCGCCGGCGGCGATGGCGCCGAGGGTCTTGATGGTTCTGGAGGTGACGGGGTTCTTCATGTTCGGATGACTCTCGTGTGGGATGGCGATCGTTTTGGGAATGGCGGAGCCAAGGCTCCAATGGTCCATGTTCCGCCGTGAAGCGCGTTTCGACCAGCCCTCTTCCGCCGGATCCGGGCGAGCTTTCGACACTTCATGCCGAGCTTGCCCACAGACTGGGCTCGAGGGCCTCTGCACTCTCGGGAGGATTCGGCATCCATGACGGAAGCAGGCTCGGATCCTGTTCCGTTCCATCCGGCCTGGAGCGGGGTTTCGTTCGAGGATCCGACGCAGGTCGGAGGAGTCGGGCCTCCAAGCTCTAGAGGACAGGCGAGCCCACTTCGCAGTGCACCCCTGTGTACATCCTTCCCGACACCACGAGTTGTCTGCAGAATGAGAGCGGGGCCGGTCGGAATCCGACCAGCCCCGCTCTGTCGAAATCATCGAGCGTGTCGGTGCGTGACCGACGCGCTCTTCGAGATCAGGGTGCCCACACCACGTTGATCGCGTTCGTCGTGTTGAACGTCGACGAGGTGCAGAAGTTCGCCGCGTCACGGTAGACGACCTGATAGTTCAGGTTGCTGCCGGCGACGGCGCCGCCACGGGTCGAGACCGACATGTCCGCCATGCCCGGGTAGGACGAGGCACCGGCGACGTTGGTCTTGGTGCCCAAGCGGAGCTGGTTGCCGCCCGCGCAGTTGATACCGTCACCGAACGGATTGCTGACCGCCACGGTGCCCTGGAAGTACAGAGCCGTGCTGGTCGCCGGCATGCCCGAACCCGACAGCAAGAGCGTGTCGGCCGAGATGCTGTTGAGGCCGGTCGCCGACAGGTGCGCACCCGCGGGGACGCTCGAGTTCGCGCAACCGTTGTTGGCTGCACCAGCGTTGCCGCACGGGCAGCTCGTCGGCCCGCCGAAGCAGAACTCCGTCGGCGCAGTGAGGCAACCCGTGCCCGTTTCCGACAGCGTGAAGCTGCCGAAGACCGGGGTCAGATTGCCCGGGTACTGGCCGAGTTGGAGGGTGTACTGCGTGCCGCAGGTCACCGCCCACGTGACCGTGGTCGAGAGTCCCGAAGACGCGCAAGCCGTGCTGTCGTCGTCCTTGCAGACGATGGCCGGAGCGCTCGGGCAGCCGGCGCCGGGGTAGACCGCGATCTTCGTGTCCTTGTTCGAGCTCAACAAAGTGCCGCACGTCGAGAACGTCGCCATGCCGTTGGTGCTGGCCGTGTACGTGTACCAGAGGTCCTTGGCCACCGTGGTCGAGCTGAAGAAGAGGCAGGCGGATTCCGTCTGACCTTGCGAGCCGGTCGTCGCGAGCGTCGCGTCGTACGGGTACACACCCGGACCCGCGAGCGAGATGGCCGTCGCGCAGTCGTCGTTGCTCGGCGGCGGCATCGTGATGTCGAAGGTCGTGTTGACGCCCGCACCACCGTTGAACATGCCGACCTGGATCGTGTAGTGCGTTCCGACCGTCACGGGCAGCGTGAGCTGCGAGGACGACGCGAAGGCGCAGAAGTCGTCGTCACAAGCGATCGACGAACCGGCCGGGCAGACACCGCCGCCGGCGTAGACGGCGAGGACAGTGTCCGCAGCCGTGTGCGAGCACAGTGTCACCGTGGCGTTGCCCGTAGCGGGCGCGGTCCAGTCGTACCACACGTCGTGATCGACGGGCACGAACTGGCAGGCCGGGAGGACGTTGCTGGTCGTCGCCGAGGCCATGTTCGCCGCGAAGTTGCCTACGCCGGAGATGGCCGTCGGGGT
Source organism: Planctomycetota bacterium (assembly GCA_038330085.1). Classification (GTDB taxonomy): domain Bacteria; phylum Planctomycetota; class UBA1135; order UBA1135; genus JAEUIA01. The sequence continues at coordinate 8,903 of JBBQNP010000091.1, read as the reverse complement.
CGCGCAGTTGTCGTTGGTCGGCGGCGGGGTCGGAGCGATGCTCAGGTCGAAGCTGGCGGCGACGCCCGGGCTTCCGCTGAACATGCCGACGCGCAGCATGTACGGATTGCCGGCCACGCACAGGAAGGTCGCGAGCGAGGCGGCGCCACACGAATCGTCATTGCAGCCGATGCTCGTCACAACGGGGCAAGTGCTGCCGTTGTAGATCGCGATCGCCGTGTCGGCGGTAGTGTGACCGCAGAGGGTCATCGTCGCCGTTCCGCTCATGGGAGCAGTCCAGACGAACCAGACATCGAGGGTCGGCGTGGCGCAGTTTGACGGGATCGCCGGCGAGCTGCTGGTCGCCGTCGTGTCGTCGTAGGCGAAGTTGCCAAGGCCTGAGATGACATCCGGCGTCGCGCAGTTGTCGGATCCGCCGACGAGCGGGACACCCGGAAGGGTGTTGACGACCGGCGGAGTCATGGCCGCGAGCTCGCGGTTCGTGTACTTCGCGCCCGGCTTGATCGATTGGGCTGAACAGAGCGCCGCGGTCGTCGCGACGGCAAATGCAATGTGGAAGGTTTTCATGGTGCGAATGGGATCCTGATGGCCTGACTGGTGTGTGATCGTGAAGGCCTGAACAAGGGGGAACTGGGGGTCCGGGAACACGGACCCGCCGTAGGCAGGCAAGCCTGCGCTAGTTGAATGCTAGAGCAGGGGCCCGATTCCGGGGGTGACTCCCCGGGAAATTGGGGGTCCAGGTGACTGCGGCAGCCGGAAAACTCGTCGTGTCGAGGGGTGCCCAGGAGGTTGGATTCACATCTAACGGGCCGGTGAGCGCGCTCCCGCAACCGCATGTTTGCGCCGCGATGGCTGGAAGGAACTTCGCAGCGAGGGCCCACCCGCAGAAAAGAACGGGGGAGGCTGCGCTCAGCAACCTCCCCCGCACTCACACATCAAGGCGAGCCGCCGACGCGAGTCGACGGCTCCTCGCGCGTCACGGGATCCAGATCACGGACAACCCGTTCGACAGGTTCGAGTGCGACGACATGCACGCGCCGGGGAAGTTGCGGTACCAAGCCTGGTAGTACCTCACGCCACCGGTTCCGGGCACTGCGCCCTTGGTGTGCACCGGCATGTCGCCACCTTGCGGGTAGCTCGATGTCGTGCCCAAGTGCGCCTTGTTGCCGATCCGGACCTGGGTTCCGCCGACGCAACGCAGACCGTCGTTGAACACAACGCCGGCGGTTGCGGTGCCTTGGTAGAAGAGCACACGTCCGGCACCCAACGGCGGCAACGGCAGGTTGGCGACCGTGAGCACGAGGTTGTCCATCGTGATCTGCGTGAGGCCCGAGCCGGTCAAGATCGCACCGACTCCACCGTCGTGACGGCAACCTTGTCCGGAGCCGACCGTGCTGTTGTTGGAGCACGGGCAGCCCGTGTAGCCGAAGCAGTACGGCGTTCCGCCGTTCAGCTCGCACTCGTCCGGGATGCCGTTCGAATTGGCGTCGGGGCTCGACATGCTCGCGATGTCGCACGTGTCCGGGATGCCGTTCATATTGCAATCCGGAGCACCGGCTGCGATCTCGCAGGCATCACCGATGCCGTTGGTATCGCAGTCCCCTTGCGTCGGGTTCGGGATGTTGACGCAGTTGTCGCAAGCATCACCGCGACCGTCGGCATCCGCGTCGAACTGACCCACGTTGGGGATGTTCGGGCAGTTGTCGATGCAGTTCGCGATGGTGTCGCCGTCGGTGTCGGTGTCGGCCACGCCGCATCCGCACTGACCAGGAGTGATCTTCGCCGGATCGCTCGGGCAACCATCGTTGCAGTTCGCGACGCCGTCCATGTCGGTGTCGGTATCAGCGATGCCGCAACCGCATTGACCCGGGGCGATCTTCAACGGATCGTTCGGGCAACCGTCGTTGCAGTTCGGAGTGCCGTCCAGGTCGCTGTCGGTATCAGCCACACCGCATCCGCAGATACCCGGTGCGATCTTCAACGGATCGTTCGGGCATCCGTCGAGGCAGTCCGGCGTGCCGTCCAAGTCCGTGTCGGTAAGCGGCAACGAATAGGTCAGCGTGAAGTTGCCGCCGGGGTTTGCGCCCAGTGCACCAGCGACACGGATCAACACCGTCTGGTTCGCTGCGAGGGGAGTCGAAACGCTGGAACCCGGCGTACAGCCTGTCGCTCCGTTGTCGTTGCAAGCGCCGGCGATCTGATTGTTCGCAATCAGCGTGGGACACGTCGTGTGGATCGAGACGAGCGAGTCGTACGTGCCGCACGTCGAGACCGTCAGGGTGCCCGCGCACGCAGCCGTGTACGAGTACCAGACGTCAAAGAAGCCGTAGGCCGAGTCGCACGACGGTTGGGAGCTCGAGCTCGTGTTCGTCACGTCCGTGGCCCCGATCGTCGTACCGCTGACCGAGCCGTTGATTCCGTTCAGGGCTTGAGGCGTGGAGCACGAGTCGTTGGCCGGCGTCGGTGCGCACGACTCGTTCAAGATGAAGTTGCCCGTCGTGGTCGAGAAGGGGGTCACGAGGATCCGATACTCGACTCCGGCGATGGCTTGCCATGCCACCTTCGACTGGAACGGACTACCCTGGATGTCGTCGTTGGCAGTGACGCACACGAGCGCACCACAGCCGCCGCTCGAGTCGTAGACGAAGATCCTCGAATCGTACGTCGACAGCAGCGTGTCGAGCGTGATCGTCTGGTTCGTCATCGACGTCGTCTTGAACCAGACACCGGGCGTGGTGGCGGTCACGGTGTAGCTCTGTCCACCGGTGCCCAGGGGGCCTGCACACACGGGGGGCAAAGGTACTTCCGGTGTCGCACCGATGGTCGTGCCGGGGACCTGTTGACCGCACGAAATCGCGATGGCTCCGGCACACGTGTCGTTGTCGAGAAGGAAGCTTGCCTTGACGGCGATCAAGCCGCCCATGCCTGCACCCTTGTCTCCGACGCGGATGAAGTACATGCCGGCCGGCAGGCCGGGCAACGTGAGGCACGACGACAGGCCGGTGCACGGAGCGCCGCCGCAGTCGTCGTTGCAACCGAGCTCAGCTCCACCGCACGAGGCGTACACGGTCAAGACCGTGTCGATGGCCGAGGTGCACGTGTCGACGTTCAGGGTTCCCTGAGCCGTCGTCGTCACCTTGTACCAGACGTCGTTGCCGCTCGGCCCGCACGAGGGAACCGTGTCGGGCGACGCCATCGAAGTGTCACCGAGGAGCGACGCTGCACCGAGCGTGAGCGTCGTCGCCGTTGCGCACGTGTCGTTCGGCGGGGGACCGCCGAACGTCGCCGTCAGCTTGTACTGGTACGTCGTGCCGCCCGGCATCATGCCGCCGAACACAGTGCCCGCGGTCGGGCTCACTTGGAGGTTGACGCCGCCGACGACCTTCATCGCGTACCACGTGCCGGCCGTGACGAAGGTCGCCACAGACTGAGCCGTGGCGCAACGCGCCAGCGTGATCGGCGTGTTCGCGATGGACAAGCTGGCCGGGCAGACGCCGCCCGCCGCGAGGGACACCAACTGCGCTTGTGCTTGCGCGCCGAAGGAGTCGATCGACATCGTGAGTTGGCCGGTCGCCGTCGCTTGGAAGCGATACCAGTCCGTGTCACGGTTCCCCGCGATACCCCTCGCCGTGCCACGAATGACGGAGCCAACGAGGCCCGGTGCCGGGATCGTCGTGAACCGGTTCGGCGTAGAGTCGCAACCGTCGTTGGTCGCAGTGCCGTAGCCCGGTTCGGTCTCGGTGAACGGACCGCTGACACCCGTGCAGATCGTGACGGGGAATGCCGTGCCGCAAGGCGCACCGTCCGTCACGTTGAGCACGAAGGCCAGCGTGCTCGCGCCGGTCGCCAAGGGCGAGATCCAGATGTAGTACGTGGCACCCAGTGCCGAGCACCATGACGCTGAAGCCTGTGCTCCCGTGCAAGCGGGACCGTTGTCGTCGTTGTTGACGATGTCGGTCAACCCGTCGCACGTGCCACCCAGCACGAACAAGTCGGAGTCAAAGGAGGGCGTCGAGGCGCACAACGATGCCGTCATCGAGTTGCCGGTTCCGATGACCGAGTACCACAGTCCGCGACGCGTGCTCATGCCGCTCGTCGGAGCGGTCACTGCCGTGGTCAACGGGTTCGTTTCGACCGTGGCCCCCGTGAACGTGCCCGCAATCGTTGCCGGCAAGCTGAGAATCGCCTGCGGCGTGCTGCAGTTGTCGTTGTCCGGCGTTGCTGCCGGCTCGACGAAAACGCTGATGTAGCTGCCGCCGGTGGTCGCGCCCTGCGTTGCCGTCACCGGCAAGCTGTAGGAGGCGCTCGTCGTCGCGCCACCGATCGTGACGACTGCGGTGAAGAGGCCGTCGTTCGCGACTTCGTCGGGTGCGACGCCGTCGTCCAGCATCGCGTTCGCGGCCGCGCCGCCAACGAGGGTCAGGTCGACGTTCATCGTCGTGCCCGAGAGCAGGTCGCTCGTCGCGCAGCGGAAAGGCGTTGCGGTGAGGCGCACGATCTGGCCCGCCTTGGGCGTCAGCGGAAGCGCCGAGCCGATGACCGCCAGGCCCGTGTTCGCAACCGTGGAGATGTTGCGCGGTGCCGGGAAGGCGACGGCCCAGTCGTCCTTGCTGCTGTTCGTGTCGATGCTGCCGCACGTGCTGCGGTAGATCGCGCCGACGGAGTTCGCTGCCGGAGCATTGTTGGCAATCACGTGGACCGCGCCGGCCGCATCGTTGTCGTTCCAGTTGGCGGTCGTTCCCGCGCCCACGAAGTCGACGAGCGTCGGATTCGCGGCGTAAGTCGGCAGGCCCGTCGGAAGGAAGGTCGTCGAGCTCACGAGCGCCACCTTGAAGTCCGTCGCCGCGATGGCGATCGCTCCGCTGGCATCACCTGTCGGGTTGTTCGGAACTTGTCCCGCCGGAAGTGTGGCACCTGTTCCTTCGTTGATGAGCAGGTACTTGCCGGCGCCCAACGTGACGTTCGGCAGGGCCGTCGTGTTGGCGGCCGAGAACACGCCCGTCGCCGACGCGTACTGGACCGACCAGCCGGCGAGCGGCTGCGCGACGGGACCCGGGTTGTAGACCTCGATGTAGTCGCTGAAGAGCGGCGTCTGGGCGTTGCCGCCGGCGCCGTAAACCTGCGAGAGCTTCAGCGCCGGAGCGCCGACCGTGATGTTCAAGTTGCCCGATCCGCCGCTCGAGGCGAACGGATACGTGCCGACCTGCAGCATGTAGACCGAGCCGGAAGTGCAGGCGAACTGGATGCTCGACTGCAGCGAGCACGCGTCGTCGTTGCACGCGATGGACGCGGAAGCAGGACAGCCTGCACCGCTGAACGCCGACATCTTCGTGTCGACCGTCGTCTGCGAGCACGTCTGCACGGTCGCGATGCCCGTCGACGGCGCAGTCCACGCGAACCACACGTCGCGCGCGATCGCGGTCGAGGTGAAGAAGTTGCAGAGCGACTCGGCTTGTCCTTGCGAGCCCGTTGTCGCGGTCGTGTTGTTGAAAGGGAACAAGCCCGTGCCGCTGATCGCGGTCGCCATGCTGCAGTCGTCGTTCGCCGGCGGAGGAGTCGCACCCGCGATCGTGAACGTACCGGATCCGAAGTCTCCGTCGTATCCGCCGATCTGGATCGCGTAGCTTTGTGCCGCGACAGCCGTGAACGTGACGCTCGATTGCGCAAGACAGGCGTCGTCGGAACAGCCGATCGACGCAGCCCCCGGACACGTCGATCCGTTGTACACCGCGAGAACCGTGTCGAATGAGACACCGCTGCAAAGGGAGACCGTGGTGTTGCCGCTTGCCGGCGCCGTCCACGTGAACCACACGTCCTTTTGCATGTGCGTCGGCACGCATGTAGGCGCGAAGTTCTGTCCAGCCGCCGCAGCTGTGTTGTCGATCGCGAACGGACCGGCGCCCGCGATTACTTGCGGCGTCGTGCACGAGTCGGTGCCTTGAGCCTGGACGGAACTCGCGCTCGCAACGATGGCGGCGACGAGGACAACCGAGGTCGCGAGCAGTGTGCGGGCAGATTCGCCCAGACACGTGACATAGCGGGGGGACATGGAGTAGCTCCGGAGGAACGGGAAAGGGCCGCGTTGATCTGGGACTCGCAATCGCGAGTCGTGATTCCTGAAGACAGAAAACGCCGGCTCCTCCAATCATCCACTGCCGGTCACGAAACTCGCAAGGTGACTTCCATACAAAGCGCGCGGAAAGATCCGACAGTTCGATCCTGACCGCGACCTGGGAGCACTGTTCGAGTCCGATCGAGCGCCTCGTAGCGCGCGCTCCATCGACGTATACTTCCTGCGCTCCGACCTCTTTCAGAACGGCAAAAAGGCCCTTTTCACGATGCGAACCGCGATCGCAGCCCTCGTTCTTCTTCTTGCCGGCCTCGGCGTGGTGCTGTTCCTTCAGCACCGTTCGGCTCCGTCGACGATCGCTCCCACGGCATTTCCCGTCGCAGTGCTGCCGTCGCAACCGACGCCGATTTCGAAGCCAATAGGGAACAATGACGAACCCGTTCAATCAGCGCGCAAACCGGCGGGAGATTCGAAAAGCCAGACCGTTTTGAGTTCGCCTAATTCGAATGTTGGGAACAGTGCGAACTCAGGTTCCGTCGGCTCGAGTGCTCCCGCAGTGATTCTCACGGATCCGGTCACTTCGGCCGCGGGTTCGGTCGCAGAGGATGAAGGCTTCCTGAAGAAGTACGGTCAGACCAGCATGGAGGAGCGCCGCCGGGCTCTCGAGGATCTGCAGATGTTGCTGCAGTCCCTCACCGATGGGTCCCAGCCGACCCCGGTGGCTCCTGAAGTCTTGAGCGAGCTGAAGCGCGAGATGGGTTGGCTCGAGAGCCATTTGGATTCCTGACACGCCGTAGCTCCGACCCAACGAGGTGGTCGGTTCCCCATCTCGGCACGGCCTGGATCGATCACGGGGCGGCCCACTCCCGTTTCGGGCCGCGTTTCGCCGGCTCGATTCAAGCCGACCCCCCCTGTCAGGCCGAAGAGGCACCTCTGTCCTCTGCTCATCGGATCGGACGAGTGTCCGCTCGAGATCGAGGCGCACCATGAAACCGATCGACCCCGAAGCCGAAATCCAGGTCGATGACCGCCGTCGCCACTTGCGCGTGCCCACGCGCGGGATGGTCAAGGTCGTCATCGAGACACGCGAGCTCTCCGGCCGCGCCGACAACGTCTCGCAGAACGGAGTTCTGTTCTTCAGCGACTCCGACTTGCGCGTCACCGTCCAGGTGGGCGAGGGCACGGAAGAGCGCTCCATCCCTGGGCGATTGGTCAGGGCGCAACGCATGCGCGGCGATCACTTTGGGTGGGCGGTGGAGTTTGATCCGTCCTGACCGAAGCGGAGCGGACGTCCAGCACTGACCGAAGCGAAGCGGAGGTCCAGCTTGGTTCTGACCGAACCGAAGCAGAGACGCCCGCCTGTACCGTGCCAGCGCAAAAAACGGCGGGTGTTCTCCCCTGCGCTTGTGCCGCAGGGAGAACACCCGCCGGTTTTTGCTCTGGCACGGTACAGGCGGGCGTCTGTGACGCTGGTGCTTAATGAAGGTGATCGAGGAACCAACCGGGCAGGATGCCCAGCGCCAGCACCATCACCGCGCAAACCAGCGCCATCCACGCCGCTCCCGTGCGCGCGCGCGTGATGACCTCGCCGCCTGCCACTTCGGGCTGCATGTACATCGCGACCACAACTCGCAAGTAGTACCCAAGCGCCACCACCGACAGCAAAATCCCGATCACCGACGTGACCACGAGCCCTGATCGCACCGCGACCGAGAACACCAAGTACTTGCCGAGGAACCCGCCCGTCGCCGGAATCCCTCCCAACGACAACATGAACAACGCGAGCGCCGCCGCCATCCCGGGACGCCGCTTCGCCATCCCCCGCAAGCTCTCGAGCGTGACCGGCTGACCCGTCTGCCCTTCGAGCAGCGTCACGATCCCAAACGCGCCCCCGGCCGTGAACACATAAGCGGCCATGTAGAAGAGCACCGCTTGCGTAGCACCATACGCCTGCGGGTTGCCGCCCATCCCGGCGATCGCGAGCAACACCGTGCCCGCGTGCGCGACTGCGGAATAAGCGAGCATGCGCTTCAAATCCGTCTGCACGAGCGCCGAGAAATTGCCCGCCGCCATCGTCAACACCGCGATGATCGCCAGGAGCATCGTCGCCGACTGCGGCAACAACCCCGCTGCCGGCAAGAGGAACGCAAACGCGGCAGCCTTCGTACCCATCGCCATGTACGTCGTCACCGGCGAAGGTGCGCCCTGGTACACGTCGGGCACCCACAGGTGGAAGGGGAACACGCTGACCTTGAAGAACAGGCTGGCTGCGACGAGCGACGCGCCCGCGACCACGAGCGGACTGTGCAGCAGACCTGGATCCATCCGGCTCAGCGTGAGCGTGCCCGTGCCGGCATAGACGAGCGCGGATCCGAACAAGTACGTCGCGGCGGCGAACGCACCCAGCAGGAAGTACTTCAAGCCCGCTTCGACCGAGGCTTCGTGCGCGCGCTTGAAGCCGGAAAGCGTGTACAGCGGCACCGACAGGAGCTCGAGCCCGACGAAGAACACCAGCAGGTCGCGCGAGCCCGCCATCAGCACCATCCCCGATGTCGCGGTCAACATCAGGATGTCGTGCTCGCCTTCGAAGCGCGCTTCTTCGCGGTAGTAGCGCTGCCCGAAGAACCAGGCGATCGCAGTGCTCGCCAGGAACAGCATCGTCCACCACGCGGTCGTCGTGTTGGCGACGTACGTGCCCTCGAAGAGCGAGTACTCCTGGCCCATCGCCTGCCACGCGTACCAACCGGCGACGACGAGCGACGCGAGAAACACGGGCTTGCGCAGGAGTGCGATGCCGGGGATCACCTCGATCAGGATCAGCAGGAGGATCCCG
>JBBQNP010000090.1:0-18294 GCA_038330085.1 Planctomycetota bacterium | reverse complement strand
CAACTTCACGAGCGAGCGGTGGTAGTCGTCGTCCGCCGCCTTGCCGACGATGAAGTGGTGCACGTCGGGATGTCGCGCAGCGACCCGGCAGAACGCCGCGAGCGAGAGATGGTGCCCTTTGCGCTCCTTGACCTCGCCGATGGACAGGGTGAACCTGCACCCGTGCCACGTCCGCGCCGTCACGGCAGCGGTCGTCGCACGCGCCGGAGACACCGCGTTGGGCACGACGTGCACGCGCAGAGGGTCGAGTTCATCCGGCCGCAGGATCGAAACGATGCGCTCGCGCGTGTAACGGCTGACCGCGATCACCGCCGCGACGTGCGCGAAGGTCCAGCGCGCGCGCTGTGCATGCCGCGGATCGAGCAGCGGCTGCACGCTGTACGTCCCGTGCGCCGTCGCGACGCACTTCTTGTTCGCCATGCGCGCACCGAGCGCACCCGCGAAGCTGTGCGGGTAGTCTTTGATCGCGTGCACGAGGTCGGCGCGCCGCGCGCGACCGCGCACCCTCGACACCGCCGTCGCGAAGCTGACCCAAAACCGCAGCGGCGACATGTAGTAGAAGTAGTCAGGCGGCATTCCGACGGTGACCACCCAGCGCGCCGGCACATCCGCCGACGTCGGACGGTGCTTGCGACCGAGCAGCACCTCGACCTCCAGGTCCGGCCGCAACTCTTCCATCGCCCGGATCAGGTTCACCGAGTAACGTCCCACGCCATCCAGGTCGGAGAGCGAATCGGTGAGGAACAGGACGCGCATGGGGAGGCGAAGCCGCGGCGCGACTCGCCGCGGCCGGCATGATCGCAGCCAGCACCCTTGGATCCGACAAACTGTTCGCCGGAATGGAGTGCAGAGGCGACCGGGAGGAATCGACCTCTGCGCCCAGGCGGTTGAGTGCGCGCGGCGATCGTGCCGGTATCCTGAAAGTTCTTCCATGACCAAGGCGACAGAACAGCAGGCGGGATGGCGCGCCCCCGAAGCGCGCGGCGCGTTCGGCGGGTTCATTGGGCCGAAAAACCTGGTCGATCTCGTGGCCAACGCGGCGCCGTGGTTGTTCGACGCGTCTCGATCCGGCCTCAGCGAGCTCCCCATCGAAAACCCAGGCTCGCCCGGGTCAGCGCGCTTGTGCGAGCTGGGCGACGGTCCGCTCGGATGGCTCTCGATCCTGCGCGCGAGCGAGCGACTCGAGGCGTCCCTTGCGCCGACGAGTGCGCAGCGCACCGACTACTTCGCGCTGTGTCTCGCCGCGCACTTCGCGTCGGCCGCGACGTACGTGCCGACCGACGTCGACGCCAAGATCCGTCACGCGCTGTGGCTCGACCAGACCGACCCGGACGAGCTCGCGCGCATGCGCGACCTCGCCCTTTCGATCGGGCAGTGGGACATGAGCGGGGTCAGCGCACGCATCGTGCACGTCCAAGGCTGCGGTCCCCTCTCGGGTCACGACGGCGAGCGGCTCTCGGTGCTGTGCGGAGCGCTCGTCGCGTGTGCGGGATTCGGCGATACGGCCGGAGCAACGCTGTGCGAGACCGCGATCGAGTTCGAGCTCGCGCGCGAAGCTCGTGCGTTCGACGCGCTGGCACGCGAGAACGGCCGCGAGCTCACCCTCGTCACGCTGGCCTCCATCCTGACGCACAACGCCGGCGACGTGATGCAGTCCCTGGGGGCGAAGGGTGCGAGCGCGTACACCGGCGACGCGACCCTGCGGTTCGGCGACCTCGCCCGCGAACGATTCGAGCGCTATGGCGGCGCGTTCGGTCGTGCCGCCGCGATCTATCGCGAGATCGGCGCGAGCGAGGGGCACCGCAACTATCCGCTGCGCGAGGTGAAGCTCTTGCGCGCGAGCCCCGACCTGCTGTTGCCGAACGCTCCTTTCCTCGATGAATGGGGCATGCGTCTCGCGACGTGGCCGACGTGGAAACTCTCCGAGCGTGCGCAGGTAGTGACCGGACTCCTCGACGGTTGCAAACGCGTCGCAGGACAACAAGGCTACTTCCGCGCGCTCGCCGGTTTCGACCGCGCGTTCCCGGGCGGCTTGGCGTCGCGCGAACTCGCGCAGGAGTTGACCGGCAGCACGCGCAAGTTCCTCGCGAGCACCGAAGTCCGTCCGTTCGTCGAAGTGAAACGCGAATCGTTCGAGGCCAGCCAGGCGAAGCGGGTGCGACGTATCCTCGGTCGCTGATCGCCGAGCGAAGCCAGCCTTTCTCCTCCCCAATCACCTGACAGACACCGACACATGGACAAACTCATCCTCGTCGGCATGGGCATCTTGGTGATTGCTTTCCTCGTCGCACAGGTGCAGAGCCTGTGGCGCTGGAAGGGAGCCTGGCGTCTCGCCGGTCTCGTACCGTTCGCCTACGCCGTGTTCGTCGTGACGCGGATCGTGGTCGACGTGCGCCGCGACCCGACGACGCACAACCTGTGGCCGGCGGAAGTGCTGCTCGCGGCCGTCGGCGGGCTGATCGGCCTCGGGATCATCGCTTCGTTTCGGCGTTGGCAGGCTGCCCGCCCGCGGCGCAACTGACTCGAGCCCACCCCGCTTGGAAGTCACGATCCTCGTCGTATTCGCGCTGGTCTACCTGGGCATGATCCTCGGCGGCTTGCCGTGGCTCGCGCTCGATCGAGCCGGCGTCGCGCTGCTCGGGGCCATTGTGTTGATCGCAGTCGGCGCGCTCTCGCCGCGAGCGGCGTGGGATGCGATCGACGTGCCGACGATCGCTCTGTTGTTCGGAATGATGGTCGTGTCGGCGAGCTTGCGCAGCTCGGGGTTCTACGCGCGCGTCACGGAGCGCATCGCTGCGCTGGACGTGTCACCGGCGACGTTGCTCGCCGTGCTGATCGCGGTCGCGGGCTCGCTCTCGGCCGTGTTGACGAACGACATCGTGTGCCTGGCGATGGCGCCCTTGCTCGTCGAAGCGTGTCAGCGCCGCGGCCTCGCGCCGATCCCCTTTCTCTTGGCGCTGTGCTGCGCGAGCAACGTGGGCTCGGCCGCGACGTTGATCGGCAACCCGCAGAACATCTTGATTGGGCAGACACTGCAGCTCGATTTCGCGCAGTACCTGGCGCTCGCGATCGTGCCGTCGGTGCTCGGCCTGGCCGTCATTTGGGCCGTGATCACGTGGTCCAATCGCAAGGGTTGGAGCGGACCGCGCACGCCCGTCGCAAGCACGACGATCGCCTACGACGCGTTCGCGACGTGGAAGACGATCGCAGTGACCGCATCTGTGATGCTCGCGTTCGTGTTCACGCCCTGGCCGCGCGAGGTGGTCGCGCTTGCCGGTGCCGGATTCCTGCTGGTCTCGCGTCGCACACGTTCACGCGACCTGATCGCGATGGTCGATGGACAGTTGCTGGTGCTGTTCGTCGGGTTGTTCGTGGTGAACCACGCACTGCAGTCCGCCGGTCTGCTCGAACGCGGCCTCGCGCTGGCCCGCGATCACGCGATCGATCCGTCACGGCCAGTGACGCTCTTCTGGAGCAGCGCCGTGCTCTCCAACATCGTGTCGAACGTGCCCTCGACGATGTTGTTGTTGCCCTCCGCGACGCACGCGCTATCAGGACCGATCCTCGCGCTCGCCAGCACGCTCGCCGGCAACCTGTTCATCGTCGGCAGCATCGCCAACATCATCGTCGTCGATCAGGCCAAAGCGGCCGGCATACGAATCACCTGGCGCGAGCACGCGCGTATCGGCGTGCCGGTCACATTGATCACGCTGGCAATCGCGGCCGCCGTGCTCGCGATCGCCTGAGCCGGCCTGCAATTTCGAGGCGCGGATCGTGCGCATCTGAGCTCACGACTCGAAGGTCGCACGAAAGCACCTAGCTGGAGCGCTACAACTTCGCCTCGGCCACGCGACCGCCTGAGGGCTCACACACGCTCTGCCAAGCTTCCTCCAGGGTCGCGTCGCCATGGATCAGGAGCACATCGATGACCAGACGATGGAATCGGTTGCGCTGCGTGATCTCCTCCGCCACGAGATCGGGTTGAACGTGATGGGCGCCTGCCGGCGCGGAGTCGGTGATCACGAGCAACGTGTCGATCCCCTGCAGGGCCAAGGCCGCGCGGGCCGCCTGCAGGAAATCGTCGCGTCCGGTCAGCTTGCAACTGCGCAGGCAGTTCATCGAGTGGCTGATGTTCACCGGTTTCACTTCGTTCGGCCATTTGTCGCAGGGCGCAGCCGATCCCGCATAGGGCACGATGTCGTAGGTCGAGTACTCCTGGAACTCGTTCAACATGGCCGACATTTCGTTGATGACCTGCGCCCGCCCCAGCGTGCCGTCCGCCCCTTTTTCGTTCACCCACCCCGTGACGTCGACGAGGATCGCCACGTTCCGCGTGACGATCGTCATGCCCATGAGCTTCACTTTGCCGGCGTACCTCTTCGGAGTGGCGGCGGCCTGTTCATTCGGCTTCCAGTCTTCGGGCAACGACGAAGCCCAGCCCTTCCAGAATTTCTCGTCGACCGCGGTGTCCTTCCCGGACCAGTCGCGCAGCACGTCGACACCGACCCAGGCCGCGCGGTCGTTGTGCGTGCGGGCCACGAGGTTCGCCATGGACACCGCTGCGTGCTTGGACGGTCTCGCGACGAGGATGTCGATGAGCGTGCGCAGGCTGCTGAACCCGTCGTGCTCGATGCCCTCGTTGTAGAACTCGATGAGGTCCTCGAAGTTGATGTCCGCCAGAGTGCGCATCGACGAGTCGGCCACGACCTCCATGTCCTTGGATCGCACGAGTTCCATGAGCTGAAGCTCCTCGAGCTCCTTGACCGCATGACGCGCCGGAATGGCCGCGGCGCGAACGTCCTGGTCTTTCTCGTTCCGAAGAAGCAGGTCGAGCTGTTTCACGATCGCCGGTTTGCACGCCGGGGCGAGCCGGTCCGCCGCGGCCAGGAGCTCGATCGAATGCAGTGCAGTGCGGCGTACGTCGGGGTCCGCATCGATCAGGGTCTTGGCGAGCGGCGCGGCGTCGATCGCGCAACCGACACGTCCGAGGGCCTCTGCCGCGCGCAGTCGGACGATCGTGTCCTTCGCACCCAGACCGCTCTTGTCCGAGATGGCTTTCGCGCGCTCGGGATCAGCGGTGTTTCCGAGGCGTATCTGCGCTTCGTCGGCGACGAGCGGGGACGAATCTGTGAGCGCGCCGAGCACGAGCGCCCAAGCTCCGGGCTCTTTCGAGACCGCCAGATCCACCACGGCCTTGCGGCGCACGTTTTCGTCGGTGTCCTTAAGCTTCTTCTGGAGGTCTTCGAGAGGGTTGCTGCCCTGGGCTGCGGGTGCCGCAAGTGCCGTCCTCTCGGTGACCATGAGACACGGCGTCGCGCACAGCGCGATCCGGAATGCGATGCTGGCGAAGTTCATACGGATTGTTCGTCCTTCTCCGACGCTCCTGGAAGCTCGGCGCGGAAGTGGATTCGAACGAGAGGCGTCAGTGTCCGCGAACGCGCGTTCACGTCAACTGGCACCGGGCTGAATTGCGCGAGATAACCCGACTTCGTGCCGAACGTGCCGCGCGACGATGCTGCTCGTCGCGACGATTGCGACGCACGGACTCCAAAACGCAGTCCGCCATGGCAACGCGGAAACGAACTTGCGCCAGATCAAACGAGCTGCGGCCCGCGGAACTCGACCTCGAGCCCGCCGGCTTCTGAACGCTTCAACTCCAGCTCGAACCCGTGCCGCTCGGCGACGTCCTTCGCGATCGACAAGCCCAGCCCGAGCCCGTCGGGATGCCGCGCGCGCGCGACGTCGGTGCGATAGGAGCGCTCGGCAATGCGCGCGAGTTCGACTTCGGGAACTCCCGGTCCGTCGTCGAACGCGCGCACCTGGAACCGGCCGTCGTTCGCGCTGAGCAACACGGCGACGTGCCCGCCCGACTTGTTGTAGCGCACCGCGTTGTGCACGACGTTCGACAACGCCTGCTCGACCAGCGTCACGTCCCCCGCTGCGCGCACGTCTTCGTCGGGCACGGCGTAGTCGAGCTCGACGCCCTTTTCGGCGGCGATCGTCTTGTGACGCAGGATCACGCGCTCGACCAGCTTGTTCCACGAGAACGGATCGCGGCGCACGTCGGGCTCGCCGCTTTCGAGCTTCGCGGCGGCACCGAGGTTCTGCACGAGCGACGCGAGGTAGTGCGATTCCTCGAGCGCCTCGCGCACCGTTTCGCGCTCGGGCGTCGCGCCACGCGAGAGTTCATTGCGCATGCGCGTGAGGTGACCCTGCAACACGGTCAGCGGCAACATCACGTCGTGCGTCGTGTTCTCGACGAAGCTGCGCAGCGTGCGCTCGCGCTTCTCGACCGCGTCGATCTGCGTGCGCACCGTCGCGCCGGCGGCGTTGAACGCGCGGGCGAGGTCCGTCACTTCATCCGAGCCTTCGACGGACACCGTCTCGCTGTAGTTCGTAGCGGCGGAATGGCTCACCGAGTCCTCGAGCTTGCGCACGCGGCGCACGATGGGACCGACCGCGGCGAGCACGCCGCCGAGCAGCACCGACGCGAGCAGTCCGGCCGCAACCACATCCACGAGCACACCGTCACCCGGACGCGGCTCGCGGCGGCGCACGATCACCATCGCGCAGGGACCTTCGCTCCACGTCATGCGTGCGGCGACGGTGGTCGTGCGCTCGTCGTCGTCGTCCGCGATCGTGCCGGCGTCACGACGGCCGTGCTCGAGCGTGCTACGCAGTTCGGGGGGGAACTTCGGCGCGCGCGGGTTCGCGGAGGCGAAGTCCGGGCCGTACGCCCACAGCTCGACCCGCGGACCGGGGCCTATGCCAGGCCCTCTTCCACGTCGATCGCCACGCATCTGAGGGCCGCGCGGGTCGAACTCGCGGGGATCGAGACCGCGACGATCCGGTCGATCCACGTCCGCACCGCGCGCATCAGGCTCGCGCATGTCAGGCGCACGACGATTCGGATCACGAGCGTCTGCATCGCGCGCGCCCGCAGGACGCGAGTCGACACCGCGCGAACCGAAATCACGCGGCTCAAGATCGCGAGCAAGACCGCGCTCGCCGGGCGGACCGAGCGGATCGAAATCTCCCAGCGGTCCGCCGTCACGCGCACGCGGCGGCAGCGGCGGATCCTGGAACGTCGTCGGCGAATCCTCGCAGGCTTCCTTCCCACCCGACACCATGCGCAGGCGGGCGTAGTCGACGAGGCCCTGAATCGACGCGCGCTCGCTCATCTCGGCGCGCAACCAAACCGCTCCGCCCACGAGCGGCACGGCCAGCGCGACGAGCGTCAGCGCCAGTCGCGCGCGCAACCTCACGTGCTGCCTTCTTCGGAAGGAGCGGACGACGGCGCTTTCCCTGACGTGTCCGTGGGCGCGACGAAGCTCTCGTCGGACAGTCGATATCCGACGCCCCACACCGTCGCGAGACGCCGGCTCTGCGTCCCTAGCTTCTTGCGCAAGCGCGACACGTGCACGTCGAGCGTGCGTTCGTTGCCCTCGCGCTCCGGATCGAGCACGTTCTCGACGAGCCACGCGCGCGACACGGCTGCACCGGCGCGGCGCGCGAGCGCGAGCAGGAGTTCGAACTCGACCGGCGTCAGCTCGAGCTCGCGTCCTTCGACATGCACGCGGCGCGCGGGCAGGTCGATCGCGATCGGACCGACCTCGAGCTTGTCACCGCGCGTCAACACCGGTCTGCGCAGGCGCGCGCTCACGCGTGCGAGCAACTCTTCCGGCCAGAAAGGCTTCGTGAGGTAGTCGTCCGCGCCGAGCTCGAGTGCGCGCACCTTCACGGCTGCGTCCTGCTTGGCCGAGAGCACGAGCACCGGCAGGTCGGAGCGTTCACGCCAGCGCTTGAGCACGTCGAGACCGTGCGTGCCGGGCAACATCAAGTCGAGCAGAAGGAGCGCGTAGCCCTGCGGTTCCGCGGAGAGGGCGCTGAACCCGTCGCGCAACCAGGCGGTCTGGAACCCGGCGCCGGCGAGGTGCTCGACGATCTGGATGCCGAGCTTCTCGTCGTCTTCGACCAACAGGATCTTGGCAGTCACGCTCGCACTCGTTTCATTGGCCTTCGGGCAGTCTACGCAGCCAGCGTCGACGAGGAAGCTTGCGATCCTCTGAAGCACGGTGACTTCCAGGGGATCGACAGAATCGCGCGGAATTCCCGCAGGCTTCAGGGCCTCTCAAGATTCGAACCCGATGGTGTCCTTGACGGCGCGACCTCGCGCCATGCGAATCCCTGGCGGAATTCAGGGCAAGACCAAGGTGACCGACATGATTCTCCTCGCCCACTGCATGCTCGCGCTCGTGACGTTCGCGCAAGGTCCGACGACCCCGCCGCGTGAAGGCCCCGATCGACGCGACGTTCCTGCGGCGCCCACTGCCACGGTGCCCTCCTCGGATGTGCGCGTCGAAGCGTTTGCCAACGAGCTCGTTGCTCGACTCAGTGACGCGAACCGCGCGATCGCGCGCAGCGCAGAGGCCGGTTTGATCGCACTCGGTCCGCAGGCGGTGCCGATGTTGCGCAAGGTCGCGGAAGGCAACAGCGGCGACGTCGCGATGCGTGCGCGTCACGCCCTCGAAGAAATCCGTCTCGGACCTCCGCCGTTCCGTCGTCGCACGGGTGGTCCCGACGGTAACGGTGGCTTCGACGGCGACGTCGGTCCCGACGGTCACGCCGGCCCGCACGGTAACCGCGGTCCGGACGGTCCGCCGCCCGGTCCGGGAACTCGCGATGGCAACGGCGACGATCGTCCCCGGCCGCCGCCTTTCCCGCGTGAAGGCCGCGATCGGCGCGACGGATCTCGCGGAGGCAACGATGCGCGCGACGGAGGTCCTCCTCCGCGCGACGGAGCTCCTCGGAACGATGCAGGTCATGAAGGTTCCCCGCGCGATTTCCCGCCCCGAGATGGATTGCAACGCGACGGATCGCAACGCGACGGATCACGGCGCGACGGAGCCGGGCGCGAAGGTCCGCCCGATCGATCGCCGCGCGACGGGGTACAGCGTGATGGCGCACAGCATGAAGCGGGTCCACGTGACGGTGTGCCGCAAGATCGTGCACGGGATGACGGCGCACGACGCGACGACGATCGAAGAGACGGTCCTCCGCGCGACGATCGGCGACGTCGCCGGCCGCTTCCGCCTCGTGAAGGCGCAGCACCGCCCCCCCCGCGCGACGACGCGCGCTACGACACCTGACCAGCACGTCGATCCCCCACCACCGAACTCACTTCAGAACATCCCCCGGCTTCCAAACCCGTTTCCGTCTGGCACCCTCGCGCACCCCGCGCGACAGGATGAAACACAAGATGCGCGCACTGCTTTGTCTCCTCGCACTCGCCGGCCTTTCCACGCACGTCATCGCACAAGGCCCGCCGCCGCCTCCGCCTCCTCAACCGCTCGGACCGCCGCCGATCCCCGCTGGCAACCCGGTCACCACGGCCAAGACCAACCTCGGCAAAGTGCTCTTCTGGGAAGAGCAAGTGTCGCCGAGCGGGACGATGGCCTGCGGCACGTGCCACGTTTTCGAGCACGGCGGCTCCGACGCACGCACGAACGCGAACAATTCCGCGACGCGCAACCCGGGTCTCGACGGCGTCTTCGGCAACGGTGACGACGTGTTCGGTTCACCGGGCGTGCGCCGCCGCGCGAGCGACGGCAGCTACACGTCGCAAGCTCCGTACGGCATCGCTCCGCAGGTGACGCCGCGCAAGGCACCGAGCGTCATCAACGCTGCGTACGCGACGTCGTTGTTCTGGGACGGACGCGCGACGCCGACCTTCCACGATCCGATCAGCAGCAGCGTCGTCCTCGCGCAAGGTGCTGCGCTCGAGAGCCAGGCCGCGAACCCGCCTGTGTCCGACGTCGAAATGGGCCACGTCGGCACGGACTGGACGCAGGTCGCAGCGCGCATCACGACGGCGACGCCGTTGCGCCTTTCGCCACAGGTTCCAGCACCCCTCACCACGTGGATCGCGGGACGCAGCTATCCCGCCCTCTTCCAAGAGGCGTTCGGCACTCCCGACGTGACGCCCTCACGCGTCCTGATGGCCATCGCGACGTACGAGCGCGCACTGTTCAGCAACCAGGCGCCGGTCGACCAGTTCATCCCGCAACAGCCGCCGCCGCTCACGCAACAAGAACTGCAAGGCATGCAGATCTTCGACACGGTCGGCCGCTGCCGCGCGTGTCACGTCGGCGCGCGCTTCACCAACGACACGTTCCAGTACATCGGCGTGCGCCCGCAGAACGACGACCTCGGACGCTTCAACGTGACGAACAACCCGGGCGATCGCGGCCGCATGAAGGTGCCGAGCTTGCGCAACGTCGAGATGCGCGCGCCGTACTTCCACAACGGCGAGATGGCGACGCTCGAGGACGTGGTCGACTTCTACGACCGCGGCGGAGACTTCGACGCGCCCAACAAGAACCCGGCGATCGCGCCGATCGGTCTGTCGCCGACGCAGAAGGCGGCGCTCGTCGCGTTCCTGCGCCGACCGCTCACCGATCCACGCATCCCCGCCGCGACGGCGCCGTTCGATCGGCCGACCCTGTACTTGGAGTCGACGCGCGTCGCGCAGCACTACGGCACAGGCACGAGCGGCACGGGCGGTTTCGTGCCGCGGATCGTCGCCGACGAGCCGGTGTGCACGGGCAACGGCGAGCTCACGATCGGCGTCGATCGCGGCAACGCCGGACACGGGTCGATCCTCGCGATCGCGCACGCGACGAACCCGGGCGGGACGCCGTATTTCGGAGCGACGGTGCTCGTGCCGTTCGGCGGGTTGATGCTCGTGCGCCACGGTCCGCTGTCGGGATCGGGCGCGGGCAACGGCTTCGGCTCGGCGACGATCGCGATCCCGAACGATCCCGTGCTGATCGGGACGACGTTCGCGGCTCAGTGGTTCGTGCTGGACTCGACGAGCGGCAAGCGCTTCGCGGCGACCGATGCGGTGACGGCGACGTATTTCTGAGCGCTGCCCTGCCAGGATCTAACTCGGACCGCCCGTACCTCTCCTCGGGCGTTTTCCGTTGCGACGCGCGGCCTCAGGTCGCGCGCCGCTTTTTTTTCACCGACGTGCGCTTCGCAGCCGGTGTCGCGGACTTTTTCTTCGCCTTCGAGGAAGAGGACGGTGAGAGTTCCTTCTTGCGTCGAGCTTGGCGCGCCTTGACTGCAGCCACCAACTCCGCGTCGGGAGCGATCGCGTTCGCGACGGCGTCGTCGACGGTGGAGAGGTACGTGAACTTCATCGCCTTGCGCGTCGACTCGGGCACGTCGTCGACGTCGGGCTTGTTGCGCTCCGGCAGAAGGACCTGACGGATGCCGGCCGCGTGCGCGCCGAGCACCTTCTCCTTGATGCCGCCGACCGGGAGCACGAGCCCGCGCAACGAGATCTCGCCGGTCATCGCCACGTCGCTGCGCACGCTGCGCCCGGTGAGCAACGAAACGAGGGCCGTGTACAACGTCACACCCGCGCTCGGTCCGTCTTTCGGGATCGCGCCCGCCGGCAGGTGCACGTGCAGGTCGTGCGAGTCGAAGAAGCGCGTGTCGAGACCGAGATGCCGCGCGCGCGACTTCACGAGAGACAAGGCCGCTTGCGCGCTCTCGCGCATCACGTCGCCCAGTTGTCCCGTCAGGATCAACTTTCCGTGTCCGGGCATGCTCGTCGCTTCGACGAAGAGGATCCCGCCGCCGAACGGCGTCCACGCGAGGCCGGTGGCGACGCCCGGGACGCTCGTGCGGTTCTCGACTTCGTCCTCGAAGCGCGGGTGTCCGAGGATCGCCTCGACGTCACCGACCTTGATGGTCGTGCGGCGCAGCTTGCCCTCGGCCACGCGAGCGGCGATGTTGCGCGTGAGGGTGGCGAGAGCGCGCTCGAGGCTGCGCACGCCGGCTTCGCGGGTGTAGGACTTCACCACGAGCTCGACGGCCTTGTCGTCGATGCGGATGTTCTTGGGCGACAGACCCGATTGCTCGAGCTGTCGCGGCCACAGATAAGCCCGCGCAATCGCGATCTTCTCCTCGCGCGTGTAGCCGGGGAGATGGATCACCTCGAAGCGATCGCGCAGCGGGCCGGGGATGTCCTCGAGCACGTTGGCGGTGCCGATGAACAACACCTGCGACAGATCGAACGGCACGCCCAGGTAGTTGTCGTTGAACGATCGGTTCTGCTCCGGGTCGAGCACCTCGAGCAGCGCCGACGACGGATCGCCCTGGTAGCTCTTCGAGAGCTTGTCCATCTCGTCGAGCATGAACACGGGGTTCCGGCTCGCCGCCTTGCGCAACGAAGTGATGATCGCGCCCGGCAACGCACCCACGTACGTGCGCCGGTGTCCGCGGATCTCGGCCTCGTCATGCACGCCGCCCAATGAAATGCGCACGAACTTGCGCCCCATCGCGCGCGCGATCGACTGGCCGAGCGACGTCTTCCCGACGCCCGGCGGCCCGACGAGGCACAGGTTCGCGCGCCGTCCGTCGGGCTTGAGCTTGCGCACCGCGAGGTATTCGAGGATCAGGCGCTTGACGCGCTCGAGACCGTAGTGGTCTTCGTCGAGCACCGCTCGCGCACGCTTGATGTCGAGGTTGTCGACCGTCGTCACCGCCCAAGGCAATTCCGACATCACCTCGAGGTACGTGCGCGTCGTCGAGTACTCCGCCGAAGCCTCGTTCATGCGCTCGAGGCGCGCGAGCTCGCGGTCGGCTTCCTTCCGCACCTCGGGCGGCATCGCGGCCGCCGTGAGTGCCTTCTTGAGGTCGTCGAACTCTGCGCCTTCGGTCTCGCCCGAGAGCTCCTTCTGGATCTGCCGCAGCTGCTCGCGCAAGAAGTACTCGCGCTGCGCCTTGTCGAGCGTGCCGCGCGTCTCGGTGCGGATCTTGTTCGAGAGCTCGAGCACGTGCGACAGGTGCGCGAGCTTCGCACCGACCTTCGACAAGCGCTGGTCGACATCGAGCGTCTCGAGCAGATCCTGCTTCTCCGCCGGGGTGATCTCGAGGAACGTCGCGACCATGTCGGTCAGCATCGACGGAGACGTGATGCCCGCGACCGCTGTGCCCAAGTCCTCCGGTGCTCTCGGAGAGAGTGCGAGAACCTCTTGCGCCTGCACCTTCACGGCGAGGAAGCGCGCTTCGCTCTCCTTGCTGACCGACGCCTGCTCGTCGAGGCGCTCGATGCGCGCGCGCATCGGCCCCGGCAACGCGCCCTCGCGCCCCTCTGGAATCGTGGCCGGAAGGATCTCCAGCAGTCGGAAGCGCTGCAGCCCTTGGCAGATCGCATGGTGCTTTCCGTCGGGTGCCGTCAAGTACCGCAGGATCTCCGCCAGCGTGCCGACGTCATGCAGATCAGCACGCGTCGGGTCGTCCGTCTTCTCGTCGCGTTGCAGGACGAGACCGATCGGCTCCTGCTTCTGCACGGCTTCCTGCAGTGTCGCGACCGAGCGCGGGCGCGCGACGACGACCGGCAGCACGACGCCCGGAAAGAGGACCATGTTCCGCACGGGCACGAGCCAGATGGTCTCGACCGCGCGCGCGGTATCGACGGGCGCGCTCGTGCGGTCCTCGCCTACGACGCTGGTCGAAGCAACTCCAGCGACCGGCGGCGACTTCGCGCGTGTCGTCTTCGTCGCGCTGCTCTCGCCCGCTTCCGCGCTCTCGCGGTCGCGCGTGTCGGCGTCGCGCGTCACGTACGCTCTCCCGCTTGCATCAGAGGACCTTGCGCAGCCGCAGCCACAGGCAGCCGTCCTTGAACACGCGCTCGGTCATCTCGTAGCTACCTGCGGCGAGCGGCATGCGGCGCTCGAAGCGTCCTTGCGGGATCTCGAGGCGTTGCACGGCACCGGCTGCGAGCACGCTGGGCAGCACGCGGTGAGCGCTGATCAAGAGATCGCGGCGGTCGAGCGCGACCTCGACGTCGGCTTCGCGCACGCCGGGCAGCGCGACGATGATCACGAGTTCGGAGTCGCTCTCGAAGACGTCGACCGGCGGCTCCCAGCACGCGCGTCGCGAACGAGTTTGCAGCGTGAAGAACCGTCGTTGGGCCTTGTCGGCGCGATCGAGCAACTCGGCCGCGCGCTCCCACATCCATTCGTTCGGATCGCGAGGGGTCATGGTCGGTTGCACAAGATACTTGGAGGGGCTGGATCGTGCGAACGCCGCGGTCATGCACGACGCAGTCCGGGGCGGCGCGCTCTCACGATCGCGCGGCGTTGCAAGCGTAGTGCCGATGGGATCGCGGAGCGCGGAGGCTCGTCAGGTTCTCGAATCAGGTCGAGTACGCCGAAGAAATGCGCGAAGTCGAAATTTGATTCCGCGCTGTTCCGGGCTGGGGCTCGTCGCGGACCAGCGCGGAATCAAGTTGCGGGCTTCGGCCCGCCGAGAGCCGTCTCGATCGAGTGCGATATCGAGGCCTCGAGCGACATGGGCGTGTGGGCGCACTCCACCCGGCATCCTTCCGCACGGCAACCTTCTGCAGCGTCCTTCTGCAGCGAGCGGCACTATCTGCCCGATTTCAGCGCATCGGCTCGAGCCAGATCACGCTCATGGGCCAGGTCAGCGTCGTCGGATCCCATGCGAGCGGTTGATAGCCTGCGCACACGACGTGCACCACGAGCGGCCACGTCGCATTCGACAGCGCCACCTTGCCCGTCTCGTCGCTCGCGCCGAGCACGCGGCCGTCCGCCTGGAAGCTCGCGCCGGACACAGCACGTTTCGTCGCGCGGTCGCGCACTTCGAGGTTGCGTTCGAACCCCGCGGAGAGCTCGACGCGCAACGGCAGAGGGTTCGAGCCGCACGCCTTCACCAACTCGGCGAGCCGTCCCTCGGCGCGCACGTAGCCGGGAGCATCGACCACGTAGCGCGTGTCGTCGCGTCGCTTGAAGGTGACCTGCGCGAACCCACTCGGCGCCGGCGCGACGAGCGAACTCTGCGCGAGGCCGTTCGATTGCGCCGCGTGGTAGAGAACGATCGTCGCGCGCGGCACGGGCTTCTTCTTGTCGTCGTCGACGACGACGAATGCGCGCGTCTCGGGCTCGACGCGGCCGATGCGCCGGACCTCGTAGCCGGTCGTGCCGAAGGGCAACGTCAGGTACGACGGCTCGAACCGGTCGTCGAGAAATCCTCCGCCGATGCTGACTGCGACGCCGGTCGCGGGGCGCGCCCACAATTCGAAGATCCCGCGCTCGTCGGTCGTGAGCTCGACCGGTTCTTCGTCGGGCACCTGCAGCCGCACGCCGACTTCGGGCAGCGGAAACCCGTTCTCGTCGAGCACGACGCCCGAGAGACCGAGGCGCAATCCCGAGATCGTGAGCTGGAAGTCGACGTCGCCGTGTGCGCCGCGCGCGAGGTCGATCTGCTTCTGCAGGGGATGGCCGGTAAGCGGGTGCAACGCCGTCACGTTCCAGCAGCCCGAACGCAGGGCCGTGAACAGCGCTTCGCCGAGCGCGTCCGTCGTGGCTCGCTGGCCCGTGACGAAGCGCGTGCCCTCGTTCGACGCGAGCCACAGCGACACGCCGGCTACCGGGCGACCTTCGTCGCTCAGCGCGCGCACGCGCACACTGCAGCCCGGCGCGAGCTCGAGGCGTCGCGGCGCGTGGCCGAGCGGCGGATCGATTTCGAGCAGGTCCGACGCGAGCGTTCCGCCGTGCTCCGCTTCGACGCGGAACGAGGTCGCGTACACGTCCTCGCCGAACAACGAGAAGCTCGCGCGCCCGCGCGCGTCGGCGACCTCGTACGTGCGCGACTCGGCCTGGAACTCTCCGTGCGCGTCACGGTGTCCGCTCGTCAACGCGACCGACGCGGTCGGCGCGGGCTTGCCGTCGGGCATCGTGACGTCGATGTCGAGCTCGCTCACCGGAGCGGAGGCGCGCAGCACGACCGAGAACGTCTCGCCCGGCGTGTTCGAACCGGGAACCGGCGGCGGCGAAGGCGGCAGCAGGAACTGTTGTGGCTCGATCGTCCAGCGCGTCTTGAAGCGCGGGTTCGAGGGATCGGGCGCGTGCATCACCGACACGACGCCGCTCGAGAGCTCGATGCCGGTCTCGAACCACCCGAGCGCGTTGGTGGTCGCGTGCGCGGTCTTCGGCCTGCGCGAGAGGAACGTGAGCGCGATGCCCGGCAGCGGCAAACCCGTGCGCGCGTCGACGACTTGTCCGCGCACCGCGGCGAGCGTGTCGGGCGGCGGCGGGATCCAGCCGAGCTTGCGCACGCGCACGTCTTCGGCCGAGAGAGCGTCGATCGGCGGCGCGATGGGTGCATCACCGGCACTCAGATCGGGGTTCGGCAGAGGCAGCGGATCCGACTCGGAGGTGACGGAGAGATCGTGCGCGCTCGGGCCGCTCGCACGGTGATCGAGGAAGGCGCGCAAGCCGATCACCATGCCGATCGCGCACGCGATCACGACCAGCATGCGCAGGGTGGCGGATCGGCGACGCATGGAGGGGCAGGTGTCCGTGATTCAGAGGTGCGGTGACGAGCGGAAGCGCGCTGATCAGCGGATCGGGATCGCAACCGCGACGCGCGCGGAGGTGATCGGATGTTCCGCGACGTTCGTGCCAAGACTCTGCGGGCACGAACTCTGCGGGCACGAACTCAGCGTGCCGGAACTCAGCGTGCCGGAACTCTGCGTGCCGAAGCTCTGCGTGCCGAAGCGACCGAAGAACGCCGCGTTCGCTCCCGGCAGCGACCAAGTGCTGTCGAGCACGGGCTCCTCGACGACGAAGCGCACGTCGCATCCGACGAGGCGACCCTCGAGCGTCGTGAACGGGTCGTACCAGACCTGAAACGGCATCTTGCAGCAGGCGTGGTCGGCGAGCGAGTTGCCGGCGAGGTCGAAGTGTCCCGGCACCTTCGCGGCGTAGCTCTCGGCCGCGACGCAGACCGAGAGCGGCACGACCTCGACAGCGCGGACTTCCCCGAGCACCTGTGCCGAACGCGTGCCGACCCAGTGAGCGAGCGCATCACGCTGCGCCGCACTCGCCGACGCGGGCACGTAAACGACCGAACGACGCGCGCTCGGCGCACCGTCGAGGCTCTGCGCATCATCGAGGTTCTGGTCGTCGACCACGAGCGCCGCGACGCACGCACCGGAGAGATCGACACCGTCGAACGAGCCCGTGTCGATGCTCCACGCGAGCAATGCTTCGCGTCCCGATGTCGTGCGCTCGCCGCCGTAGTGACAAGCGCCGGCGAAAACGCTGGCGGTGCGCGCCTCGACGTAACGGCCGCAAGGTTCCACCGCGGGTGCGGCGGACGTGGAGAGCTGGAGGAGCAAGGGCGCCAGGATCATGCGTCGGTCCTCGTTTCAGAACGTGTCGCCGGAGGCGATGGGTCGGCGGGGAGCCGTGCTCACTCTAGCCGATGCAACGGCCCCGTGCGTCAGGTGGGCGTTTGGGTTGCCGGTCCGAGGATGCTTTCGAAGCACGCACGCCCCGTCTGGCATCGATCGGGCGACGCAATGCCACGGTCGGGGCCGAGGACCTGCATCGTGTGACGGCACCAGCAGTGCGCGCAGGCGTCGACGACGTCGCTCTCCACCATCGGCGGTCCGGAGATGAAGAAGAGGCGCTTGCTGCGCAGGTTCGTGCAGTACGGGCTGAGCACGAGCCCGTTCGCTTCCAGCGGCGGCGTGAGCGGCGACACGTCGGCGGATTGGGGTTCTCTCATGTGGGAGCTTCGTTGCGCGTCCATCGTCACGCTCCCTGCGCGAGCGATTGCACCGCGCGCACGACGAGGGCCTTGGCGAGCGGGATCTTGTAGCCGTTGTGCTCGAGTGGCTCGGCGCCCTCGAGCGCGAGCTCGGCCGCAGCGACACCGGCGGCCTCGTCGGGTTTTTTCCCGACCAGCGCGGCTTCGGCTTTCGTCGAACGCCACGGCACCGGTGCGACGCCGCCGAGCACGAGGCGCGCATCGCGGATCACGCCGCCTTCGACGCGCAGCACGAGCGCGACCGAGGCGAGCGCGAAGTCGTAGCTGCTGCGTTCCTTGAACTTGATGTACGTCGAGCGCGTGCCGGCCGCCGGCGTCGGGAACGAGACCTGCGTCAGGATCTCGTCGGGACGCAGCACCGTCTCGCGCGTGACGTTGTCGTCGTCGGGCATCGTGTAGTAGTCGCCGAGCTTCACCGTGCGTGTGCCGGACTGCGACGCGAGCATCACCTCGGCGTCGAGCGCGACCAGCGCCGGCGCGAGATCGCTCGGGTGCACGATGTAGGACGGTCCCCCGCCGAAGATCGCGTTGTACTTGTTCATGCCGCTGTACGAGAGGCACTTGGTGCCGCCCTTCTTCAGGCACACGGCACCTTCGAGGCGGTAGTACCAGCAGCGCGGATGCTGGTTGAGGTTGCCGCCGAGC
>JBBQNP010000089.1:0-18462 GCA_038330085.1 Planctomycetota bacterium | reverse complement strand
ACGAATGGACCGTGCTCGCGCAAGACGGTCACGGGGACGTGCGCCAGGGCAAGGACAACACGTGGTACGCGAGCGGCGCGAAGGAGTGGGAACGCGAGTACGACCACGGCGCACCGAAGGGCACGTGGCGCAAGTGGTACGCGAACGGGCAGCCGGCCTCCGAGACGACGTTCGCCGGTGCGGATGTCGAGCAGCCGATGCGTTTCTGGCACGAGAACGGTCAGCTCTCCGCCGAGGGTCCTGCAAAGAACGGCGCGCGGTGCGGGACGTGGAAGTTCTGGAAGGAGGACGGGACCTTGCGCGAACAAGGCGAGTACGCCGGCTCGTTGCGCGAAGGCGATTGGAACGTGTGGAGCGACGGCAAGGCGGAAGTGCACGTTGCTCACTACGTGCGCGGAGTGATCACGAGCGGGAAGTGATGTCGTCGCGGTCCGGTCGAGGCTGAGGTCGCGCTCAGTACGCCACGCGATTCGACTTGTCGAGCCAGGCCTGAAACGTCGCCAGCGCTTCGTCGCGCATGATCTGCGTGATCGGCAACGTCCGCTCGCCATGCGCGCGCGAGAGCTCTTCGTACACGGCCCGGTCGTCGAACCCAGCGCGCGCCGCATCCTCGCTCGCGCATCCGTAGTGCACCTTGTCGACGCGCGCCCAGTACGCGGCCGCGAGGCACATCGGGCACGGTTCGCACGTCGTCCAGAGCTCGCAGCCACGCAACTGGAACGAGCCCAAGTGCGCGCTCGCCGCGCGGATCGCGACGATCTCGGCGTGCGCGGTCGGATCGTTCGTCGCGAGCACGCGGTTGCAGCCTTCGCCGATGATCACGCCGGCCTTCACCACGACCGCGCCGAACGGGCCGCCCTGGTTCGTGCGCACCCCCTCGAGCGCGATCTCGATCGCGCGCTGCATGTGCGCGGCGGACACTTTGTCCGGTCTTGATCGACGTTGCGCCACCTTCCGAGGGTAACCAGACGGACCCCGCTCGCGAAAGATTGCGGGAAGAGCAACCATGAATGACCGTCGCACTACGTTGTTCCAGCCATGCAGGCCACCCCCAAGCCGGCGTCGCGCACGCGAGCCCTGATCGGCCTCACGTTGCTCGTGTGCGTGTTGCTCTTCCTGCTGGCGCTGATCGAGGGTCCCGACTCGCAGCTCGGTTGCTCGCCGATCGCGCCGGCCTCCGCCAATCCGGCCGAACCGACGTCACTCGAGCCGCCGCCGAGCGAGCTCGATGACCCGGGCACGAAAGCGCAGACGCGCCCCTCGCAACAAGCCGTGCCGCTCACCCAGATGCTGCACGGCCGAGTCCTCGACGAAGCGACCGACGAGCCGATCCCGTTCGTGCTCGTGCACGTTTCAAGCGAAGCCGGCAGCGACACGGCGCGCACGAACGCGCAGGGATCGTTCGTTACGACGATCGCCGTGACATCGGGATCGCTCACCGCCGACGTCACCGATGACGGCGAATCGGTCGGAACCGCTCGCGCGCAGTGGCCGCCTTCCAACGGCGCGAGTGAGTGGACGATCCGCGTGCCGATCGGTCCGACGTTTCCCCTCACGATGATCAAAGCCCCGGTGGAAAACTGGCGCATGCATCTCGTCGAGTCGCAGTACCCGCGGGGAACCGCGGGCGTGATCCTCGTGTCGTTCGACAAGCTTGCGCCGGAGCACAAGGGCGAGCTGCGCGACTGGGGTTGGAAGTCGGTGCGCTTCGAGGATGGGCACCTGTTCGTGCGCTGGCCGCGTCTGATGTTCCCGGCCGATCGTGCGTGGTTTCCGTCGATCCACGTGCGCAACGATTCCGCTTCGGCCAAGGCCGACGTGTCGGTCTACGGAACGGTCGGCATTCAATCACCGCTCTCGTTCCAAACAAATCAGTTCGCCGTGCTGCGCGGAAACGTCACTGCTTCACGCGGAACGCCGTCAGCAGCCACGCACGTCGTCGCATGCGATCCGATCGATGACGACAAGACGACCTTCCAGTCCGTGCCGTTTTTCGCCGAGATCGTGACGAGCGACGACGGTGCATACTCGTTCGAGGTGCCGGCCTCGCGCACGTACAGGCTCGACGCATGGCATCCGGGCCTGACGATGGACGAGCAACTGGCGGTGGTGGGTCGCGGGCCGTCGAACGGTCCTGAACTGCGGCTCCGACCGCCGGACAAGAAACGCACGCAGCCCGTTCTCGTCTTTCAGTACCAGGGCCGATCGGAAAGCAGCGGGTCTCTCTTGAGGATCGTCCCCAGCGCCGTCTTCAGCTACACCGACGCACTGGTGTTCGATGGTGAAATACGGGAGTTCGACTTGTCCGGATTGGCCCTCGGACCCTACCGCGTCGAGAACATCGGCATCGACGAGGCCACGCACCTGTCGAGCATCCGTCGAAGTCAGCAGATGCCTGTGCGCGAGCTCGATCCGCCGCCGAAGGACACGCCGCGCGCTTGCATCCACCGGATCGACGCCGGCGTCCCAGGGATGTACGGCCGTTGCACGCTCGCCGCTGGTCCGGCCGGGTCATTGTTCACGAGCACCAAGCGGGACAGCTCGTTCACATGGACGTTGCCGCCGGACAATCCGGCCATTTTCACGGTGTGGTGCGAAGGCTTTTCGCCCGCACTGATCACGGAAGGTCGATTCGAAAAGCACGATGAGGAACTCGTCGCGACGACGACGCTCTCGCCCGGTTGGGGTGCGTTGCTGGCGTTCCGTGCCGGCGATCCGAACGATTTGGCGCAGGCGCGAGGCAAGTTGACTCCGCGGTCGAGGCTGTCCGCGATCGACGCGTACGGGTTCACCGTGCCGCCGTTGCCGGGTGTGCGCGTCGAGTTCGCGGGAGCACCACTGGGCTCGAGCGATCGCGACGGTTGCGTGCTCGTCAGCCAGATGTTGCAGCCACAGCGACTCACTCTCGTCGCGCTGGGCTGGCACATGATGGGCATGACGCGCATGCCGGGTGCGGGCTCGCGCTGGTGGGTGTGGATGTCCCGCGATCCGTGAGTTCTTCGCGCTAGGATCGGTGGCGCAGCGAGGGTCGCTGCGCATTCCGATCATGAGCGCACGCGAACGTCAGCGGAGCACGAAAGCCTGGATCGCGGCGCTTGTGTTCGCGCTCGCGGTGCTCGTCGTGTCGTTGATCACCTTGTTGCGCACGCCGCCACGCGCTCAGGAAGCAGCTCCGATCTCGTCGATCGAGTCGGAGCCCGAGCCGGTCGATGCGCGCGCACCCGCTGCGAAGTTCGACCGCGCGCCGATCGCCGAAGCCAAGCTGGCCGAGAGTGCGCGGACCGCTCCGCCGCCCGAGCCGGTCGGCCCAATCGACGGAATCGTGCTCGACGCAGCCACCGGAGAAGCCGTTCCCGAGTGCGACGTGCACCTCGCGTGCGGCGAAGTCGGAGAGACGGTGCACACCAACGCGCACGGTGCGTTCGCGACCGTGAACGGCCTGCCGGCGGGTGAAGTCGAAGCCATCGTCTCCGACCTCGGCGAAGAAGTGGGACGCGAGCGGACGATGCACAAGCTCGAAGGCACGCGTGGCTGGCGGATCCGCGTGCCGATCGGTCCGACGTATCCTTTCCTCGCGATGGACGACGTCGATCCGCAGCCCGAGCACTGGCAAGCGCGCATCGTCGCGACGTGCGTCCCAGACGGTCGCGCGGGTGTGCTCGCGATCCGCGCCGGTGACGTGAAGATCGTCGCGCCCGGCGGTGAGCGCCCCGATCACGCCGCGAAGTGGTTGACGTTGCGCGACGGCAACCAACCGTGGCTGCGCTACCCGCGTGCGCCGTTCAAAGTCGAGCTCGGCTATCGCGGTCATCTCGAGCTGCGCAACGACACGGTGCACCGCGTCGGTCAGATCCCGATCCTCTCGGTCGAAGGCATCCACACCCCGCTCGCGATGGTGTGCGAACGCTACTGCGTCGTCGCAGGTCACGTCGGTGGTCTGACGCGCGGAGCGTCGGCGCGCGTGATGGTGTTCCCGGTGGAGTGCGTGCCGAAAGTACCGAAGCTCGCGGGCGTTGCCGCGTGGAACGAAGCGATCGACGACGGCCACGGCTTCGAGATCGAGGACGTCACCCCCGGCGGGAAGATGATCGTGGTGCTCGCGCCCGGACATCACGTCGTGATGGGAGCGTTCGACACGGACTCGGGGTCCGGCCCGCCGCCGCTCTTCCTCGAGCCTGGAACCCGCGAGCTCCCGGTCGAGCGGGAGCAAGACAGAAGCACGCCTGACGAGATCGAGATCGGCGTACGCGTGCTGATCGACGAGCCCAAGAAGATCTTCGGCGCGATCGGCCCGACGAGCCCGATCCAATTCGCACGCCATGTGCTCGAGGACGTCGGCCCTCTCGCCGGTGCGTTCGTCTCGCTCGTTCCAGATGGATCGGAGCGCGAACAGGATTCCGCGAGCCTGCCGATCGGCGGGTGCAACGTGACGATGATCGGCCTCGACGCTCCCTCCGCTTGCGACGATCTCATCTCGCGGGGTCCCCTGAGCCGTCTCGAGATTCCGAAACGAACCATCCGCCGCCCGCCTGAACATGTGATCCACGTGCGCGACGCGGGGAGCGGCGA
The DNA here is from genome assembly GCA_038330085.1 of Planctomycetota bacterium. GTDB lineage: Bacteria > Planctomycetota > UBA1135 > UBA1135 > JAEUIA01. Next base: position 13,893 of record JBBQNP010000089.1, on the reverse strand, counting down.
CGAGGTTCACGACGCACACGTCGTGTTCACGCCGCCGGGAACCATGCTCGCCGTGGGCGTGCCGACGGAGAAGTCGTGGAAGATGGGGACGCGTTCGAGCGTGACGTTCTCCGTGTGGGCGCACGGATACCAGCCTGCGTTCGGCAACACCGCCAGCTTCGCTCCCGCCGGCGGAGATCGCGCGGCATCGTTCGCGCTCGTGCCCGGTCTCGGCGCGCAGCTCTTCTTCCGTGCGGACGAGGCGCGCTACGACAACATGCCGCATCCTTGGACGAAGGGAATGCCGCGCTGCCTCGTCGGGTTGCTGTCCGCGCCGCCGGTGCCGGGCGTGCAGGTGGAAGGCTCGGGAACGCATCCGAGTTCGAGCGACGAGAACGGCGAGCTGCGCGTCACGGCATCGGCCGAATGCGAGCTCACGTTGAACGCGAAAGGCTGGCAGCTCGATTCCGTCGAGTCACTCGATCCCGATGCGAACGCGTGGATCGTGTGGTTGAAGAGCACGGCCGCTGATGCGCCGCACTCGAAGACGCAGGCCAGGTGACTGATCGACGCAGAAGCGGATCGTGCCTGGCGCCGGTAGCCGGTATTCCCGGCGACCGGTGCCTGGCTCGGTCCGCCAAACCGCTCCCTCTCTCACCCCAACGACTTCAGGATCTCCGCCTCTTTCTCAGGCGAAAGCTGTCGATCCATCTTCTTCTGCCGATCCGCCGGCAACGTCTTCCACCACGCGAGCGTGTCGGCGCAGATCTGCGTGATCGGACGGAACGTCAACCCCGCCGCGACCGCGCGCGCGTTGCTCCACGTGTGGAAGCCCTTCGAGTCGCCCGCGTACGGCGCCCAGATCGGGAACTCGACGTCCTTCATCATCGGATCGTCCTTGAGCGCCGTGATCTTCTCCACCGGCATCCACTTCAGCACCATTGTGTCCGTCTTCTTCGACGAGGACGCCTTGCACGCTTCGATCGTCTCGCCCCAGCTCAAGCGCTTCGCCGGACCGCACGCGTTGAACGTGCCGATCGTCTTGTTCTCCGCGACTCGCAAGAGGAACGCGGCGAGATCGCGCACGTCGATGATCTGGAGCGGATCGGTCGTCGCACCCGGAACCAGGATCGTGCCGCCCTTGTCGAAGCGCACCGGCCAGTACGTGAAGCGGTCCGTCGGATCACCCGGACCGACGATGTAACCGGGACGCACGACCGTCGTCTTGCCCGGCATCGCCTTCTCGGCGGCTTGCTCGCAGAGCGCCTTGAGCGGTCCGTAGAACTCCATCTTCTCGACCGTCGGATCGGGCATCGTCGCGAGCTCCGCCGATTCATCCGCGCCTTCGACGTCGTTCTTCGCGTAGCACGAGATGCTCGAGATGTAGACGTAGTGACCGAGCTTGCTCTTCGCGAGCACCTCCGCCGACGCGGTCACCATGCGCGGGTAGTAGCCGCAGTCGTCGAACACGACATCCCATGTTCGACCCTCGAGTCCCTTGATCCCTTCACCCTTCTTCGGATCGCGATCGCCGATGATCTTCTCGACCTCGGGGAACAGCTCCTTGTTCGTCTTCCCGCGGTTGAAAAGCGTGATCTCGTGTCCGCGCGCCTGCGCGAGCGGGACGAGCGCGGGCCCGATGAAGCCGGTGCCGCCGAGGACCAGGATCTTCAGCTTCTTCGGCGCGGGCTTTTTCTCGTCTTGCGCAGAGGAACTGGCGCGCGCGTTCGTGCTCGCAGCGATCAAGGCGCCGGCGGCCAGGGAAACTTGCAGGAACTCGCGGCGGTCGGTGGTCATCGGAGGGGGCTCCGTAGCGGGAGGACGGGTTGAACGCGCCTCATCCTGCCGTCCGCGAGCACGCGTGTCCGTTCAGCCCTCGTTTCCTTGCTCAATCAGCACACGGCGTGCACATGTGGATTCCATGCGCGGTCGCCATCGACCACAATCCGCCGCGCGATCGCGCCCGCATGCAGACTGCCCCCAGAACTTCGCCGAACGTTCACCTCGACCGACCCAACGTCGTCGGATGGAAGGAGCCGCCGCGCGTCGTCATCGACGTGCTCGATGCGCCCCCTACGCCGTGGGTTTCGATTGCGCCGGACGCGAAGTGGATCCTGTTCGTCGAGCACGCGGCGATGCCTTCGCTGGCGGACGTCGCGCGGCCGATGTTGCACTTGGCGGGCGTGCGCATCGATCCGGCGACCGACGCGCGACATCAGACCGTGTTCGGCCTCGGGCTCGTGCTGCGCGACCTCGAAGGCAAGCACGAGCGCCGCATCGAATTGCCTGCGGGGAAGCGCATTTCGTCCGTGCGCTGGTCGCACACCTCGCAGCGAATTGCCTGCTTGCTGGTGGGGGAGTCCGGCACGGGCTTGTGGTCGACTGACGTCGCGAGCGCGCGGCTCGAGCTCGTCGTCGACCGAATCAACGCGACCATTTCAGACGGTTACGAGTGGATGCCGGACGGCGAGCGCTTGTTGGTCACGCTCGTCCCGCCGTGTCGCGGTCCTTCGCCGGTGAAAACTGCGCTGCCCCGCGGACCGACGGTGCTCGAAGCGGCCGGCGACACGACCCCGTTGCGCACATACCAGGACCTGCTTTCGAGCGAGCAGGACGAGCGCCTGTTCGAGCACCATGCGTTTTCCATGCTTGCGCTGTGCGATCCGCGCGGCGGAAGCGAGGTTTCGAGCAGTATCGTCACGATCGGTCACGAGCGCATGTTCTGGGGGTTCGAAGCTTCCCCCGACGGCGAGTGGTTGCTGATCAACGCGATCGAGAGGCCGTTCTCGTACCTGCATCCGTACTCGGGGTTCCCGCACTCGATCGAGTGCTGGCGCATCGACGGCAGCGCGCACGTCACGATCACGCACGTGCCGACTGCCGAGAACATCCCGATCGAGGGCGTGCGCACAGGTCCGCGTCACATCGTGTGGAGTGCACACGGCGACGCACGCTTGGTGTGGCTCGAAGCTCTCGACGGCGGCGATCCACGTGTAAAGGTGCCGCACCGCGACAAGTGGATGGAACTCGCCGCACCATTCGATGCTGCGCCGCGCGAGATCCTGCGGCTCGAGCACCGCGCGAGCGGCCTGTCGTGGATGCACGATAGCCAAGCGTTGCTCGCGCGCGATTACGACCGCGATCGACGTTGGACGCGCTTGCGACTTTTCGACGCGCACGGAAAGGTGATCACGCTCGACGATCGCTCCGCGCGCGATCGGTACGGCGATCCAGGCTCGATCCTGTTCGAGCCGGTCGCGCGCGGACGTCGCATCGTGCGCCAGCGCGGTGAGTGGATCTTCCGTGCGGGTGACGGTGAAACGCCAGAGGGTCCGCGTCCGTTTCTCGATCGGCAAAGCCTCGCAACGCTCGCGACAGAACGCTTGTTCGAGAGCGGAACCGACGCGATCGAGAGCCCCGCGACCTTGATCGACGACGACCGCGTCGATGGCACCGGCGCGGGCCACCGCGGCGAGCCGCGCTTGCTGGTCACACATCACGAGAGCTCCGTTTCGCCGCCGAACCTGCGGCTGCGCAAACTCGGGCACGACGCGTTCGAGATGCTGACGCACTTCGAGGATCCCGCGCCAATCCTGCGCGAGCTGACGAAGGAGTCGCTCGTGTACACGCGCGCGGACGGCGTGAAGCTCTCGGGAGAGCTCTACTTGCCGCCTGGTTGGAAAGGCGAGCGTCTGCCGATCGTGCTGTGGGCCTACCCGCACGACTACGTCGACACGGGCACCGCTTCGCAGGTGAGCGCCGCGAAGAACCGCTTCACGCGCGTTGGCGGCCCGTCGCAGTTGTTCTTCGCCCTGTGCGGTTACGCCGTGCTCGACGACGCGTCGATGCCGATCGTCGGCGATCCGGAGACGATGAACGACACGTTTCTCGAGCAAGCGGTCGCGAGTGCGAAAGCCGCGATCGACGAGCTCGACCGGCGCGGCGTCGGTGATCGCACGCGCGTCGGAGTGGGCGGGCACAGCTACGGCGCGTTCATGACCGCGTGCTTGCTCGCGCACAGCGACTTGTTCAAGGCCGGCATCGCGCGCAGCGGCGCGTACAACCGCACGTTGACGCCCTTCGGTTTCCAAGCCGAGCGTCGCACGCTGTGGGAAGCGCGCGACAGCTACCTGAAGCTCTCACCGTTCTTGAATGCGCACACAATCAAGGCGCCGCTGCTGCTGGTCCACGGCGAGAAGGACGAGAACCCCGGCACGCACTACCTGCAGAGCGAACGGCTCTTCCACGCGATCAAAGGCACAGGCGGGACTGCCCGGTTCGTGTCATTGCCGCACGAAGGCCACGGCTATCGCGCGCGCGAGTCCGTGCTGCACGTGCTGGCCGAGCAGATCGAGTGGTTCGATCGGTACGTGAAGCGCTAGTCTCGCTCCATACTCATGGGCGCATTTGGCCGATTGTGGTTTCGAATGCAACGGTCCATTCGCCGCATGCGAGGACCCTATTCACGCTGGTCGATATCGCGGTGGGACACGCCCGTTTCAAACTTCGATCGCATCCTCGTCGTCTCTCTCCGCGATCGGGACCAACGTTTGGTCGTCGACGTCGAAGCGTCGTGGGAACCAAGCAGGCCCCGTTGGAGAGTGACCTTTTCGAAGTGCCAGGCCTATCGCAATGCGGACGAGCTTCACCTCACTGCGCTCTGGGGTTGGCTGGATTCGTCCGGACAACGATGTGGATCGACGTTCGTGGTCGAGAACTCTTCTTGGATCAAGGAGCTCGTGGAGTTGCAGCCCCTCAGGCACTACGTCCTCGCGACGCTCGATGATGTGATCGAAGTTGCTTGCGAGACCGAGCCCGTCTGGGAGACTCTGGAACCGGCAGGAGCCGAGCCGTCGCTGGATGCGGCTTCGCGCCATCTGTGGGTTGGCGAAGACACTGCGGGAATCAATGGATTGATCGACGAGATGCGACGTGGTCACTCTCAATCGGATCTCGACTGAGATTCGCTGCCGAATGCATGCATGGATGCTGCCGCGAGATTTGCCGAACAGGCTTCAGCTTTCGAGCGTTGGCTCCTTTCCGGCGCAGATGAGGGAGCCGATGCGGCGCGGACCTGCTTGATCCACTTGTTGGACCTGTACCGGATGGCACTCGAGCTGCCGCGGGAGCAAGCGGAGGAAGACGATGAAAGCACGGAGGAGGAACGCGTCGACAAGGAGGAGTGGAGCGAGGCATTCAAAGCGACGCGAAGGCTCCCATTCGACCAGTACGCGGAGGTCTTCGATCCCTTGATCTTTCCTCCCGAGGCGCCGGTCATCGGCAGCCTCGCCGACGACCTTGCAGACATCTACCGCGACGTGGTGAGCGGATTGCGCGCGTACGAACAGGGGAACGTTGCCGAGGCGATCTGGCAGTGGAGGTTCGGTCTCCAATTCCACTGGGGCGCGCACGCGACGGGCGCGATCCGCGCGCTCCACGAGTGGCTCACGCAGAACTACTCGATCAACGCGTCTTGATTCGGCGCGGTTCGCCCGCTCGACCGTCCGCGATCAAGTGAGATCGAAGCGGTCCAGCATCATCACCTTGTCCCACGCGGCCACGAAGTCGTGCACGAATTGCTCGCGTCCGCCGGCGCTCGCGTAGACCTCGGCGACGGCGCGCAGCTCGGGGTTTGAGCCGAAGATCAGGTCCACCCGCGTGGCGGTCCACTTGCTCTTGCCGGTCTTGAGGTCGCGCCCTTCGTAGACGCCCTCGCTCGAGCCCGGCTTCCATTGCGTACGCGGGTCGAGCAGGTTCACGAAGAAGTCGTTGGTGAGCACTCCAGGCTTGTCCGTGAAGACACCGTTGCGTGAGCGACCGTGGTTCGCGTCCAGCACGCGCATGCCGCCGACGAGCGCCGTCATCTCCGGCACCGTCAGGTCGAGTAGCTGCGCCTTGCCGACCAGCAGACGCTCGACCGGAACCGTCGATTTCGCCTTGACGTAGTTGCGGAAACCGTCGGCGAGCGGTTCGAGCGCAGACATGTTGGCCATGTCGATCTGATCCGGCCCGGCATCCGTACGTCCCGGAGTGAACGGCACGGTGACGTCGAAGCCCGCCTTCTTCGCGGCGAGTTCCACGCCGACACAGCCGCCCAACACGATCAGGTCCGCGAGCGAGACCTTCTTGCCGCCCCTCGCGCCCGCGTCGAACTCGCTCCTGATGCCGTCGAGCGTCTTCAACACCTTCGCGAGCTGCTCGGGCTCGTTGACCTCAAAGCCGTTCTGCGGCGCGAGCCGGACGCGCGCGCCGTTGGCGCCACCGCGTTTGTCGCTGCCGCGGAAGGTCGAGGCCGCCGACCACGCGGTGTACACGAGATCGCGCACGCTCAGTCCGGCTCCGGCGAGCTTCGACTTCAGCGCGCGCACGTCGGCCGCGTCGATCAGCGGATGGTCGACGTTCGGCACCGGGTCCTGCCACGTGAGCACCTCCTCCGGCACCTCCGATCCGAGGTAGCGCGTGCGCGGGCCCATGTCGCGGTGCGTGAGCTTGAACCATGCGCGCGCGAACGCGTCGGCGAGCTCGTCCGGATGCGCGTGGAACCGCCGCGAGATCTTCTCGTACACGGGATCGAAGCGCAGCGCCAGGTCGGTCGTGAGCATCGTCGGCTTGTGCTTCTTGTGCGGATCGTGGGCGTCCGGGATGACGTCGGGCGCGTCCTTCGCCACCCATTGATGCGCGCCGCCCGGGCTCTTCATGAGCTCCCACTCGAAGCCGTAGAGGTTCTCGAGGAAGTTGTTGCTCCAGCGCGTCGGAGTCTTCGTCCACGTGACTTCGAGACCGCTCGTGATCGTGTCGGCTCCGATGCCGGTCTTGTGTTTGCTCGTCCAACCACGACCCATCGCCTCGATGAGTGCGCCTTCGGGTTCGGCTCCGAGCTGCGAGCCGGGTCCCGCGCCGTGGCACTTGCCGAACGAGTGTCCGCCCGCGATGAGCGCGACGGTCTCCTCGTCGTTCATCGACATGCGCGCGAAGCTCTGGCGGATGAACTTCGCCGACTTCACGGGATCCGGGTTTCCGCCGGGACCCTCCGGGTTCACGTAGATGAGCCCCATGTGGTCGGCGGCGACCGATCCCTGCAACGTGCCGGCCTCGTCGTGGCGCTGGTCGCCGAGCCACTCGGTCTCGGAGCCCCAATCGACGGTCTCGTCCGGTTGCCACGCGTCGACGCGGCCGCCGGCGAAACCAAACGTCTTGAAGCCCATCGACTCCAGCGCGACGTTGCCCGCGAGGATCAACAGATCGGCCCACGAGAGCTTGCTCCCGTACTTCTGCTTCACGGGCCACAACAGGAGCCGCGCTTTGTCGAGGTTCACGTTGTCCGGCCAACTGTTCAGCGGCGCGAAGCGTTGTTGTCCGCTGCCCGCGCCGCCGCGCCCGTCGCTGCTGCGGTAGGTGCCCGCGGCATGCCACGCCATGCGGATGAAGAGCGGACCGTAGTGGCCGAAGTCGGCCGGCCACCAGTCCTGCGAATCCGTCATGAGCCGCGTGAGGTCCTTCTTCACCGAGGCAAGATCGAGCGTCTTGAACTCGGCGGCGTAGTCGAACTCCGCGCCCATCGGGTTGGAGTGGGGCGAAGACTGGCGCAGCACGGAGAGGTTGAGCGCGTCCGGCCACCAGTTGCGGTTCGAGCGGCCGAGGATGGTCGCGGAGTGAACGGGGCACTTCGGTTCGGCAGTCATGAATTCACCATCTCCTCGGGGCGTGTCGGCGGAAGTCAAGCAACCAGAGTGGCTCGTTCGAAGCCGTCCGTCCAAGCCGAGTCTTCTATGGTCCTGATGGAGTGCGGCTATCGGTCCGGAGCCACGCGATGGGCGTGCTTTGGCAGGCGGCGCGCGCGCGGGACGGCCAGGTTCGCGTCGTTGCCACACGAAGGTCGCGGCTACCGCGCGCGCGAATCGGTGCTGCACGTGCTCGCCGAGCAGATCGAATGGTTCGATCGGTACGTGAAGCTGAAGTGAGCGGGATCCGGCGCGAATCCAACATCCGCGCAATCAAGTTCCGGCAGATGAGCCCCATCAACGCGGGTGAAGGAGAGCAAACCCCTCGAATTCGCGCAGACTCAACCTGACCCTGCGCGCCTTCTCGTCCGCAGCGCAGCCTTCGGCGTTCGCACGGCTCGCGGGATCTCGACGATCTTCGGTTCATCCACCGCAGGGCCGAAGCTCACGTGCAGCGACAATCCGAGCACGTGTGCTGCAGCGGCAAGACGTTCGATGCCGACGTTGCCGCCCTGAAGCAGCCGCGTGATCCCCGCGCGATCGATCTTGAGCCTGCGCGCGAGCTCGATCTGAGAAACTCCCAGTGCGTCGAGAGCGAGTGCCAAGTTGGCTGATGCCTCGACCGTAGCCCTCGCTTGCTCGGACTCGATGCGACCCTTGCGCGTGGTCATCGACAGGTTGCGCAGCGCCACGCCTGCCGGTCCCCACCTTGCGGGTTTGGTGCCATTGACAGATGTCTTGTTCATTGCAATCCCTCTCTCGTCAGGTGTTCAGCTCTGATTCTCTCTGCTCGTAGCAACTGGTTCCTCGGCCAAGTGCCGCTCTTCTTGAGGAATCCGTGGGTCAGCAGCCACGTGTCGCCGGTCCGGAAGGCCGCAACCCTTGCCTGATCCGACTTGAAGGCATGGATCGAACCTCTCTCGTGTTTGAACGTCTGCTGTGTGCCGGCACGTTCGCCGTACTCGGCGATGGTCAAGAACCGGCGACGCAAACGGTCACGATCCTTCGAAGGGCACTCTCCCTCCATGAAGTCACGAGCATGGGCCTTCCCGGCCGCATCGCGCGCAAAACCAATGGTCCGAAGGCTTCCGACCACGATCACATCTTCTGCTCTCATGTTGACCTATACCACAACAAACCCTGATTGCATCGCCAGCCGTCACCTGGATGGAGGCTCGGGCATCTGCGGTCCTTTCCTCACCGACTTGGCCTGCTTGAATCGGTTGCAGGTGAACACCGATTTCTTCGTCCGGGAGTGGAATCGGGGAACGAGCGGCGCCGCGATGATGAACCGATCGTGCGCGGGTCGACTCTGCACGTGACGCCAAGCAGATCGAGTGGATCGATCGGTACACGAAGGTGGAGTGATCGCGATCTGGCGCGAGACCAACATCCGCGCAATCAAGTTTGTGAAGGTGATCCCCACCTACGTGGGCGATGGCGAGGGTCGAGTTTTCCATGCTGCCTCCAACCGTCCACCAAGAGCCAAGTCCGAGGCTTGGGCAGCCATGAGGTTGTGCACGCGAGCGCGGGAGAATTCGCCCAGCCCTCGAACCAGGCCGCTGACGAAAACGGATCGATGTCCGGGACGTGGATCCCGTGCCGGCGAGCATTGAGGAGGACGTACGCGATGGCATTTTTCGCCTCGAGTGGGGTCGTGATCGTCCGAGCGTGAAACCGATGCTCGAAGACGCGACCGTTTCGCTTCCAGTGACTGTTCAACGCGAGCGCGACGCGGATGGCGAGGCTCCTGACCCCCCGCGACAACGCCCGCGAATTGCGTGCTTCAGCCAAGAGATGGATGTGGTTCGGCAGCACCACGTAGTGCACGACCCGCAGGCCGAAACGTTCCGCACCTTCCCAGAGTGTGCGGCGAACGGCGTCATGAGGCCCGCGCTGGCGCAAACTCGGCAGTCCGCGCGCGAGGCGCAGTGTGATGTGTACGGGCCGTTCCGTGCGGAAACACGGTCGAGGACGATGATCGACGCGCGCGCGAGGACCGCTTGGTTTGCGCCCGGCCCCACGGCGACGACCTCCCCAGTCCAAGAACGGGAACTCGGCTTGTGCGAACTTCGGCATGTTCCCCCTCCCGGCCGACGTTAGGCGGGGGAGACGGTTGCGGAGGAGGTTCGAACGTCCGAAGCTCGGACTCCCAAGTCGTGTGCTGAAACTTGATTGCGCGGATGTTGAAATCCGGAACGCACAACAGTCCGGTTGCGTTGCCGACCGCACCAGTCCCATGTTTTTCCGAGCCCGGTTCCGAGTGATGCCCTGCTTCGTGAACGACTTGACCACCGACACTCACCTAGTGCGGTTCGGGCGATCGTCCTGATCGAACATGGATGACGCATGAGCGCGTACAACTGGATCGAGAGTGAGGGGGCCTGCCCCGAGTGTCGAGTGCGAGCCATCGTGCGCGCGCAGACGCATATCGCCTCGAGCTTTGACGGCGACTCGACGGGCCGCTTCTTTGATCGCACGTACCCCCTCGGTGGCGAAATGGCCTGGTGGCCCAAGGGCGACCGCCGGTACTTGGAGTGGGATGAGCGTGCTGACCCGCAGTCGAGGCCGGCGGTTCGCGAAGCGTGCTACGCGGAATGCAGGAAGTGTGGTGCGAACCTGTGCGTGGTGGTCGAGTTCGAGGAGATTCGTCCGGCAAGGATCGTCAGCATCTCGCTCGAGCAGGACTGGCCGGTTGGTTACCTGCGCTAGGTACCGAATCACGAGCACATCCTCCCGTGAGGCGAAGTCCAGCCTGCTCATCAGCATGCATTGCGACCCTTCGCGGACGCGCTACCGTGCATGCTCGAGGCCGCGATGACTCCTGAAACACAAGGACGCGATCCTGCAGCGCGTATCCCGCGCGATTTGGACGACGACTACACGTCGTCGGCGGTCGAGCGACGCCTCGAGCTGTGGAAGTCCGTCACCGGCACTCGTCCCAAGCACGTTGCGGGCGAGCCCGTGCCCCTCGACCAGGCGCGCGGCAAGATCGAAAACCTCGTCGGGTTCGCGCAGATCCCTCTCGGCATCGCGGGGCCCCTCGACGTCGACACCTCGCTCGGCAAGCGCAGCGTCTACGTCCCCATGGCGACCACCGAAGGGGCGATGGTCGCACCGTATTCGCGGGGAATGCGCCTGCTTTCAGCAGGCGGCGGTGCGCGGGCGCGCGTCATCTCCGAGGGCCTCACCCAAAACCCGATCCTCGTCTACGCCAACGCGGAAGAGGCTGCGAACGCGGCGCAATTCGTCGTTCGCCACCTCGACGAACTGCGCGTGATCGTGAGCAACACCACCAAGCACGGTGCGCTCGTCGGTGTCCGGCCCGAACCGCTCGGACGGCGACTCGTCTTGAGCCTCGTCTTCACAACCGGCGACGCGATCGGCATCAACATGGCGGCGCGCGCGGCGGACCTCGTGTCGGCGAACGTCGCCGAACGCACCGGTGCGAAGGACCGATACGTCCACGGACAAGACGTCGAAAAACGCGCCAACGCGCGCGCTTTCAACGACGGTCGCGGCCGCCGGGTCGTCGCCGACGTGACCATCCCGCGTGATCGATTACGCGACATCGCGCGCACCACGCCCGAAGCTCTCGCGGCCCTTTGGAAGAGCTACACGGTTGGGTTTGCACAACTCGGCACGCAGAACTGGCTGGTCCAATCCGCGAACGGCATCGCCGCCGTCATGCTCGCCTGCGGACAGGACGTCGCCTACGTCACCGAGAGCGCCACCGGTCTGCTCGACATCGACGTCGACGCGCGCGGCGACCTGTACGCGAGCGCGCACCTGCCCTGTCTCCTCGTCGGCACCGTCGGCGGCGGCACCAACCAGGGCACTGCGCGCGAGTGCCTCGAGCTCCTCGATTGCCTCGGCGACGGGAAGGCCAACCACTTCGCCGAGATCCTCGCTGCCACCGTTCTGGCAGGGGACCTGTCGCTGCTCGCGGCGTTCACGACGCACGAGTTCGTCGCTGCCCACGAAGCGCTTGGACGCAACCGGCCCAAGGGCTAGAACGCCCGCCTTCAGGCGTAAATGCGCCGGCTCGTCCCGCGCTTGACCTCCGGCAGCATCCGGATACCCTGTTTGGCCTCAAAATCCCGGACGGACAGGCCGATCCACGACCGTCCAGCCCACCCCATTTCGGGTGGGCGCTGCACCAGAAACGACCGTCATGACCACAGCTCTCAAGACCGAATCTCCGCGCACCTACAAGGTGAAGAAGGGCGCGTTCGAGTTCCACCGCAACATCGGCATCATGGCGCACATCGATGCCGGCAAGACGACCGTCACGGAGCGCATCCTCTTCCTCACGAAGAAGATCCACACGACGGGCGAGGTCCACGATGGTGACACCACGATGGACTACCTCGACGAGGAGCGGAAGCGTGGCATCACGATCCAATCAGCCGCCACGTCGTGCGAGTGGAACGGTCACTCGATCAACATCATCGACACGCCGGGTCACGTCGACTTCACGGCCGAGGTCGAGCGCTCGTTGCGCGTCCTCGACGGCGCCGTCGCGGTGTTCGACGCGGTGTCGGGCGTCGAAGCGCAGTCGGAGACGGTGTGGCGTCAGGCCAACCGCTACGGCGTGCCGCGCTTGTGCTTCATCAACAAGATGGACCGCGTCGGCGCGGACTTCTGGACGTGCGTCGACCAGATTCGAACGCGCCTCGAAGGCCGTCCCGTTCCGGTCCAGATCCCGGTCGGGGCCGAGAAGGAATTCCGCGGCATCATCGATCTGATCCGCATGAAGATGTACGAGTTCCCCGAGGAGACCGAGGGACAGGCGTACATCGAGACGGACATTCCCTCCGATCTGCTCGAAGAAGCCAAGATGCACCGTCACGCGATGCTCGAGGCCGCGGCCGAGCAAGACGAGCAACTGCTCGACCTGTTCGTCGACGACAAGGAGTGCCCCGAAGACCTGGTGATCAAGGCGCTACGCAAGGGCATGCTCAAGATGGACATGACCCTCGTCTTGTGCGGTTCGGCGCTCAAGCACAAGGGCACGCGCTTCATGCTCGACGCGGTCGTCGATTACCTGCCTGCGCCGGGTGACCTGCCCGACGTCGAGGGGATGAAGCCGCGCTCGGACGAGAAGGTCACGCGCAAGCGCAGCGACAAGGAACCGCTCTGCCTCATGGCGTTCAAGACGATCGCCGAGTCGACGGGCGACCTGACGTTCGTACGCGTCTACTCGGGCGTGCTCTCGAAGGGCACGGGCCTGTTGAACACGCGCACCGGCAAGATGGAGCGCATCGGCCGCATCGTGAAGATGCACGCGAACAAGCGCGAACCGCTCGACGAAGTGCGCGCCGGCGACATTGGCGCGATCGTCGGCCTCAAGAACACCTACACGGGCGACACGCTGTGCGACGAAGAGCACCCGATCGCGCTCAACAAGATCCAGTTCCCGGACGCGGTGATCTCGATGTCGCTCGAGCCCAAGTCGGGCGCGGACCGCGACAAGCTCAGCGAAATTCTCGGCAAGATCATGCGCGAGGACCCGACGTTCCGTGCGCAAACGGTCGAAGCCACGGGCGAACTGATCATCTCCGGGATGGGTGAGTTGCACCTCGAGGTCAAGGTCAACAACATCACGAACGACTACAAGTGCGGCGTCACGACCGGCAAGCCGAAGGTCGCGTACAAGCAGCGCCTGCGCAAAGCGGTCGAGACCGAAGCGCGCTTCATCCGCCAGTCGGGTGGTCGCGGTCAGTACGCCATCGCCTGGGTCAAGTTCGAGCCGGTTGCGACGCCGGACGGCGACCTGGAGTTCGTCGACGGCATCAAGGGTGGATCGATCCCGCGCGAGTACATCCCGAAGGTCGAGAACGGCTTGCGCGAGGGTTTCGCGAGCGGCGGTCAGACGGGGTATCCGTTCGTGAACGTGCGCGCGACGCTGTTCGACGGCAAGTACCACGAGGTCGACTCGAACGAAATGGCCTTCCATCAAGCGGGTGTGTTGGCGTTCCGGCAAGCGGCCGAGAACAACATCACGCTGCTCGAGCCCATCATGAAGGTCGAAGTGCGCGCGCCGGAGGAGTTCATCGGCGGCGTGGTCGGCGACCTGAACAGCCGCCGCGGCGAGGTCAACGAGATCGACGCCATCGGCAATTTGCGCGTCGTGCGCGCGTTGGTCCCGATCGCGGAGATGTTCGCGTACAGCTCGTCGTTGCGCGGCGCC
>JBBQNP010000088.1:0-18715 GCA_038330085.1 Planctomycetota bacterium | reverse complement strand
GACTCGTTCGTGGATGGCGTGCGCATGCGCGTCGTGCGGCGATGTCCAGGCTGGACGCGCGGCTCGCTCTTCAATGGGTCCGCGTACGGATCCTGCTCGCGCCGCATGCGCTCGATCTCGAGCGGTCCGGGTGCGCTGCCCATGAGCCCGCCATCCTCGCGCAGGGCCTGGTTGAAGTCACGCCACAGCGCGCGCACGAACGGCAACCAGACCGGCGTCGCGCCGATCAAGAGCACCCAGCGCAAGATGTCCTTGTCGATGATCATGTCCGGCGGACGCGAGGCCCGCGCTATCCTATCGGGCACGCGGGGTGCGGTCCTCAAACCCGGGGGCCAAGGTCGCGTTCAGCGCTCGACGATGACCCAGAAGACCCGCTCGCTCCGCACTCACGGCATCGCTTCGCCCGCAGGCTCGGGGGCTGCATCGTGAAACGCAAGACGCGTGAGATCCGCCGGCGGCTGCAGCAGGAAAAAAAGCCGCCGGGTACCTCGCCGGGGACGCTGGTCGTCGACCCGGAGGCACCCAAGCCGGTCCTCTCCGTCATCGCCTACGGGCCGAAGGAGCTGATCGAGCGCAGCGTCACCGATCCGGCGGAGCTGCGAGCGCTGCTCGAGAAATTCCCGGTCGTCTGGCTCAACGTCGACGGGCTCGGCGACGTGCACACTCTCGTGCGCGTGGGGGAGGTGTTCGGGTTGCACAAGCTGGCGCTCGAGGACGTGCTCGACATGCAGAAGCGCGCCAAGGTCGATCGCTACGACGCGCACCTGTACATCGTCGCGGTGATGGTGGCACTCGTCGAAGGCGTGCTCGACATCGAGCAGCTCTCGTTGTTCCTCGGGAAGAACTACGTGATCACGTTCCAGGAGCGCGCGGGCGATTGCTTCCAGCGCGTGCGCGAGCGCATCCGCAACGGCAAGGGTCTGATCCGCGAAGCCGGCCCGGGTTACCTGACGTACGCGCTGCTCGACGCGATCATCGACGCGTACTTCCCGGTGCTGGAGACGTACGGTGAGCGGCTGGAGGATCTCGAGAACCGGCTCGTCGATTCGCCGCAGGAGGGGCCGTTGCCCCAGATCCACGCGATGCGCCGCGATCTCGTCGCATTGCGCCGTGCGGTCTGGCCGATGCGCGAGGCCCTGAACTTCCTGATCCGCGAAGGCACCGACATGTTCAGCGCGGACACGAAGCCGTACTTGAACGACTGCTACGACCACACGGTGCAGTTGATGGACCTGGTCGAGAGCCACCGCGAAATGGCGTCGGGGCTGATGGAAGTGTACCTGTCGTCGATGAGCAACCGCATGAACGAGATCATGAAGGTGCTCACGATCATCTCGACGATCTTCATCCCGTTGACGTTCATAGCGGGCGTGTACGGCATGAACTTCGATCCGCACGACGGGCCGCTGAGCATGCCTGAGCTGCGCTCGCCGTATGGGTACGTCGGGGTGATGACGCTGATGATCGTGGTCGCGATCGCGATGCTGTTCTACTTCCGCCGGTTGGGGTGGATCGGGCGCAAGCGTCCGTGAAGAAGCGCGCGCGTCGGGAAGTCGGCTCACCGGTGCAAGGCGGGCCGCGTCGGCAACCGAGTGCTCGGCGGCACGGGCTCGAGCGCATCTTGTCGAAGCTGGGCGTGTGCTCGCGCACGCAGGCGCGCGAGTGGATCCGCGCGGGTCGGGTGACGGTGAACCGGGTGGTGATCGTGGACCCCGATGGCTGGTTCGACGTCGAGCGCGACGACGTGAGGGTCGACGGGCGCGACGTGCGCAAGGCGCAGAAGCTGTACTACGCGCTGCACAAGCCGCGCGGATACTTGACGACGCGCACGGATCCGGACGGGAGACCGACGGTGTACGCGTTGCTGGGCGAGGTCGGAGCGTGGCTGGTGCCGGTCGGGAGGCTCGACCTCGACACGTCGGGGTTGTTGCTGTTCACGAACGACACGCAATTCGCCGACCTGATCACGAGCCCGGCGTCGCACGTCGAGAAGACCTACCGCGTCGAGTGCACCCCGCGCTTGGAGGAAGCTGCGCTCGAGCGTTTGGCTCGCGGGGTGACGCTGACCGACGGACCGACGCGGCCCGCGCGCGTCGAGAAGCTCGGGGATCGCGGACCCTACACGCGCTTCGAGATCACGATCACCGAAGGCCGCAACCGGCAGGTGCGGCGCATGGTCAAGGAGGTCGGCGCGAAGGTGGAGAAGCTGCAGCGCGTCTCGATCGGCCCGCTCGAGCTCGGCGGTCTCGGCGCGGGTCGAGTGCGCGAGCTGACCGCGGCCGAGGTGCGTGCGCTGAACTCGGCCGCTTCGAAGAGCTCGATGGGGTGAACGAGTCACCCGCCTGGACCGTGCCAGATGGGATGAGAAGGCCAGGCACGGTTACAGGCGGGTGTCTCAGCCGCTTTGTTCAGCGGCACCGGCTGGGTTCAGGGTCAGCCGGCGTGGTTCAGGGACACACCGTGAAGCGGATCGCGTCGCTCAACGCCACGTTGTTCGGCGCGGGGAAGCCGATGTCGCGGCTGACGTACTGACCGAAGAGCGTCGTGCCCGGCTGGATGCCGTGGGCTTGGATGTAGGCGGAGTTGAAGTCGAACGCGAAGGCACCGGTGCAAGATCCGGCGGGCGACTCGGCGGGGTGCGACTGGGCGGCTTGGGCCGGCGTGCGCATCAAGGGGCCCTGCAAACACAGGGTTCCGCCGCCGAAGGGCGTGGATGCAGATCCGTGCGACCACACGAAAACCCCGGGAGATCCTGCCGTTTCGTCGACGGCGGTGAGCGTGAAAGGAGAGGCTCCCGAAGCGCTCGGTTCTCCGCTCGAGCTGATCGCGGGCACGCAACCGTGGCTGTTCAGCTTGCCGGTGCAATAGGATTCGATCGGCTGGCAGGCGGAGCGCGTGTCGCGCACGAAGACGTCGCGGAGCGCATTGACGTCTCCGGCCACGAGGTCTTGGGACGTGCTCTCGAACGCGATGTACCGGCCGTTGCCCGAGATCGTCGGGCGGGTGCTCTCGCCCGTTCCGGGTGCGCCTGCAGAGTTGATGCTCACGAGCGTGGTGGTCCCGAGAACCATGTCGTGCACGAACACGTCGTACGCGCCGTTCGGGTCGATGATCGTGGTCAGGTTCGACGCGTAGCTCTGGAACACGACGAAGCGCCCGCCGTCCGAGATGGCGGTGTGCGCGTAGTAGTTGTACGAGTCGTAGTTGGACTCGATACCGAGCGGACCGACGCTCGCGCGCACGGTCGTGCCGAGCAGGAGATCGCGCACGAACACGTCGTCCTTGCCGTTCGTGTCCCCCGCGACGAGGTTGTCGGCCTCGCTCGTGAACACGACGTAGCGCCCGTCCGCGGAGATCGACGAGTTCTCGCTGTCACTGGCGGCCTCCTGGCCGCTCGAGCTCAGGTTGACGCGCTGCGTGATGCCCGTGACGCGGTCGTGCACGAAGGCATCGACGACGTTGTTCGTATCGAGCGGGACGAGGTTGTTGGAGGAGCTGTCGAAGGAGACGAGGCGACCATCGGAAGAGATCGTGCCTGAGACAGAGAAGCTGAAGCTGGCGGTCTCTGCTCCGGACGAGGAAACGCTCACCCTTTCCGTGACGCCGGTGACGCGGTCGCGCACGAAGGCGTCAGGTGCGCTGTTCGTGTCGTTCGCGACCAGGTTCGAGGCTTCGCTCGTGAAGAGCACATAGCGACCGTCGGGCGTGATCGTGCCGTAGTAGCTGTCGCTGTTCCCTTGTGCGCCGTTGGTCGCGACGCTGATCCGCTCGGTCGTGCCGTTGACGAGGTCGCGCAGGAAGACGTCGGCCACGCCGTTCGTGTCGCCCGGCACGAGCGTGCTCGCGTTGGAACGGAAGACGACGTAGCGGCCGTCGGCGGAGAGGAACTGCCCCTGACAATCAGCGTTGGCTTGCGCGCCGGAAGTGCTCACGCTCGCGCGCACGACCGAGCCGCTGACGCGGTCGCGCACGAACACGTCGACGACCCCGTTCGTGTCGAGCGGAACGAGCTCGCTCGAGAGGCTCGCGAACGTGACGTAGCGACCGTCCGCCGAGAGCGCGGCTCCGTAGCTGGCTCCTTCGACGGGCAGGCCGTGTGAGTCGACGCTCACTCGGACCGTGCTCTGCGCGAACGCGGCAGCGGGCATGTAGAGGAGAAGGGGGAGGAGAGCTTTCGAGGTGTCGAGGCGCATGCTTGGATTCTTCGGGCGAAGGATGAGACGGAGGAATTCACCGAGGGCTGTGGCCGCTCAAAGCAAGCGCTGTTCCCAACCTGAATCGCGCGAGATCATCGACACGGGTACCGGCATGCATCCCACGCTCGAAGGTGATGAGCGATAGCGCACTCGCGCTCGACTCGAGTACGCGCAGTGAACTGCTGCAGGCGCTGAGTGCACTCCGCCCGCAATACTCTCAGCGAAAGGCCGACGGCCTGCGCTGGCTCGAATCCGGCTCGAGGATCGTCCGGCCGAGCGCGTCGTAGGCGCCGACGCTCGCGTGCGCAGCGGGCGAGCGCTCGTACTCCTCGCGCAGCATCGACCACGAGTCGCGGTCCTCGCGTGTCCCGTCCGCCGAGCGCAAGCGTGCGCGCAACGTTCCGTCGTGCACGAACCCGAGCCTGTCGGCGACGCGCGCGCTGCGCTCGTTGGCGCTGACCGAGTGGATCTCGACGAGCTCGAGGTGGTCGACCTCGAACGCGATGCGGATGAGAGCCGCCGCGGCTTCCGTCGCGAGGCCCTGACCCGTGCGCTCCTCTGCGATCCAGTATCCGAGCGTCGCCGAAGCTTCGGCCGGATGCGGTGTCAGCACGCAACCGCCGATCATCGCGCCGCTCGTCTTGTCCGCGATGACGTAGGAAAACGCGTCGCCCAGGTCGAAACGACCGCGCATGCGTCGCACGAGGTCGAGCAAGGCGTCGAGCGTGCGCGGACCCTCGCGCACCCACTCGAGCCACGGTCGCAGGTGCGCGAGGTTCGCCGCGAGCGCGTCGGAGAGTTCGGTCGCGTCCTCGAGCTCGAACGCGCGCAGGACGAGACGGTCGGTGACGATTCGGTAGGCGGGACCTTGGACCATGCGCGAGGAGAGTACGCCGGGCGCGCCTCGACCGGCTCAGTTCTGCGGGAATCCTGTGCTTCTGCTGGAAGTTCGTGACGGACTTCAAGCTCGATGTCGGCTCGCCGGTGAACCTCGACCACGTCGCGGCGGGTCACGGGGCCATCGTCGACTCGAGCGGGAAGGTCCTGGCGGAAGTGGACGTGCCCACCGGCGGACCGGCGCAGGTGACGCTGCCCTGACCGCCGGCTGCGCGTCGTTGCATCTCAATCGCCCGACCGCGTCGCATCCGCTTCGATCGTCTCCGCCCAGTGCACGAGGAAGAACTTGCGCTCGTCGTGCAGCCGGAATCGGCTCGCCGGCCCGAGCATTGGACGCAGCGCGGTCATCATCTGCAGCGACGTGATCACGAACACGAACGCCCACAGCACCACCGTCGCACCGCGCCGACCGTTCCACACGCGCAGGCCGGCGGACAGAATGCGCTGGCTGGCGAGGAACGAGATCAACCACACCAAGATGTGGATCGGCGCGATCAGCGACACCGTCGACGACGACTGCGAGAACACCCACGCGACCGGCGCGAAGCCCAGGAGCAGGACGGCCGTCGACGCGAGGGCGCCGAGCAGCATGCCGAGGACGTGCACCGCGCGCGCGTCGGCTCCACCGAGCGAGACGAAGATGTAGAGGCTCGGGAAGCAGATGCCCGCGCACAACGCCGCACCCATCCACACCTTGACGGGTGCTGCCCACCACTGCGCTCCGCCCGAAAAGCTGCCCATCACGGCGCCATAGATGCCGAACCCCACGAGGGAGATAGCCGCGAGTTGCACGAGCACGCCCGTGCTTCCCGGACCGTCGATGCGAGCGAGCAGGAGCTCCGGGCCGCGCAGAACTTGGTCGAGCGCCGTGCGCGGCGGACGCGCGGTCATCGCGGGCACGGGCGTCGGCGTCGGCGGTTTGCTGCTCTCGAAGGAAGGTTGTTCAGGATCGAGTCGTGCGTGGGTGTCCATGTCGAAGTCGTCTCATCCATGTTGAAGGATCATGCGCAGCACGGAACCGTAGAAGGTCCCGTCGAACGGGCGGTCGCGCAGGAACGCGACCGACATGCCCGGTGTTCCGAACCAGGGACGCAGGTTCCAGGAGATCTGTGCGCCGACGAGCAAGTTCACCGCGAGCCAGACGGCGACGACGGCGTGCACTCTCGGCGCGCCCTGATGCACGTGGGCGACCCAGGCGGCTTGTCGTCGGACCGCGACCGCTCCCGCCGCTGCGATGGCCGCGACGTGCACGAGACCGAGCGCGTCGTGTGCGGTTCGCGCTGCGTCGTCGTCGCCGTTCGCGAGCGTGAGCGAAAAGAGGAGCACGACCGGCGCGAAGCTCGCGAGCACGATCGACGCCAGCGCGAAGGCCATGAGCACCGCGCGCAGCGAGCGCTCGAGCGGCAGATCCAGACCGAACCACCGAGCCCAGATCCCGTTGGCGAGCGCATCGACGACGGCGGTCGCGAGCAGGAGAAGCGGCAGCTTCACGGCGACGTACAGCGCGAGGCGTGGATCGCGCCACGAGCCCATGGCCGCTCCGTAGGCGGCACCACACGTGACGATCACGGCGACCAGGGTGACGGTCTTGCGGCTCGATCCGTCCGACAGCCACTCGGTCGCGGCCTGTGCCGGAGCTCCTAGTAGTCCGCTCCTGCGGCTCGGGCCGCTCTGGTCTGTTGCGCAAAGCACTCTGTAGTATAAAGTACCACGTCCCGACAGGCTGTCAAGGCGACCGGGAACGACGTCCATCGGTGGCAGATCACCGCGGCCGGGCCACGAGGATCGGCCGTCCGCCGCAACCGCTGCATTCTTGCGGCGTGTCGTGCACGTCTTCCGGATGCTCGGGACAGGCGAACGCGAAGCGCGCATCGGCGCCGCTCATGCGACCCGCGGTGTAGCCCAGCCCCGAGAACATGCGCTGCGCTTGCTCGGCGCTGACGCCGCTTTTCTCGATCGGCGGGAAAGGACCCGAGACCCACGGTGCATCCTGCGCCAGGAGCTTCTCGAGGTGCAGTACTTCTACAGTCTGCAAGGCGAAGCGGTTCTGCAGCTCGTGCGGATCGTGCGCCAGCTCGTAGAGCTCGTTCTTGTCGGGATGCAACGGCCGGTACACGAACTTCCACGGCCACTCGATGGCCACGTACACGAAGTCTTCTTGTGGGCGCGCTTGCAGTGACTGCACGTTGAGGTCGTAGCCGTTCAATGCGTCCGCAAAAGCAACCCGCGGCATGTCGGTGCGCCCGTCGATCAACCCGCGCAAGCTGCGCCCCGTCAGCGCGCGCGGTGCCTCGACGTGCAAGTAGTCCAGCACCGTCGGAGCGATGTCGAGCGTGCGCACGAGTGCGGTCACTTCTGGCTGCTGCTTCCCCGAGACAGTCGGACCGCCGGATGGATCCGGATCGGCCCCTTGTTCCCGAGCCGAAACCTGCTTTCGCAACTCATCCGGCACGCGCACGATCAGCGGCACGCGGATTTGTTCTTGGTAGAGGATCCGGTGCGTCTCCCAGCCGTGATCGCCGAGCCCTTCGCCGTGGTCGGCGACGACGACGACGAGCGTGCGCTCCCATTTCCCGCTCTGCTTCAGTGCGTCGACGAGCCGGCCGAGCTCGTGATCGACGTAGTGCACCTCGGCTTGGTACAGCGCGCGGCCCGGCACCAGCCTGCCCTGCGCGTCGCGCGGCAGATCCGCCGGCAGGAACTCGTGCGGCGGCAGCTTGTCCACGTCGTGCGGATCCCAGTAGTGCACCCACAGGCAAAACGGCTCTCTGCCCGCGACCAGCTTCAGCGCGCGATCGGTCGTCTCGTCGCTGCGTCGCTGCAGATCGGACTGATCCCAGCTCAAGTTGCCCGCGTCGCTCGGCTCGAACGCGCCATCGAAGCCCTCGAACACGTCGAAGCCACGATCGAATCCGAACCAGCGCGACACGGTGAGCGAGCTGACGACGGCCGCGGTGCGGTAACCGTGTGCGTGCAGGATCGCCGCGAGCGTCGGCACGTCGTCGCGCAGCTTGTACCCGCCGCGCCCCGCGAGGACGCGCACGCCGTGCTCCTGGTTCTCGAGGCCGGTGAGGATCGATGCGTGCGACACCGGCGTGAGCGCAGCACTCGCGATCGCCTGGTCGAAGCGCGTTCCCTGCTTCGCGATCGCATCGAGCACCGGCGTCGCGTTGTTTGTGGCCCCGTAACAACCGAGCGCATCCGCGCGCGTCGTGTCGAGCGTCACGAGCAGCACGTTCCACGCAGGCGTCTCGCTCGGTTCGTGTCGACACGAAGCCATCACGAGCATCAGCGCGGAGAGGGGCAGGGTGGACCGAAGCACAGGCATGGAGACCACTCCAAAAGACGGCGTGGGCGGAGAAACTACCCATTTCGAACTGCAGGACAACGCGGAGTCCTTCTTCGAGACCCAGTTCAGGCAACTGAGCTACAGCGACGTCGCACGGCTGTCGATAGCCCAGGATCCGGGATCGTTGCGCTGGATCGCAACCGCACCGATCGACCTCTATCGCGGAGATTCCATGCCCACGCGCCAATTCGCATTCTTGCTCGCCATCGCCGCCATGATCGCGGTGGGCGTGGGGCTCGTCCTCGGTTCACGCACGGCGCCGGACGAGGTCCAGGTCCCGACGAATGTCGTTGTGAACAAGTCGCTCGCAGTGCAGCCCGACGATTCGACGGGTGTGCCCGCGACGAAGTCCGTGGTCACTGCGAAACCCCCGAGCGATCCGCGCGGGGACGCCGTCGTCGCCGGTGCGCAGCCCAACCGCTCAGCGAAGCGTGCGCCCGATGCGAACTCCGCGACGGCACCGATCGCGCACGCGGATTCGGAAAAGGTCGCGGGTGCGAACACTTCGGCCAAGATCCCGGTCACGGCAAAGACAGTCGGAGTGGAGCCCGCGAAGACCACTCCGCCCGACACCGCCAAACGCCCCGACGTCGCGCCGACGCTGCCGACATCCACCCTGCCGGCGAAGCCAGCCAACTCGACCGACGCCGACTCCGAGTACGTCTTCGTGAGCCGCAGCGAACTCGACAAGGTCCGCATCGCGGCAGATGAAAACGCAGCGCTCGCGACCTTACGCGTGATCAGCTCTGCCCAGGCCCAACTCCAAAGCATCGGGGTGGTCGACACCGATCGCGACGGTTCCGGCGAGTACGGCTACTTCGGCGAACTCTCCGGATCCATTGCGCTCCGCTCCGCACCGGGCGAAATACGCAAGGCGCTGCGGCCGCCGGTCCTCGGATCGAACTTCGCCAAGGTCACTCCCTCGGGCAACGTCCCGCGCTCGGGCTACCTGTTCCGCATGTACCTGCCGGGTGACACGATCAACGGGAAGACGGCAGGCATTGCGGAGTCGCCCGGCGGCGGCTTCGACGGCAAGGGCACGAAACCGGATCACGACAACGCCGAGATCCTGTGGACCTGCTACGCGTGGCCGATCGAGGCGGGCACCACGGGCACGCGCGCGTTCTTCATCAATCAGGAAGGCGACCTGCTCGAGCTTGCGAACACGGATCACGCCTACAGTGGCGAGCTGCACATGCCTGCGTTCGACGCCGCGTCGACGAAGCCCGGCGACATGTCGGCCGAGCCGATCCCGCGTGCGAAGCATGCTGACGGTCGCGCGTGGTCTGCGTACCAGGGTCCCGAGCCGGAGCTGCCCCCCTTGACCCCGCTCGGGCCCGCGACCGCCGCCGATGTGGAAACCTACAACCGGCCCGACTCCGGCAAGGACAGGCTCGTCGTGCCGCGCAAGATGGCCCAGCCCTCCGCGCTGTCCGAGAGCGAGCGCAACGTCCTCGCGAACCTGCGCACCATCTCTGTGGCGCAGGGCCAGGCCAAGGCAGCAGCCGCGATCGACACCGACAAGAACGGCAACGGAGAGTTCGGTTTCTTCGGCGAGCTCGCCGGGACGTCGCCGTGTCGTGCACCTGCTGGTGGAAAGCGCGCGCTCATGAAGCCCGCGCTGCTCGACGCCAAGTGGGGAAAGGTCACGAGCTTTGGCAACGTCGTGGTCGACGGCTACGTTTATCGCATCTACCTGCCGGGCGCGTTCGTCGGCGACAAGTCGCCCGGGCTGGGCGAAGCTCCCGGTGGCGGCTGTGTGACGAACGGACCGCGCCCGGATCACGAGGCTGCCGAGCAGTATTGGAGCGTGTACGCCTGGCCGCTCGAAGCCGGGAAGACCGGTCAGCGCGTGTTCTTCTTCCAGCAAGGGGGCAACGTGGCGCAGACGCAGAACGCCGACGGTTTCTACAGCGGTGAAGAGCACGCACCCGCGTTCGACGCCGCGGTGCTCGCGGGGCTGGCGGGCAACATCTGGGCACCTCCGGCGATCGGGGACAAGTCGGTCGACGGTCGGGTGTGGGACCTGTTGCCCTGACGTCGCGTTCGCGCGTGGAACGACGACTTGAGCGCGAGCGCCTGCTTGACCTTCGCGCGCACGGAGCCGGTGTGTTCGACGACTCGGCGACCCACCCGCAGTGCTCGCTGAACAGCGGATCTTGTGACCGTGCGATCCAGGAGGGGACGAACGCGCAGACCACCATGGGCTCACGTGTGGGCGCAGGACATGCGCAATCCGCGCGGAGGGGATCTTCTTGCGGTCGGTTCATGGCACACGTCCACGGAACCGAATGGGAGCGCGGCGCTCGCGCCACTGACCCCCGGAGAAACGGGTGCGCTCGACGTCGTCGCGCGCACTAGGGAGCAACCTCCGCACGTAGTGGCGGAGCCCAGCGTCACGAACCACTCGCGCACGACCAGGGGCGGAGCGGCTGCGATCTTGCGGAGGTTCATGGCCGGGGGGCAACGTCCAACGCGTTCGACTGCGAACGAACGATCCCGTCGAGGCCGCCGGAATCAAGCCCTTTTGAAGGACGGGATCGTCACGTCGCAGCACAGACCATGGGGTCACGGCGTGTACGGCGGACTGCGCATCACGCTGCGCAATCCAGGTCGGGATGGCGCGCCCGAGTGGACTCGAACCACTGACCGTCGGATTAGAAATCCGATGCTCTATCCAACTGAGCTACGGGCGCGTGCTGTGCCGCTCGTTCCTCGTCGCGCCGGTGAGAGAGTGGGTCGGGGAGATGGGACTCGAACCCACGACTCGAAGCACCCAAAGCTTCGCCTCTACCAACTGAGGTACTCCCCGAGGCGGTCGGAGGGCGCAAGAGCCTAGCGGAGAGACATCTCACCCGCGACATCGATGCGCTTATCGTGCGTCGCGTTTCCGCTCGAGCCTCCGCGCGGGTAACCTGTTCGCCTCGCTGCGCGCGCGGACGGTCCCGAAGAGGGGGCTTCCTCACGCCGCGGGACGATCGCGGCGGCAGGCCGCGACTCGGAACAACCAGAGTCACCGCAAGATCCAACGGGCGAGAGCGAGCACCACAGAGTCATGAAGGTCCTGGTCGTCGGCAGCGGTGGACGCGAGCATGCGTTGTGCTGGAAGTTGGCGCAATCGCCGCTGAAGCCCGAGATTCTGTGCGCACCCGGCAACGTCGGCACGGCGCAGGTCGCGCGCAACGTCGCGCTGAAGGTCGGTGACGTCGCGGCCATCGTGAAGCTCGCGATGAAGGAGAACGTCGACCTCGTCATCATCGGCCCCGAAGATCCGCTCGTGCTCGGCGTCGCCGACAAGCTGCGCGAGGCCGGCATCGCGACGTTCGGTCCGGGTGCATCCGGCGCGCGCCTCGAAGGCTCGAAGGTCTTCACCAAGGAACTTCTCGAGAAGTACCGCATCCCGACCGCGACCTGCCGCGTGTTCGATCGCTCCGGCGTCGCGAAGAGCTACCTCGAAGCGTGCACGACGTGGCCGCAGGTCGTGAAGGCCGACGGTCTCGCCGCGGGCAAGGGCGTCGTCATCTGCCAAGACGCGAAGTCCGGTTGCGCAGCGGTCGACGCGTTCATGGAGAAGAAGACGCTCGGTGCCGCCGGCACGAAGATCGTCATCGAGGAATGTCTCGTCGGCGAAGAAGCGTCCGTTCTCGCGATCACCGACGGCGAGACGATCCTGATCCTCGAGCCGGTGATGGATCACAAGCAGGTGGGGGACGGTGACACCGGTCCGAACACGGGCGGCATGGGCGTCTACTCGCCGGTTCCGCTCTTGACGAAGCGCATCCAACGTCAGGTCGAGCAACATGTGCTCGTGCCGGCGGTGCACGCGCTGCGCCGCGAGGAGATCGAGTTCCGAGGTGTGCTCTTCGTCGGTCTGATGATCACCGACAGCGGGCCCAAGGTGCTCGAGTTAAACACGCGCTTCGGCGACCCGGAATGCCAGGCCTTGATGCGTCGCATGAAGAGCGACCTCCTGCCGATCCTCGACGCGACCGCGAAGGGCAAGCTCGAGAGCATCGTCGAGCCCGAGTGGGATCCGCGCGTGTGCATCGGCGTCGTAGCAGCCGCCGACGGCTATCCGGCAGCACCGCGCAAGAACGATCCGATCGACGGCCTCGAGGAAGCGGCCCGGGGCGAGGATGTGGTCGTGTTCCACGCGGGAACGGCGCGCACGCCGCAGGGCGATGTCGTCACGGCGGGCGGGAGGGTGTTGTGCATCACTGCGCTCGCAGGCGACGTCGAGACGGCTCGGACGAATGCCTACGCGGCCTTCGACAAAGTGCGCTACGACGGCAAGTTCGCTCGCCGCGACATCGGCGCGCGCCACCGCCGCGAGTCGACGCCGATCGACGTCGAAGTGCGCGCGAGCGGTTCTGTGATCCATCTGCCGCCCCGGTCGAACCTGGCGAGCGACCGACCGCCGCGCCGCACACCGTACTGAGCGCAGCGCGACCATGAAGCACGAGCAGATCGTCAAGCGGTTCGAGCGCTTCCTGAGATCGCGCTCGCTCAAGCTGACCACGCAGCGCCGGCGCATCTTCGACCGCGCGTTCGGCACGCACGAGCACTTCAGCGCGGAGCGGTTGTACGACTGGTTGCGCAACGAGCCGGGCGAGAAGGTCTCACGCGCGACGGTGTACAGGACGTTGTCGCTCCTGCTCGAAGGCGGTTTCGTCGAAGCGCTCGACGCGGGCCGAGGTGAGCTGGTGTACGAGCACGTGCTCGGTCATCAGCACCACGATCACATGGTCTGCATGGACTGCGGCAAGATCGAGGAGTTCCAGGAGGAGCGCATCGAGGAACTGCAGCTCGAGGCGTGCAGGAAGAAGGGCTTCCAGCTCGTCAGCCACGATCTGCGGTTGCGTGGGTACTGCAAGGGTTGCGCGCGTCAACGTGAGGTGCGCAAGAAGGCGATCAGCGTGCGGCCGGAAGCGGAGTGAAACCGAATCGTGCCTGGCCCCGGTTGCCGGTATTTCCGGCAAACGGTGCCTGGCGCGGTTCGCCCGGTCTGGCGCGGAGCGGAGGCGCCGACCCAGCGGAGCGGAGGCGCCGACCCAGGGGTGCCGAGCCTGCGGGCGGTGCCCGGCACCACCCACTCGCTCACTTGTTGCGGTTGATGTCTTCCGTGATGCGGTCGAACATCATCTTCGCCATTTCGTTGTCGGCGAAGCCGTACTTCTTGGCGGACACGCGCAGCACGCTGACGTTCACGTCGTAGGTCTCCACCGACGCGGTGACCGTCACGCTGTCGATGTCGGCGACGATCTTGCGGTGCGCCTCGTCGACGTCGACGGGTTGCGAGCTGCGATGGGACAGCGTGGTCTTCGTCTGCGCCCACGTGCGGCCCGTCTCCACGTTGATGTGGCCGATGTAGGTGTTGTCCTCGAACAACACTTGGCCGGCCATGACGCCGGTGCCGACGGCAGCGACGACGCAGGCGGATGAGACGGAGGCGACGAGCACGAGGAGTACGAGAAGCGGCGACTTGCGCATGGCGTTGTTTCTTCGATCGAGTCAGAGGTCAGGCCTGATTGGAATCAGGAACTGCGGGCAGGAAACGGGACGGGGATGGACGGTACGGTCACGCCGGCTGCGGCTTGGACGAGGCGGCGATAGAACGCCAAGCCTTCGCCTTCGCTGCGCATTTCGCCCGAGCGCGCCTGCAGGCGCTGCCAGTGCGGATGGTTCCACGGCGTGACGTTGCGCTCGGGGTGCGGCATCAGCCCGAGCACGCGACCGCTCGGGTCGCAGATCCCTGCAATGTCATCTACCGAGCCGTTGGGATTTTCGGGATAGCCGCGCGCGCTCGATCCGTCGGCAGCGACGTAGCGCAAGGCGACCTGCCCCTTCGCGCGCAAGCGCTCGAGCACGGACGCATCCTGCGCGACGAAGCGGCCTTCTCCGTGCGCGACGGGAACGGCCATCGTGTTCGAGAGCGCGACTTGAGCATCGGCGAGCCACGCGCACGCCGACGGTTCGGCGCGCATCGAGACCCAGCGGCACTCGAAGCGGTTGCTCGCGTTGTTCGTCAGCGCGATCGTGCGCGGCGGGATCTTGTTCTCGCCGATCTCGCGCTCGAACAAGCCCGATTCGACGAGGATCTGGAACCCGTTGCAGACGCCGAGCACGTGACCGCCGCGATCGACGAACTTGCACAGGTTCTCCGCGAGCCCGTGTCGCAGTTCGAGGCCGAACACGCGGCCCGCGGCCACGTCGTCGCCGTAGCTGAACCCGCCCGGGATCACGACCAGGACGGCGTCGTCGAGCCGCGCTTGCTCGTGCATCAAGGCGTGCAGGTGCACGACGTCGACGCGCGCGCCGGCGAGCTCGAGAGCACGCACTGTCTCCGCATCGCAGTTGATGCCGGCGGTGCGCAGGACGATGGCGGTGGGAGGTGTCGGAAGCATGAGAGGCACGCGAGGCGATTTCGAATGCGTGCGCTCGTGCTCGGATCTCCGTGGACGCTCTCGTTCTCGATCGGAAACAGCCCTGCGGACCGATCCTCGGGAACTAGCCCCGGAAATTCCCGGCGTGTGCGCGACGCAGCTCGTCGATGTCGACGTCGAACAGGATCGCACCGCTCGTTCCGCTGACGCGCAGCTTCGAGCGATCGGTCACTTCTCCGACGTGTGCCGAGGGAAACAGCCTGAGCTCGCGCTCGAACGCGGCCGCGGACCCCTCGGCGACCTCACACAGAAAACGCGAACAGGATTCCGAATACAAGCGAGTTCCGTCGGGATCGTCGCTCTTCGACACGCTTTCGGCTCGCGCCGGCAAGCTCGCGAAGGGCACGTCGGCGAGGCGCAGGTCGAGCCCGAGACCGCCGCCGAACGCCATCTCGGCCGCCGCCACGGCGAGGCCGCCCTCCGACAGATCGTGGCAGGCGAGCACGTTTCCCGAAGCGATCGCCTTGTGCAGAGCGCGCATCAGACGTGGCGCGGAGTCGAGGTCCGGGCGCGGGACGGCACCGCCTTCGAGGCCCAACTGACCAAACCAATGCGAGCCGCCGAACTCCGGCTTGGTCGCACCCACCAAATAGAGACGCGAGCCCACGGATTTGAGGTCCATGCTGACCGTGCGCGCGACGTCGGGCACGACCGACAGGGCGCTGATCAAGAGCGTCGGCGGGATCGCAATCGTGCGCTCGCCCAGGCGGTATTCGTTGTTGAGCGAGTCCTTGCCCGAGATGAAGGGCGTCCCATACGCGATCGCCGCCCGCGCACAACCGCGCGCGGCCAGCACGAGCGCGCCCAGCCGCTCCGGCACGTCACAACTGCCCCACGAGAAGTTGTCGAGGATCGCCGTGTGGTCGAGGTCGCCGCCGACGGCGATCACATTGCGCAAGGCCTCGTCGATCACGGCTTCGGCCATCGCGCCGGGGTCCAATTCCCCGTAGCGCGCGCTCGCACCGCAGCCGATGGCGATGCCTTTGCGCGACGACGTGAGCGGCTGCAGCACCGCCGCGTCGCCGGGTGCGTCCATGCGCTCGCCGACGAGCGGCTTTTGCACGGACATGCCCTGCACCTCGTGGTCGTACTGGCGCACGATCCACTCCTTGCTCTGGATGTCGGGCAACCCCAGCAGCGTGAGCAGCGTCGCGCGGTGGTCCGACGTCGCAGGCACGGCCGGATCGGGTCGAGGGGCCGGCTTCCAAGTCGCCTTGCGCAACGGGCGCGGCGTCCCGCCGTGCAGGAACTTCAGGTCGAGGTCGCCCATGCGCACGCCGCCGTGCTTCAACACGAGACGTCCCGTCGAGTTGAAGCGGCCGATCACGACGGCCTCGACGTCCTCCGCCGCGAACACGCGCAAGCACGCTTCGAGGTGCTCGGGCGGAACGGCCATGACCATGCGCTCTTGCGCTTCGCTGATCCAGATCTCTTCCGGCGACAGGCCCGGGTACTTGAGCGGCACCTTGTCGAGTTCGACCTCCGCGCCGTGACCTTCCGCCATCTCGCCGACCGCCGACGAGAGACCGCCGGCACCACAGTCGGTGATCGCGCGGTAGAGTCGCTTGTCGCGCGCCTGCAACAGCGCGTCGAGCACGCGCTTCTCCGCGATCGCGTCGCCGATCTGCA
The DNA here is from genome assembly GCA_038330085.1 of Planctomycetota bacterium. GTDB lineage: Bacteria > Planctomycetota > UBA1135 > UBA1135 > JAEUIA01. The sequence goes on along the minus strand of JBBQNP010000088.1, from coordinate 2,201 downwards.
CCGCGGCGCTCGAGACGATCTCGCTCTCCTCGTGCAGTTCGACCGAGCTGAAGGTCGCGCCGTGGATGCCGTCGCGACCGGTGCGTCCGCCGGCGACGACGATCAAGTCGCCCGAGCGGACACTCTTGTCGGCGGCCCAGTGCGGCATCAAGCCGACGGTGCCCGCGTACACGAGCGGGTTTCCGATGTACCCCGGATGCGACCACACGCCGCCCGAAACAGTCGGGATGCCCATGCGGTTGCCGTAGTCGCGGACACCCGCGACGACGCCCCGCAGGATGCGGCGCGGGTGCATGCAACCCTTGGGCACGTCCTCGCGCTTCATGTCGAGCGGACCGACGAAGAACGCGTCGGTGTTCGCGATCGGCCGCGCGCCGAGTCCGACGCCGAGGATGTCGCGCACGACGCCGCCGACACCGGTGCCGGCGCCGCCGTACGGATCGATCGCGCTCGGGTGGTTGTGCGTCTCGACCTTGAAGCACACGTCCATGCCCTGATCGAACGCGATGATGCCGGCGTTGTCGTGGAAGACGCTGACGCACCAGGGCTTGTCGAGCTCGAGCGTCGCGCGCTTGATCGTTTGCTTGAGGAGGTTGTCGATGAGATCACCGTCGAAGTCGACGATGCCGGTGAAGGTCTTGTGCTTGCAGTGCTCGCTCCAGGTTTGCGCGATCGTCTCGAGCTCGCAGAGGGTGGGCTCACGGTCGGAGCGGGAATAGTGCGCTTGAATGGCGCGCATTTCGGCGACGGAGAGGCTCAGCGAGCCCTCCTTGCTGATGCGCGCGAGCTGCGCTTCGTCGGCGTCACGCAAGGCGACGTGCACGACGCCGTGAGGCTTGGACGGAGGCGGCTGCGCGAACACGAGTCGCTCGTCGTCGATCAGCACGTCCTCGATCGTCTCGTTCGCGAGGCTCTTCTGCGCAAGGAGTGCGAGCGTGTCACGCGGCGGTCGCTTGTCGGCTGCACCGGTGATCTCGAAGATGCGGAACGTCGTCACGAAGAAACCCGGTGCGTTCGCAGAGGGCACGAGGCCCGAAGCATGGAGCGCGCGCTGCACCGTGTTCGCGACGGGATCCATCACGCCGCGCTTGCGCGCGACGAGGACGCGCGTCGCGGCAGTCGGAGGAGCCGACGGAGCGGTGTTGGGCGTGTAGATGTGGGATGCGTCGAGGACCGGGTCGGAGAGGAGCTCGCGCACGGCGGCGTCGACTTGAGTGCGCTCGAGCGCAGAGGGGAGCAGGAACCCGCGGCCGGTGCGCACCGAGGAGAGGCCACCGATGCCGAGCTCGCGCGCGGAGTCGAGCACGTGGGCAGACTCGGGGTCGTGGCTCGAGGAGAGGCGGAACACTTCCACGCGCCAGGCGTCGGGGAGTCCGGCAGAGGGAAGGGGGGCGGGGGACTTCGACACGGTGCTCGTCGCCGGGGTGTTCATGGGGAGAAGCGGAGGAGTCTAGCGTCCACGGGTGCGTGCGTCCCGGTGACAAGCGGCGTTGGGAGGGTCAAGGAACGAGCGGACTTCGGTTGGAGCGGGCTCTGATCAAGCTGGCGCCGGCTTCGCTCGGCGCTGGGCGCTCGAAGGCCATGGCCGGTGACGTGGAGTCTCGCTTGGTCTTTGCGGCCGCAGTTGCAGGCGCCCGTCGCAACTCCCGGGGGCGAGGGATACCATGGGCGCAGCAACTGCGGAGAGCGAAGCCTCCGCGCCTGCAACCGTGGCCGAAAAGACCAAGCGAGACTCCACGTCACCGGGCATGGCCTTCGAGCGCCCCATCAAGGAGATCGAAGGCCAGCTCGCCGAGCTCGAAGCCATCTCGCTGCGCACGAACCTCGACATCTCCTCCGAGATCGAGGCACTCCGCCGCAAGCTCTCCGAAGCGATCCGCACGACGTACTCCGAGCTCTCCGCGTGGGAGCGCGTCAACGTCGCGCGCCACGCCGAGCGCCCCGTGGTCACGGACTACATCGAGAAGATCATCGACGAGTTCGTCGAACTGCACGGCGACAAGACCTTCGGCGACGACAAGGCGATGGTCACGGGCCTCGCGCGCATCGAGGATCGCCGCTTCCTGCTCGTCGGCCATCGGAAGGGTCGCACGACGAAGGAACGCATGTCGTTCAACTTCGGCTGCGCGCACCCCGAGGGGTACCGCAAGGCGCTGCGCAAAATGCGCCTCGCGGAGAAGCTCCACCTGCCAATCGTGTGT
>JBBQNP010000087.1:0-18723 GCA_038330085.1 Planctomycetota bacterium | reverse complement strand
TGGCCTTTGACCCGCATCGTGCCGGGCTCGACGTGGGTCAGTGCGAGTCCGCCGGCGGTCACTTCGGCGTGATCGAAGCCGAGGGTTCCGTCGATCGGGATGGAGAGGCCCTTGAGGCTCTCGACGAGAAGGTGACGTGATTGCTTGTCCAAGGTGTTCGGGCGCGGATCGGTGTCTCCGAGCCCGGCTTGTCGCGCGATCATGAAGAGGAGTCGTTTGGGGACTTCGATCGGGAGAACGCGCGAGAGGAGCGGTGCGCCGGGGAGGCCGGCCGAGTGAATGAGAAAATCGCGCAGGGCATCACGTGATGTGTCGGGCAGGAAGTCGATCTCGATCGTGTGTTTCGGACGGGGTTGGTTGCGCCGTGCGGCGTGCGCGTGGCCGCGCGCGATCGGCTCGGAGAGGTCCATTGCGGCTGGGCCCGAGAGACCTTGATGCGTGAAGAGGACGGGCCGACGACGCTTGCCGAGGACGGTGCGTTGTTCGTCGAGGAGGCGGGCTTCGGTGTCTTGCATCGCGATGCCGGCGAGCTGGATCACCCAGAGTGCTGGGCTGGTGAGGGGTGTGAGCGCGGGAATGGGCTCGACGATCGGCAGTCCGAGGCGTTCGAGCCACGCGTAGCCTTCGCCGATCGTGCCGGTCTTGGGGTAGCTCATGCCGCCGGGACAAAGGATGAGCTTGTCGAAACGGGCGGTGCGTCCGTCAAGGAGGCTGACGGACCAAGTGGATTGGGTGCGTTCGATGGCGGCGACGCCGGCGTCGAAAAGGATGTGCGCACCGGCATCGCGCGCGTCGCGCTCGAGTGCGTCGCGCACGTCGAGCGCGCGGCCGCTCGTGGGGAAGATCTTTTCGAGCGGCGCTTCCTCGGTCGGTACGCCCAGGTTCTCGAAGTGCTCGCGCACGTCGAGGGGTGTGAGGGTGCGGAACGCAGTGTCGAGGAAGCGTGCGCCGTCGCGACCGAAGAGTGCTGCCGCGGGCTTGGGTCCGAGCGTGGTCGTGAGGTTGCAGCGCGTGCCGCCGCTCGCGAGGATTTTCGTGCCCGTGCGCGGCGTCTTCTCGAGCAGAAGGACTGTGCGACCGGTACGCGCGGCCTTGGCCGCGGCCCACAAACCGGCCGCGCCCGCGCCGAGGATGCCGATGTCCGCTCGAAGGTCCGTCATGAGGGGCGGCATGGTGATGTGTGCAGGCGAGCGTGGGAAGCGTGCATCGAATCAGGATCCAGCGCATCTCCCCCACGATCGGTGAGCACGGTTAAATTGAATGGGTGCGTCGCCCCCGCAAGCGTTGTCTCAATCGGGTCGCCCTGGCGCAGGGCCTGACCTGGTTGCTCGTGCCGATGGTGTCCTCTGGCCCGCCCACTCGCGTGCCCATGTCGCGCACGGCGGCGAGTGCGCCTTGCACCGCGGACGAGATCGCGTTGGCGGCGCGGTTGCGCCGGCTCGAACCGCTCGTCGCGGAATCCGGGTCGGGCCAATGCGTGTTCGACGAGGGTCTGGTGCTGCGGTTCGCTACAAGGGTTGGTTTGCGCACCGAGCTCGCGCGCTGGATCCTCGAGACGAGCGCCGCTCATGCAAGCGCGGAGTGGCGGCTCACGCGCAACACGGGCGGCGATGTGGTCGTCACGCTCCAGTGCAGCGGCGAGTTGCTAGCGTTCGTGAGCGCTCACGTACCTTCGATCGCACGGCTCCCGCGAATCTGACCCACGTCCTCGCCCGAGTGATCAGTCCGAGTCGGGTCCGGACGCGAGCGCTTCCTCGACGTCCTCGAGCGTGCCGTTCCACTCTGCGTCGATCAGGCCGGCTTCGAACACCTCGCGGACCAAGGGAATGAGTTCGGCCCCGCGCGCATCGATCAAGGCTGAAACGATCAGGCCGTTCAAGTCCATGTCGTTCTCTGCGTAGCGCGCGAGCTCTTTCCCGAGCACGTCCACGACCACGTCTCGCACGGAGGGATGCGTGGCGGCCAGCCTGCCGAGCGCCTCGACGACGCTGGCGCGCGCACTCGCGCCGTCTTCGTGATCCGAAAAAAATTGGATCAGCACGGGGAGCGCAGGCTCGCCGATCTGCTCGATGACACTGGGCAGATCATCCGACAAGCTGTAATCGTCCTCGCGATCGAGCGAGAGCTCCAGCAGAGGCAGGACTGCGCTCGCGTCGCCGAGTTGTCCCAGCGCACGCCACGCGTGCACCGGGGCCCAGCATTCGGGCGCGTCCTCGAGCTCGTTCAGCACACGGTCGGTCGCGAGCCTGATGAGCTCGGGCACGTCGGCGGTGCGGAGGCCGAACTCGCTCGAGTAGTCCTTCCACTCGGCCAACAGGACGGGCTCTCCGGGGGCGAACAGAGTGGACACCGGTTTCGCGAAGGTCTGCATCGACGCAGCGCGCTGCGCCGCCGTGCTCGCCGGTGCACCGGACGCGAGCCATTCGTACGCCTCGGGATGCTGCGACCACGCGAGGCCGAGGATCATGCCGACCTCGGACGCTTCGAATTGCGCGTCGGACTCTTCGGGATCGTCGCTCTCGTCGTCGTCGGCAATCCTGTTGGAGAGGATCCGCGCTTCCACGCGAGGATTGGCTTGGCGCCCGAGCCTCACGGACTCGGCGGCGCGCGCGCGATCTCCAGTGAGCCAGCGCTCGAGGCCGCGTCCGAAGCACGCGAACGCGAGATGTCCGGTGCCCAAAAGCTCGAGCTCTTCGCTCGCGCGCCGGGCTTCGCCGAGTGCCAGAAGAGCGCCGATCAGGCTGCCGCGCGCGAACAGCGGATCGGCCTGGTCCAGCGCAAGTACGACCTCTGCGTGGCGCAGTGATTCCGCGAACCGCTTGCGCGCGTACAGCGTGCTCGAAAGCATGCGCCGCGTGCGCATGTAAGGCCGCGAGAGCACGTCGTCCCACAGCGCGCCGCGGACGAGAGCGGACTCGAGCGGCCCGCGCAGACCCCGTTCGGCGATCGCAACGGCCCGCTCCAGCGTGCGGATCTGCGCTTTTTCCTCGTCCGGGTCGAGGAGCGCCATGAGGCCGATTGCGTCGGGACATTCTGGATCGATCTCGAGAGCGTCCTCGAGCATGTCCACGGCGTGCTCGCCATAGGCCGGGTCGCGGGCCAGGAAGAAGAGGTCCTGCGCACGTTCGCTTTCGTCCACCCCGGCGAGCCTTGCGCGAGCCGCAGCATCGAGCCCGCTCAGCAGCCCTTCCATATCCTCCTCGTCCGCGAACGAACGGCGTCCGGTGGCGAGCGCGATGCGACGCATCACACGCTCGAAGCCGACTTCAGGCGGCAACGCCTCGAGCGCGCTCTCGATGTCGATCTGGTCGCGGTAGTCCTCGCGGGGCTCGGGTTCGTTCCGCCGCAAGTTGCGCTGGAGGCGCAGGCGCTTCTCGCGTCGCTTCTTCTTGTCCGCGCTCTTCTTTTTCGCGCGCGATCGGTCCGGTTTGCCCATGGGGCAGATGCTAGCTCGCAGCGACAGGATCGGGCCAGTGCGCGGCGGGCTCGGGCAGAAATACGGAGCTCTGGCAGAAACACGGTGCCGGTCCCGATTGTTCACACTTCGACGCGGGATCCCGTCACCGCCTGAGCCCGGATCGTTCGTCGAAGTGTGAACAATCGGGACTGGCACCGTATTTCTGGCACCGTATTTCTGGCACCGTATTTCTGCGAGTCGGTCCGAGGAGCTGTTCGCGCTAAGCTCTCGGCCATGATCGAGCCTTTCCGGTCCGTTCGATGCGCACGACGTCTTCTCCTTCTCTGCGGTGTGCTCGGGTACCTGTTCGTTCCCCTCGCATGCGAAACCCCGGCGCCGCGCAGGCCGGAGACGGCCGTGCAGGACATGCCGTGGTCGGCTCCAAGGCTCGACCAGGGGCTCTCGGTCCGCAACACGCGCAGCGGACAGCGCATCGAGCTCGAAGAGATGTTCGACCGACTCGCCGAAGCCGACGTCGTGTTCCTGGGCGAGACGCACACCGACGAAACGACGCACCGGCTCGAGCTCGCGACGTACGCAGCACTCCTCGCACGCCGGCGCGGGCGCGTCGTGCTGGCGCTGGAGATGTTCGAACGCGACGTGCAGCCCGTGCTCGACGAGTACGTCAGCGGACGCATCGACGAGCCGGCCTTCCTCGCGCAAGCACGGCCGTGGCCGAACTACGCGACCGCGTACCGGCCGCTGATCGAGCACGCGAAGGTGAGCCGCTCGCCTGTCGTCGCGTCCAACTTCCCCACGCCGTTGCGACGACGCATGGCGGGCGGCGGGACCGACCTCCTCGCGCAGTTGAGCGCGAGTGAACTACACACGGTGCCCGCGGAGCTGCTGCCCGAGACGCCCGAGTACTGGAAGCGCGTCGACAACGCCATCCGCGGCCACATCGGGATGATGGGACCGCCTCCCGCGGCCGACGACCCGCGCCTCGACGATACCCAGTCGCTGTGGGACAACAGCATGGGCGAGTCGTGCGCGCGCGCGCTCGACGAACATCCGGGCTGGAGCGTGCTGCACGTCAACGGCGGTTTCCACAGCGCGTACTGGGACGGCACGGTGCACCAACTGCTGCTGCGCAAACCGAACGCGCGCGTGATGACCGTGGCGATCGAGCCCGCCGGCAACCCGACCACGGAGACGGATTCAGGAGCGCCGATCGCCGACTTCCTCGTGTTCGCCGAAGCGCGTGCGAAGGACGTCGACGACGGCGACTACGCGGTGGTCGTGTCCAACGAGCTCAAGTACAAGCTTCACGTGCCCGCATCGGCGAGCGCTTCTGCGCCCGTGCCGCTCCTGATCTGGCTCGGCGACGACGGTTCGAGCGCGAAAGAAGGTCTCGGCGAGTGGCGCGAGCGGCTCGGCGAAACGTGCGCGATCGCCGCGATCGAAGCGCCGAGCCGCGAGCTGCAGGATGACCTCGTCGAAGGCGGTCGCTGGTACCACTCTGACTCGTTCACCGAGGACGTCGGCGGTGTCATCGAAGGCGTCGAGCGCGCGTGGGCCTACGTTGCGCGACACTTCCCCATCGACGCGGCGCGTGTGTGCGTCGCCGGCGAGGGCACGGGCGCGACGGTCACTTCGGCCATCGGATTGCTGAGCGCGCGCATGAACGTGCGCGCCGTCGTGCTGCAGCCGCGGCAGTTCGCAGCGATCAAGGACTTCTCGCTGCCCTTGCCGGAGTTGCGCGGTGATGCGCCGGCGCGCGAGAAGGAGCTGCACGTGCTGGTGAATGCCGGTGACGAGGGTTGGTGGTCGTCCGAGATCGAAGCGTACCGCGGGGTCGGCTTGCCGAGCGACCTCGCGACGGCGACGCACGATGCCTGGCAGATCGATTTCGACCGCGAGAACGCCGTGCGAGCGGCACTTGGGCTCGGGGCGCGCACGTTGCCTGCCGACGCACCGCGCAAGTACATCCTGGCGCAGACGGCGCGCGCTCGTGCGTGGGCTCGGCGCGCTGCGCTGCACCGCTCGATCGATCCCGGCGAGCTCGTGGCCGTCGTCGACGCCCCCCCCGAAGACGCGCAAGCGACCGAGATCCCGACTGCGATCCACGCGCGCGATTTCCGGATGCCGGGGGCGCTGCCCATGAGCCCCGGCGCCTTCGGCGGCACGACGGTCGTCGTGTTGCCGGCGGACATGCCGCAGGACGAGGTCGATGCCTGGCTCGCGCTCGAAAAGGACGATCCGATCGCTGCGCAGAGCCGGTTCAGCCGCCTGAAGGTCGCGACGGGCTCCGCTGATCACGCGCTCCCGACCGTGCTCGCGCAGTTGCTCGAGAAGAAGCGCAAGAACGTGCTCATCGTGCCGGCCGTCTTCTGCAGCGACGGTGCTTCGATGCGCGCCTTGCAGAACAGCGTCGTCCGTTTCGAGGACGAGATGACCCTGACTTGGCGCCCTGGTCTGGGACTGGCCGTGGCCAACCCGCGCTGACCTCGTCGACGAAGTTCGGAGTGACTACACCCTTCCGCATCATGCGCACCACACTGCTCCTCGTCACAGTGCTGCTCGCGTTCGCCGGCAACGATCCGGATACCGTCAGGTTCGTCGACAAGGCCAAGGAGCTGCACGGGCGCGTGGTTTACGAGGGCTTGGACGAGATCGTCTTGCGCCAGGGCAGCCGCGACCAGCGCATCCCGCGCAGGGACATCGCCGAGATCCGCTCGCTCGAGCGCAGCCTCGCGCCCATCCTCGCACGCGATCTGTCGAAAGCGGATTCGGAGGCGCTCGCGGTCGTGGCGAAGCAATGCGACGACGCCTTGCTCGAGGAAGAGGGACACAACCTGTGGCTGCGCGTCCTGCTCGCCGATCCCAGGAACGACGAAGCGCTCAAGGCCGTCGGCGGACGGCGCATCAAGGACGCGGTGCAGGTCAAGTTCGGCAAGGAGCAGAAGATGCTCGCCGACATGACCAAGAAACAGGACGGTTGGAACGACGCGTATCCGGTCGAGACGACGCACTTCTTGTTGGAGTCCGATCTCCCGCTGCCCGAAGTATTCGACTTGGGCGGGGCCGTCGAGCGCTTCTTCGAGCGCTTCTACAAGACCTTGGGAGCGCCGCTCGAGCTCTACGTTTTCGACGAGAAGCCTGTGGTCGAGTTCTACTCCTCGGCCAAGGACTTCCCGGTCCCGCCGGTCAAGGGCGACAAGGTCTGGTTCGCGCCCGGCATCAACCAGATCCACGTGCTCGTCGAAGCCGAGCCGGACATCCGCGCGATCGTCAACCAGATGTCGCGGCTGATGATGTTCAACGCGCTGCGTCGCAGCGCCGGCACGACGGCCCAGGTTCCGCAGTGGACGCTGGCCGGCGTGGGCGAGATCTTCGCGCTCGCTGCACCCGAAGTCCGCGGCGGACCGTGGGCCGACCTTGCCCAGATCGACGTGCGCGAGTTCGCACTCACGAAGTCGGCAAAGGTGGACTTCGACCGCGTGTTCAACGGCAGCTCGAACGACTTCAACTTGGACGCCAAGCGAACCGAGATGACGGCGGCTGCCTACACGCTCGTTCACTGGCTCGTGTTCTCGAACGACGGTGCCCTGCGCGAGAAGCTCGGCAAGTACTTGCGCGAAGGAGCCAAGGGGAAGCTCTCGATGGGATCGTTCACCGACGCACTCGGCATGGACAAGAAGGAGATCGAGAGCGCCTGGAGCGACTACGTCTTCACCCACGCGAAGTGATCCGGCTCGGCGCGATCGTGTCTGCGGGAATGACTCGCGAACTCCGCCGAGCACCTTCCAGGTTTTCGGGCGCCCGACAGCGAGGCCCATCTCATCCGCCTGACAGCGAAGCCCCTCATCCGCCCGACAGCGAAGCCTCGAACTCCTCGACGTCGTCGCCGCCGGCGCACTCGTCGGGCGGCGTGTCGTCCTCGCGGTCGTCGAGGTATCCGTGCGGCAGCGCAACCGTTGCTTGTCGGCCCGTCTTGCCGCGCGGTGCGCGCAACGCGGACATCGGGAAGGCCTCGTCGAGGTCGAGCACGCGCACCGCGGCCAGCATGTCTTCGATCGAGCTGACGCGCACGAGCGACTCGCGCACCTGAGCGCTGTTCTTGAAGCCCTTCGTGTACCAGGTGCACCACTTGCGCATCTGGCGCATGCCGACCTCGGTGCCGAAGAACGCGCACAAGAGCCGGGCATGCTCTTCCATGATCGTGACGACACCGCGCAAGTCGGGCGGCGCTTCGGGTTCGCGGCCCGCGAACACCGCGGCGAGCTCGGCGAACAACCACGGCCGTCCCAGACACCCACGTCCGATGATCACTGCGTCGCAACCCGTCGCGCGCATCATCTTCAACGCGTCGAACGATTCCCAGATGTCGCCGTTGCCGAGCACGGGGATCGAGACGCTCTGCTTGAGCTCGCCGATCGCGTTCCAGTCCGCTTCGCCCGAGTAGAGCTGGGCCGCGGTGCGCGCGTGCAACCCGATCGCGGCGGCGCCTTCCTCCTGTGCGATGCGTCCGGCGTCGAGGTACGTGAGCAGCCCGTCGTCGATCCCCTTGCGCACCTTGATCGTGAACGGAACGGCTCCCGATCCCTTCACGCCCGCGGCGACGATCTTCGCGAGCAGGCGCGGCTTGAGCGGAATCGCGCTGCCGCCGCCGTTGCGCGTGACCTTCGCTACGGGACAACCGAAGTTCATGTCGAGGTGGTGTACCCCTGAGTCGACGAGGGCGCGCGCCATCTCCTCGACGTCGCGCGGATCGGTCGCGTAGATCTGCACCGAGCGCGGTTTCTCGTCGGGCCCCGACGACGCGAGCAGCTTCGTGAGACGGTGCCCATTCAAGTAGCCGCGCGCGGAGATCATCTCGGACACGTACAAACCCGCGCCGAAGCGGCGGCACAAGCTGCGGAACGGCAGGTTGGTGACGCCCGCCATCGGCGCGAGCACGACCGGCGGATCGATCGTGAGCGGGCCGAGGTGCAACGGCCCGAACTCGCCGGCCTCTGCGACCGGCACGTCGCGGTTCAGCGCACTCACGTGCGCGCGCGCGTTCACTTGGGCGGTTCTTTCTTCGGCGGCGGAACGGAATCCTTGCCCTGGGCCGGCGTCGACACCTGCGGTGCGACCGGGACCATCGCGCGTTTGTCAGCGGGCATCGGCAACCCCTTGCCGTCCGGCGTCGCGGTCTCGAGCGGCCGCGTCTGCAGGATGCCGTTGCCCGATTCGCGCTGCGCTTCTTTCAGGTTGCCCTTCTCGTCGTAGCTGACCTTCATCCACCCTGTCGGTGTCTTCAGGAGGTGCAATCCGTCGGCGCCGAGGCGCATCTCACAGGGACCCACGGCGACGTCATAGTCGTCGAAGAAGAGCACTTTGAACGTGCCCGGCCGCTTGTGGTAGCCGAGGATCAAGAGCGACGTCACCGAACCACACTGCACGAACGCGAGCTTGTCCTTCACGACGGGCGCGTCGACGAAGCCCCCGTTGAGCTTCGTTTCGATCGTGAACTTCCCAGCCGTGCTCTGCCCGTGCACGAGGACGTCGTGGTTGTTCGAGACCATGTGCACTTCGAAATCCGTCAGCTCGCCGTCCGCGATCGTCTGCTGCACAGTCGTCTCGGTGCCCGGCGTCGTGGCCTCGCCGGGGACGACCATGCGACCGCAATAGGTGAGCGCCCCGTCGTAGCGCCGCACGACCGCATAGCGTTCCGCCGAGATGCGGGAGCCCAGGCCGCGCGTCTCGACGTGTCCGGTCAGCACGAGATCGCCAGTCGGCAGCTCGGGCGGGGCGACTTCGAGCGGCTTGCGCAGCGTGTCCTTGACCTTCTCCTGTTGCGCGCGTACGTCGGCGACGAGGGCGTCAAGTTCCTTGCGCAACATCACCCGCCCGCGCAGTACGACGACGGCGGGATCGTGTAGGTTGTCGAGGTCCTCGGTCGGATCGCCCTTCGTCAGCACGAAATCAGCGGTTTTCGTGAGTTCGATCGTGCCGCGTCGCGTGTCACCGATCACCTCTGCAGCACCTGCGGTCGCCAGGCGCACGCACTCTTTCGCGGGAATGCCCGCGCGCTTCAACAAAGTGAGCTCATCGAGCAGCGACACGCCCGGCAGGTGCCAGGGAAACGGCGCTCCGCCGCCCGGGACGATCCTGCAACCCGCTGCGTAGAGGCGTCCGACGAGCTTCGTCTGCGCGTCGAAACCCGCGAGCCCCTCCTTCAACCATTGCTCGCTCACGAGGGGTGCGCGCGCGTCGAAGTTGCGCTGCCACGCGACCTCGTACATGGGACCGAGGTAGTCGAGCTCGGGCATGCCTTCTTTCTGAGGCAACAGCGGTCGCGCGTAGACCGACAGCATCGGCGTCAGCGCGAGGTGGTGCGCGCCCGCCGACTCGACGGCTTTGTCGAACACCTCCGGCGCGACCTTCTCCCACTGCTCGCCATGAGGCAGGAAAGCGTTGAGGCCGAAGATGCCGTCCTGCTGCTTCTCGAGCGCTTCGTCGAGCGTGCAATCGCGCGCGAGCGCTCCCCACACCTGGCGTTGTTTCCAGTCCTTCCCCCCCGCGTGGTGAGCGAGATCGAGCACGCGCGCCCAGACGTCGTGCCTGAGCCCAGGTTGGAACGAGAGGTAGTCGATGCCGTCGATCGCCAGCAGGCGCGGCAACTTCGCGTCGACGGATTCCACCGTGTCGAGCACGACGGCGGCCTTCGTGGACGGCGGCGATCCGTCGAGCGCGGAACCCGCCACCCACAGCCACGGACCCGGCGAACGGTTGCGCGACGCGTACATCGCCTCGCTCTGGATCCGCGCCTGATCGTTGCCGACGTCGCGCACCATCGTCACCCCCGCCGCGACGTAGAGGCGATCGTGGTCGGGGTCGTGGTTGACGTAGCCGTCGATCAGCCCAGGGATGACGTGCATTCCGCTCGCGTCGAAGATGCGCGCACCTGCAGGTACCTCCACGTCGGTGCCGACCGCGGTGATCCTCTCGTTCTCCACGAGGATCGTCATGACCGCGGGTTTCGAGTCGCTCGTCATCGTGTGCACGATGCCGCCGGTGATGGCCAGCACGCCGGACGAGCCGCTCGGCGCCGGAGCCTGTGTCTGCGATTGCATGGCAGATGACGTGGATGCGCGTGCGCTCGCGAGGATCAGCGCGAAAGCGCACGCGGACCGTGCGAAAACGCTGGTGAAGCGGGCAGCACGGGGGTCGAAGTCGTTCGGGTTCATCGTTCGGAGCGCAGTGGTATGCGCTCGCCTGGGGTGGGACACCGGAGACCGATCCTGCCATCCGCCGCACGCGGACTCGAAGCGGGATCAGGCGCACTCTACGCGGCAGGGCGACCGCCGTTGACGCCGCCTCTGCGCGAAGTGTGCCCGATTGGCTCCAAGACTGCACGGGACAGGAAGACTGCACGAGCGAGAGCGCAATCGAGGCGCGCGCGGATATCCTGTTCGCCCCTATTACGCCATGTCCACCACCACCCATCCCGCCGTGAAGCTCGTCACGGACTCGCTCTCGCCGGGTCCGTGGATCTTCGGACGCCAAGTCGACACCCCGCGCGACTCCCCCGAGGACGGATCGATCGTCGAGGTGCTCGACGCATCGGGTCGTTTCGTCGGTCACGGGCTCTACAACCGACGCAGCGATATCCGCGTGCGCTTGCTGACGCGCGGGAAGAAGAGCGATCTGCGCAACCCGCGCGATTTCCTGCTGCGCACTTTGGCGGCGGCCGACCGCATGCGGCGCAAGACGCTCGGGCTCGAGCGCACGACGGACGCCTATCGCATCGCTCACGCCGAGGGCGACGACCTGCCCGGCCTGATCGTCGACCGCCTCGGTTCGGCGCTCGTGTGCGAGCACCACGCGCTCGGTTTCTGGAAGCTGCGCGAGGACGTCGAGTGGGCGCTCAACGAGCTCTATCCGGGGTTCCCCGTCGTACACCGCGTGCCGACGACCGCCGCGAAGAGCGAGGGCTTCGAGCCCGACGAGCCGTCGCGTGACGTCGGCGAAGTGCTGATCACCGAGAACGAGGTCGTGATCCCCGTGCGTCCGGGCGTCGGGCACAAGACGGGTTACTTCTGCGATCAGCGCGACAACCGCATCCGTGTCGCGGAGTTCGCGGCGGGCGCCGACGTGCTCGACATGTGCACGAACACGGGCGGGTTCGCGCTGCAGTGCAAGCGGCTCGGCGCGCGCAAGGTGCGAGCGGTCGACCTCGACGAGGTCGTGCTCGAGCGCGCGCGCGCCGCCGCACAGATCAACAAGCTCGACGTCGAGTTCGTTCACGCCGACGGATTCCACGTGCTGCGCGACGTGCGCGGACACCGCGAGCGGCCCAACATCGTCGTGCTCGATCCGCACAAGCTCATCCGCGGTCGCGCCGACGACGAAGAGGGTCTGCGTCGGTATCACGACTGGAACACGCTCGCGCTCGAAGCCGTGCGTCCGGGCGGGCTCGTCGCCACCTTCTCGTGTTCGGGCGCGCTCGAGTTGCCCACGTTCCTCGGCATCCTGTTCCAATCCGCGCGACGTGCCGGCCGCACGATCCGTTTGCTCGGAACGATGGGCGCCGGCCCGGATCACCCCCAACGCCCCGACTTCAGCCGCTCGCGATATCTCAAGGGGGCGATGCTTTCCGTTGACTGACTGGGGGGGTACTCCCCCCCAGTCAGTCAACAGGAGCGCGCCGCGCGACCAGCTTGATCCATCCCGAGCGCAATAATCCTCCCCCTCACACCCGTACAAGGAGCCGCGCCGACAAAACCTCTTGGCTCCGACGCTGAGTGCAGTGTGCCCCCCGCACATCCGTCGTAGGGAGCACACAGCACCCCGCTGGTTCTGACATTGAGCACCGTGTTGCTCCCCCTCACACTCCCTCGACAGTCCCCCCTCCCACCGCGCCACCCTGATCCGAAACATCATTCCCCTCTCCCAAGCTGGAACTCGGGCCCGCTTTACGGCATCCTGTGCACCTCGTGGAGAGCGCCCTCGGAGAGCCTGCAAGGCTCGCCGAGGGCGCATCCGTCCACGTCGATTTTCGCCGCGACAACCCGCTTCGTCCTATCGGGGGTGACCCGCCTTGAAGACCCCTACCGCCATGAGCCTCATCCAACTCGTCGCCCAGGAGCAGTGGCAGGAATTCGACGACACGTGGAGCGAGATCATGCTCTCGGAGGGCCCGATCGACGAAGTCGTCGCAGCCCTGCGCGTCGTCGCCGAGAAAAAGCGCATGCCGCGCTGCATCGCGCAAGTGCGCGCGCACGCGGAGGTGCTCGACAAGGCCGGACGACACGAGGATGCCGCGCGCCTCCTCGGACAGGCCGTCGCGGCGTCGAGCGGCGGGGCTGAGGTCGCGGGTCCGCTCCTCGAACAGGCGCAGAAAGCCTGGGGCGCGAAACCCTTCTGGGCGCGCTACTCGGAGATCTCGGGGCTGAACGCGACCGGCGGAGACGCGCGTCGCGCGTGGGTCGCGTTCGAGCGCCTTCTGGGTTTCGACACGGGCAAGCTCGTGTTCCATCCAGGCGGCTGGGGTGCCGGCGAGATCACCAAGCTCGACATGGACGCTCAAGAGATGGCGGTGCGCTTCGGGAGCGGCAAGAAGGATCGCTTCCCGCTCGCCGCCGCGGTCGAGATCTTCGAGCCGCTGCCCGAAGGGGACCTGCGCGCGATCCACTTCCGCGATGCGGACAACCTGAAGCGCATGCTCAAGGAAGAGCCGCTCGTGGTCTTGCGCGCGATCCTCTCGCGCCACAACGGGCGCGTGTCGACGGTCGGCATCAAGAACGCGCTGATGCAGGTCGGCGTCGAAGGCGGCTCGTGGTCGGCGTGGTGGCGCAAGACGCGCAAGCTCGCGGAGAACAGCGAGTGGTTCAAAGTGACCGGCACGCCGTCGAAGGGCGATGTGATGCTGTTGCGCTCGGCCACCGATCCCGTCGAGGATCTGCGCCGGCAACTGTCGAACTTCTCGACGCTCGCGGACCTTCTCGCGCGCATCAAGAACCAGCTCGCGAGCAAGCCCGAGGCGCCGATTCGCGAGATGATGCTCGACGTGCTCGAGCAGAAGACGGGCACGTCGCCCGATCCGGGACCGGTGCGACTCGCGGCGTGGATGCTCCTGCGCGACGAGCGCGGGACGACGCCCGAACCGCTGTTGCTCGCGCTGCGCGCCGTCGCGGCTGAGCCGGTCGCCGAAGGTGAGACGCCGCCGGTGTGGGCGCTCTTCCAGTCGCTCGCGGGCACGCGCGAACAGGAGCGCTGCGTCGGCGTGCTGCAGGAAATGTTCGGCGACAAGTGGGCCGAAGAAGCGATCACGAACCTCCACCACGCTCCGCCGGGCATGACGCGTCCTCTCGTCGACGCGCTGCTCGCGGCCGGCAAGAAGAAGGAACTCGGCGCGGCCTACAACGAACTGCTGTCGCGCCCGCTGCGCGCACCCGACATGCTGATCTCGCTCGCGCGCCATGGCGAAGTCGGCAAGCTCGTGGGTGAATTCCCCTCCGAGCTGACGCGCGCCCAAGCGCTCTTGTCCCTCGCGACGAACCTGCACGTCAACCGCCGCGGTGACGCGGCCAGCGCGCGTGCGCAGACGCGCTTGACCGAGCTCTTGATCAAGGGCAAGGAGCCGCTCGTGCGTCGCTTGCTCGCCGATGCCGATTCGGACGCGCTGCTCTCGATCCAGCGCATGCTGCAACGCGGCGTCGACGAGGACCTCGACGCGGTCGTCACCGACATCGTCGTGCGTCAGGGCACGCTCACCGGCAGCACGGTCCAGCCGCAGTTCTGGGAGAACGACCGCATCTGGAGCACGAAGCAGGGCCTCGAGAAGCGCAGCTTCGAGCTGAAGGAGCTGCGCGAGGTCAAGATCCCCGCCAACCAGGACGCGATCGGTCGCGCTGCTGCTCAAGGCGACCTCTCAGAGAACGCCGAGTGGGAAGCCGCGATCGAGGACCAGCGCAACCTCACCACACGCGCGATGGAGATGGAGGGCGAGCTGCGCCGCGTCGAGCTGATCGAGAACGCGATCCTCCCCGAAGACATGGCCTGCCCCGGCACGATCGTGCGCTACAAGGACCTGCGCAAGAACAGCGAGCACGAGATCACGATCCTGGGTCCGTGGGATCAAGACCTGGCCGACAACGTCGTGTCGTACCGCGCGCCGCTCGCCGCGGGTCTGCTCGGCAAGCGTCCCGGCGATCACGCCAAGATCACGCTGCCCGGCGGCACGCAAGAGGTCGAGATGCTCGAGGCGACGCCCTTCACGCTCGACCACTGAGTACGGAGGCAGCCTCTGTCGTCTACTCCGGCTGCCGAATCGACGCGGCCTCCCCGCGGTTGCCCGAGTAGACGACGGAGGCTGCCTCCGTACTCGCGCACCCTCCGAAATCGCACGACTGAGCTTCATCTCCCGCGATTCCGACCCGATACATCCGCCCAAGACAGGACGACGCAAACCCTTCGCCCCCACGATCACCATGACTCCCTCCGCACAGAAGACGAAGACCTCCTCCGCCACCACCTCCACCGACTTCAAGGTCAAGGACCTCTCGCTTGCCACGTGGGGGCGCAAGGAAATCGAGCTCGCCGAAGTCGAAATGCCCGGCCTGATGGCCTTGCGCGAAGAGTTCGGCGCGAAGAAGCCCCTCAAGGGCGCGCGCATCACGGGCTCGCTCCACATGACGATCCAGACGGCGGTCCTGATCGAGACGCTCGTCGACCTCGGTGCGCAAGTGCGCTGGGCCTCGTGCAACATCTTCTCGACGCAGGATCACGCCGCCGCCGCCGTCGTCATCGGTCGACGGGGCACGGCCGCCAACCCCAAGGGCATCCCCTGCTTCGCGTGGAAGGGCGAGACGCTCGACGAATACTGGTGGTGCACCGAGCAAGCGCTCCAGTGGCCCGACGAGATGGGCCCGAACATGATCCTCGACGACGGCGGTGACGCGACGCTGCTCGTGCACCTGGGCACCGAGTTCGAAGCCAAGGGCAAGGTGCCCGCGACCACCAAGAACGACTCCGAGGAGTACGCGATCATCCTCAAGCTCCTGCGCAAGACGCTTAGCGAAGAGCCGAAGAAGTGGACCAAGGTCGGCGCCGACGTGCGCGGCGTCACCGAGGAGACGACGACCGGCGTGCACCGTCTCTATCAGCGCATGGAAGCCGGCACGCTGCTCTTCCCCGCGATCAACGTCAACGACTCGGTCACCAAGTCGAAGTTCGACAACCTGTACGGCTGCCGTCACTCGCTCGTCGACGGGATCATGCGCGCGACGGACGTGATGCTCGCCGGCAAGGTCGCGGTCCTGTGCGGCTACGGCGACGTCGGCAAGGGTTGCGCACAGTCGTTGAAGGGCCAGGGTTGCCGCGTTGTGGTCACCGAGATCGATCCGATCTGTGCGCTGCAGGCGGCGATGGAGGGCTATCAGGTCCTCACGATCGAAGACGTGCTCGAAACCGCCGACATCTTCATCACGGCTACCGGCAACAAAGACATCCTCACCGCCGACCACATGTCGCGGATGAAGCACAACGCGATCGTCGGCAACATCGGCCACTTCGACAACGAGATCGACATGGTCGGCTTGGCCAAGTTCAAGGGCATCAAGAAGATCAACATCAAGCCGCAGGTCGACGAGTGGGCGTTCGCCGACGGTCACTCGATCATCGTGCTCGCGGAAGGTCGCTTGCTGAACCTGGGTTGCGCGACGGGTCACCCGAGCTTCGTGATGAGCAACAGCTTCACGAACCAGGTGATGGCGCAGATCGAGCTCTTCACGAACACGAAGGCGTACGAGAAGGCGGTGTACACCCTGCCGAAGCACCTCGACGAGAAGGTCGCGCGCCTGCACCTCAAGAAGATCGGCGTGAAGTTGACCAAGCTGACGGATGAGCAAGCCACCTACCTCGGCGTGCCGGCCGAAGGGCCGTACAAGCCGAACCACTACCGCTACTGAGCGCGGAGGCCCGCGGCTTTGGACGGAGTTGTTCGATCCAGGTGGGGGCTCGGGCGCATTGGCCGACCGATCTTCGCGATCGTGCATCTGTGCTTGACGGCGCTGCTGTACGGGAACTTCATCTTCGCCCTGCTGCTCGTGCTCGGTCCCTGTCCGCCCAACTCGGAACCGCCCTCGACCTGGACGATGGTCGTTCTCGGTTCGATCGCGGCCATCCTGATGGTCGGACGACTTTGGCTGGAGATGAAACGGCTGCACGACCTGGGCTGGTCAGGCTGGTGGGCCCTCGTCGCGCCCGTCTTGTGGATCGCCTCGGAAGCCATTCCCGCCGTCCACGACATGGCGCCGGCATTGCCGGCAACCCTGATCCTGGCTTGGTTCCTCTTCCTCGCGCTGCTGCCGGGGAACGTGGGAAACAATCGTTTCGGGCCACCGCCGACGAGCGGGTTCCGACTCATCGCACCGAGCGAGGTCACGCAGACCTGATGTCGAGCCGCGCGCGCTCGATTCTGATGTCGAATCGCGCGCGCTCGATGACTCAGCCTTGCCCCGAGGCCCTGTGCGCGAAGTGGGGTGAGAGTACAGAGGTGATGGAGTGGCCCGCAGCCGCTGGACATCACAACTGTGAGCGGTGCCGAAACTTCAGGACCGGTGGAAACCTCGCCGTGCATTGCCGGTCGTGGACGCAGCCGAAGACGGCTCCGGAGACTCGATCCGCGAAGCGCGCTAGAATGTTCTCCGATCAGGAGAACTTGGATATGCGGATCTTCAACATGATCGTCGAGCGCGACCCGGATACCGGCGTGTTCGTCGGTTCGGTTCCCGGATGGCCGGGGGCGCACATTCAGGGCGCGACCCTCGAGGAACTCGAGAAGAACCTGCGTGAAGTCATCGAGATGTTGCTGGAGGACGGCGAGCCCGTGCTCGAGTCCGAATTCGTCGGACTGAAGACGATTCGGGTGGCCTAGTGACCGGCTCGGTGCCGGTATTGAAGCCGCGTGAGGTTGCATCACTCCTGGAACGACACGGGTTCCGTGAAGTGCGCCAACGCGGCTCGCATCGCCAGTACAGACACGCTGATGGTCGCGCCACGGTTCCGTTTCATTCGGGGCGGGACACCTCTCCGACGCTGTTAAGGAAAATTGCGCGCGACGTCCGCCTCACGATAGAGGAACTGTTGGACCGAGCGTGACTCGGCTCCATCTGCGCGAATCATCCCAGTGAACCCGATCGCGGCCACGTGCTTGTCGCGGAACAATGAAACGGCCGGCGATCGACGCGCGATCACCGGCCACATTCAAGCGTGCGTCCTGCTACGGGATCCACTGCACGCGCAACCCGTTCGTCAGGTTGAACGTCGACGCGGTGCAGAACGCGGCGCTGTTGCGGTACCACGCCTGGTAGAAGCGCAGGGCACCGCCGGCGGGCACCGCGCCCTTCACCGAGATGTCTGCGTCGGAACCGGACGCGGGGTACGACACGATGCCGCCCGACGCGACCTTCGTACCCAGACGCACCACGGTGCCTGACGCGCAGCGCAGTCCGTCGCCGAACACGCTGCCCGATCCGCCGGCCGTCTGCGTCGTGCCTTGGAAGAACAAGGCCGACGTCGTCACCGGCAGACCATCGGCCTGCAGGCGGAACGTGTCGGCCGTCGTGCGCGCGTCGCCGATCGGAATCAACCGACCACCGGACGCGTTCACCGAGCTCGCGCAACCGCGGCCCGCGAGACCGCTGTTGCCGCACGGACACGCGGTGCCGCTGCCGTCGCCAAAGCAGTACGAGGTGACCGGACCGCTGTTCGGCAGGTCGTAGCCCGTGCCGTACACGTCGTTCGGTCCGCTGTGGTCACGGTCGAAGACCACCATGGCGTTGTCGCCGACAGAGCCCGATGAGCCCTGGGTCGAAACCTTCGGATGCAAGTCGGTCTCGATACCCGGAGAGACGGACAGGTTCCCCTCGTTCACGCCGAGGGCGCCGCCGATCGAGTAAAGCGTCGCGATCTTGAGGTCTGTCGAGAAGAACAGGGGGCTGGTGCGCTCGTCCCAGACCACGACGAACTGACCCAGCGCCGTGTCGCAGCTCGGCGTGATCTGATCGAACGCGACATTCGGGAACTGGTCCGACAGGTCGAAGGTGCTGATGCTCGTCGTGCCGTTGAACGTGCGGCAGCGAATGTCCCACCCGTTCGTGGCGTCGTCGATCTGCCACGCGACCATCCACGGACGCGTGCCGCCGGTGTCGTCGACGATCGAAGTGACCGTCGGATTGCGCTCGTCCTGGATCGACGAAGCGATGGTGAACGTCGAAGCCGTCATGCTTCCGTCGCGGTGCACGCGCGCACCGAGGATGTTGTGGTTGGTCGCG
>JBBQNP010000086.1:0-18794 GCA_038330085.1 Planctomycetota bacterium | reverse complement strand
GATCCGGGCGAAGAGATCGAAGGCACCTTCGCCGACGACATCTTGCGTCGCATCCTCGACGAGCAGGAGGTGCCGCGCTGATCCCGACGCGCAGGACGCTGGCCATCACCGCGCTGCTCGGCGCGATCTCGCTGCTGGCAGCGTTCCATCCGACCTTGCGCTTGGCGACGTTCGCGCTCGACGTGCTGTTCGCGCTCGTCGTCGCGTTCGAATACGTGCGCACGCCGCGTCCGGATCGACTCGACGTGCGGCGCAGGTTGCCCGCGCGCGCCGGCCTCGGCCAGGATTTCCCGCGTACGTTGCGCATCGAAGCCGCCGACTTGCCCTCCGCCGCGGGGCTCGCCGTCGAGGTCGACGAGGAGTTCGGAGCGGCATTGTCGGTGCGCGCGCGCACGTGGATGCTCGTCGGTCAGCACACCGAGCGGAGCGACGTCGCGCCGGGAACCGTCGAGCCGGTAGATGGCGATCCGAGCGGCGGCCCCGACGGTGCGCGCATTCCGCACTCGGGTCCGATCGATCTCGTGCGCGTGTACCGCTCCACGCTGCGCGGCGTTCACGGCGTCGGCGACATGCGCGTGCGCTTGACCAGCCGATGGGGACTGATCCAGCGCTCGAGCCGCCTGCACGGATCGAAGACGATCCACGTCGAGCCGGCGCTGCTCGGGTTGAAGCGCACGTTGCGTCTCGCAGCGAGCGAGCGCTGGCGCGATCTCGGCGTGCGCACGCTGCGCCGTCGCGGCGGGTTGACCGAGTTCGAGTCCCTGCGCGACCACGTGATCGGCGACGACGTGCGCCTCGTCGATTGGAAGGCTTTCGCGAGGCGCGGCCGTCCCATCGTGCGGCAGTTCCAGGAAGAGCGCGGGCAGGAGCTTCTCTTGCTGGTCGACTGCGGACGGCGCATGGCGGCGACGACGTCGGAGGATCTGCCGCGCATGCGCGGCACGCGCACCGCCGTTGCGCGCGGCTGGACGAAGCTCGATCATGCGCTCGACGCAGCGCTCGAGATCGCGGCGGTCGCACTGCAAGAAGGGGATCGCGTCGGCATCATGGCCTTCGACGCGCAGATGCGCGTGTGGATCCCGCCGATGCGCGGGCGCGTCCAACTCGGTCGACTGCGCGAGGGCGTGTTCGCGCTCGAAGCGCGCAGCACCGAGTCGGACCTCGGACGTGCGTTGCGCGAGCTGTCGAAGCGCCATCGCCGTCGCGCGCTCGTGCTCGTGCTCTCGGACGTGGCCGATCCTTACTCGGTCGAGAGCCAGCGCGTCGCCCTTCACGCCGGATCACGGCGTCACCGCATCGTGTTCGCCGGCCTCGACGATCCCGTGCTGCGCGCGATCGCCGACGGACGCACGCCGGCCGATCCGATCCTGCGCGCGTCCGCGATCGCGCTGACGGAAGAGCGGCGTGCGAGCTTGCGTTCTTTGTCGGGCGCCGGCGTGCAGACGCTCGACGCGCTGCCGGCGGAAGCGGCTGCGCCGTTGATCGCAGCCTGGTTCGACGCGCGCCGGCGCAGTTGAAGCCCGCTACTCCAGCGGTCGGGTCGGTTGCGGCGCGACGTCCATGCGGCGGCCGGCGAGCGCGATCCAGGCCACGATGACAGCACCCGTCGTGACGGCCACTGCGATGCGGACGGCGAATGGCGCGTGGGGGCTGACGAACGCCTCGATCAGGCCCGCGAAGAACAACATCGGGAAAACGGGCGAGAGCAACCTCCACGAGCGCGCCGCTTCCATGCGCAGTGCTTGTCGCCGCGACCACGCACCTGGCGCAATCCACGCGCGCACGACCACGAGCCCCGCCGCTCCGGCCAGCACGAACGCCTGGATCTCGATCGTGCCGTGACACCACAGGATCGACGAGATGTTGCCCGCCTGACCGTAGTTCGCGGCGACGCCGGTGTAGACGCCGAGCATCAAACCGTTCGTGGCGAGCCACAGCACGTAGAGCGGCGGCAGCAGCGCAGCCCCGAAGAAGAGGACGGCGACGAACATGTTGTGCGCCATGATCAAGCCCGCGTTGAATGGCGACTCGCCCAATCCGAACGTGAAGTTGCCGCGGTAGGGCTCTCCGGGTGCCGTGTTCTGCAGCTGGTGCAGCTCCTGGCTGATCATGTTGGAATCGAACAACGTCCAGGCCGAGTCGAGGTCGCGCGCCACGACGATGCCCGAGATCAGGGCGATGCCGTAGATCAGCACGAACGACGTCGCGATCAGCTTCCACTCACGCCGGATCTCGCGCGGCACTTCTTCCAGGTAGAACCGGAGGAGTCGGCGCAGTCGGGGCTCGCGGTGGTCGGCGTAGTCGACGCCCAAGAGCGCGTGCGCGCGCGTCAGCAGCGTGCTCGTCCGCGCGGCGAGCTCGGGTGATCGGCCCTCCGACTCGTACGCGGAGAGACGCGTCGCGCCGTAGCGGTACAAGCGCGTGAGTTCGACCAACTCTGCGTCCGCCAGAGAGTGCAAGCCGCGCTTCGACGCCCGATCGACGAGCTCGGCGAGACGCACCTGCACCGGATCGATTCCGCGTTCACGCTTCAGGGGCACGGGCTGAGAATACGGTGTCCGTTCTCTTTGTCACCCCGACAGTGAAAGGTCCCTGCCGTCGGTTGCCGGTATTCCTCATCGTTCGGTGCTTGCCGGCGCACGCCCGCCCCGCCCCGTACCCACCCGCTCCGTGCCGGGATGGCGACGCGGCGCCAAGCACAAAACGAGGAGGAAAACCGGCAACCGGCGCTCGGCACCACGTCGCGTTGCACGCCTTGGAATGCGCGTACTTCGCCTTCACGCGTGACAAAGTGAACTCGCACCGTACCGTCATTGCGTGACGACGCTGATCATCGAGACCTCCGAAGGCGTCCGCCTGCGCACCGACATCGCGGGTGCGGGCAGCCGATTGGCCGCGGGACTTCTCGACGCGCTCCTGATCGCGGTGGGAGCGCTGGCGCTGACCGTCGTTCTCGTGCTGGCGACCGTGTTCGCGCGCAATGCGGCGACGGATCTCCTGGCCGGTCTCTTCGTCGGCGGATTCATGCTGATCGCGGCCGCCTATTCCGTGGTGTTCCACGCGTTCATGAAGGGGCGCACTCCGGGCAAGGTGCTGCTGCTCATCCGCGTCGTCGCCGCGGACGGACGACCGGCGAGCTTCCTGGCCCTCGTGTTGCGCGGCGCTCTCCAGCCGATCGATCTGCTCGTCGGCCTCTTGCTCATCGCCGTGACGCCGCGGCATCAGAGGCTGGGCGATCTCGTCGCGGGCACGCTCGTGATCCACGATCAGCGCAGCAGGTACGTGCCGGATCCGTTCTTCGCAGAAACGTGGAGCAGTCTCACGACGCGCACGTTGCCGCTGACGCCGGGGCTCGAAGCGCGTTTGACGCCCGACGACCGCGCCTTCTTGCGCGAACTCGTCACGCGGCGAGATCTGGCGGACGATGCGCGCCGGCGACTGTTCGTCGAGGCCGCGCGCGCGTTCTCGGGAAAGCTCGAGCTCGGTCCGTTCCAGGACGCGCGTACCGTGTTGAAGGAGCTCTATTTGTTCGTGCGCGAAATGGGCGCGGCGCGTCCGGCCTGAGTCACGCTGCGAGTCGTTCGGTGTCCCGGGCGTCGCGCGTCCTGAGCGGCATGAACGCGCGACGACGGTTCAACTGTCGAACGGCCGCAACCTTCCGCGGTAGCGCTCGAGTCGCTCGATGTCGTCGTCGCTGAAGTGACCTTGCGGTTGGCGCGTCACGATCGGCGGCTCGACGGCAGCGGCCGCGAACTCTCCCGACGCAACGGGAGCAGGTCCCTCATGACGAGCGCGCACGCCCGCGAGCTCGATCGCGCCCATCCACCACAACCACGCTGCGACGAGCGCGAGCATGACGTTGCCGAAGTACAGGCCCACGACACCGAGGATCACGGCGAAGATACGCCCGACGAAAACCGCTCTGCGCGTCGCCGTCAACCAGTCGCTGTCGCGCGCGAGCAGCGCACGCAGGATGCGGCCGCCGTCGGTGGGGAACGCCGGCACCAGGTTGAACGCTCCGAGCACCAAGTTGATCAGGATGAAGTACGCCGTGAGATCGCGTGCGACCACCGACGCACCCTGCAAGGTCATCAGCATGAGCCACACCGGCACCGCGATCGCCGCGAGCACGAAGTTCACCGCGGGGCCCGCCGCTGCGATCAGGCCCTCGATGCGGCTCGACTCGGGCATCTCGCTCATGCGCGCCATCCCGCCGAGCGGCCACAGCGTGATGTCGAGCACGCGGATGCCGAACCGGCGCGCGACGAGGCTGTGACCGAGCTCGTGCAGGAGCAGGACCCCGCCCAGCATGGCGAGGGTGATCCCTTCCATCATCCCGACGGGCCGCGAGAGCGCGACGATCGCTACGAGCACCACGAGAAGGACATGCACGCGGATCGTGATGCCGAGGATGCTGCCGACGCGGAACGAACCGAACAGGATGGAGCCGAACACGGGGACCTTCGTAACCGCGGATCGCCCGGGGGTCGAGGTCAAATCCGGCGGGTTGGCGACGAACGTGTTCGTTGCCGTCGGGCGGACGTGGAATCAGCGGCAGCCTCCCGTACGATCGCACCATGAGCGGGATCCTCGTCATCAAGACCGCGGCGTTGGGGGACGTGCTGCGCACGACGTCCATCCTGCCCGGGCTGCGCGCGGCGACACCGAACGCGAGCGTGACCTGGATCACGGCGCCGGCGGCGGTCGACCTGTTGCGCACCAACCCGCTCGTGGACGACGTGATCGCGCTCGACACGGGCCGCGGCGTGGAAGTGGATGCGGCCATCGCGAAACTGTCACCGCGCACGTTCGAGCGCGTCATCTCGCTCGACGACGAACCGCCCTTGTGCAGGTTGGCGTCGCGCATGCAGACGAAGCGCTTGTCGGGTGCCTACGAGAAGCCCGACGGTTCGCGCGCGTACACGAGCGACGTCGCGCCCTGGTTCGACATGGGGCTCCTGTCCGTGCACGGCAAGCAGCGCGCGGACGAGCTCAAGGTGCAGAACAAGAAGAGTCAGCCGCAGATCTACGCCGACATGCTCGAGCTCGAGATGGGCCGGCAGACGTTGCACCTGCCGAAGGACGCGCACGCGTTCGCGCAGGGCTTCGCGCGTGAACACGGGCTCGCTTCGAAGGCACCCGTGATCGGGCTGAACACCGGCGCGGGTGGGCGGTGGACGTCGAAACAACTCCCGGTCGAGCGCACGGTCGAGCTTGCGCGCCTCGTCGCGCGCGACCTCGATCGACGCGTGCGCTTCATCGTGCTCGGCGGCGCGAGCGAGGTCGAGCGCAACCAGGCGATCCTCGCCGGGCTCGAGCGCGCCGGGCTGGGTGAGATCGCGGCCGATGGGGGTTGCGACAATGCGCTCCTGCCGTTCGGGGCACTCGTCGGTCTGTGCACCGTGCTCGTGACGAGCGACAGCCTGGCCTTGCACATGGCCGTGGCCCTCGACGTGCGCGTCGTCGCGTTCTTCGCGCCCACTTCGGCGGCGGAAATCGAGCTCTATTCGCTCGGCGAGAAGGTCATCAGCACCGCGTCCGACTACTGCTCCTACCGCGCCGATGCGGACAACAGTTCCATCACGCCCGAACGGCTGCGCGACGCGGTCCTGCGCCAGGTCCGCGCGGCGGGTTGAACGCTACCGGACTGAACTCATCCAATACGTGGAAGTTCGTTCGGTCGGGAATGCCGGGGGCCCGAGCGCCGTCCATCGGGCCGCTTCCCATCCGAAGCAGGAGCTCGCCATGTTGCCCGACCTGTTCACGTCTGCTTGCACTTCCCTCGCCCTTCTCTGCATGGGGCAACTCGCCCTGATGCAGGACCATCGCGAGGCGATCCAGCCGGCTCAGTCCAAGTACGACCTGACTTCGACGCGCATCGACTGGGTCGAGGGGATCGACAAGGCCGTCGGTCGCGACAAGCCCATCCTCTTGTTCCAACTGCTCGGGCGCTTCGACGAGCAGTTTTGTTGAACCAACTCGCGCCTGGCGAGGAGCGTGCTCTTCGCAGACCCGATGGTGCAGGATTTCGTGCGCGAGCATTTCGTCGCAGCGTGGGAGAGTGTCCGGGCCGTGCCGATCGTGACGATCGACTTCGGCAACGGTCACACGCTGCAGAGAACGCTCAACGGCAACGTTGCGACGTACGTTTGTGCTCCGGACGGGAGCGTGATCGACGTGATCCCGGGGTTGTGTGACGCGCCGACGTACTTGAAGTGCCTGAACGACGCGCTCGAGCTGTACGCCCGCACGAAAGCGGACTCAGGCGCGCTCGCGACTTGGCACGCCAACGAGCTCGCGATCGCGCGTGATGCTGCTTCACGGATCGTCACCGACCTCGGACCGACTGCGCTGCGGCTGGACGTCTCCAAGGCCGTCGTGGAGGACCCGCTCAAGATCGCCATGCGCCGCGACAAGGAGCTCGTCGCGGAGGACGGCCGGCGCAACCTCGTGTGGCGGCGACCGATCGTGCACACGCTGCTTTCACGGCCCGGTCTGCGGCCGCGCGACATCACGCACGAGCTCTACTTCAGCGCGTTGCACGTCGACCTCGACGATCCCTGGCTCGGGTTGAACGGCGGCCCGTTCAGCGGCGGTGCGTACGGCGGTCTCGACGTGGATGCGCTACGCGACGGACCGGTGTCGGCGCACTGATCGCACGCACAGAGAACGGTCGAGCACGAATTCGCGCAACGCCCGCGCGACCCGCGGCAAGAGGGCACTGCAGGGGGGACTACGATGAGCATCAGTGCGGGGGGCCCGCGTTGTGAGCGCGGGCCTATTTCGTCGGATCTCGTCGGACTGGGCGGTCGAAGCGTGCCCGCGTTGCGCAGCCCGGCCCGCGCGCGAGTGCGGTGATGCGGTTCACGATTCCGGCCGGATCGTGCACGGGTTGCCCATTCATCTCCGGCACCCGTTAGTCTGGTCATGCTGAGCCCTCTCAACCCCCGTCATCGGAGGCGTGGATGATCAAGCATCGGTTCCCCGTCGCAGCGACTCTGATCATCCTGGCAGGGTGCCAGTCGGATCGCGAGAACACTGCCCAATCAAGCACCTCGGCGGCCGCGCCGGGAAATTCAGCGCACTCGGTGCCCGCTGCGCCGATCGCGCCCGACCTGAGTGGCTTCAAGCTGGACAACGTGACGTTGCACGTCACGTCCGGGCCCCCCGGTGCCGCACCCACGCCCCCCGAACCGGACACGAGCCCCGCCGGCCGGCTCGCGACGGTCAAGCAGGACTACGAAGACGCGATCTCGGCGTACTCCGCGCTCTTCAAGGACGCGAAGACGAAAGAAGAGCGCGAAGTGATCTCAAAGGACGCGAAACGTCCCGACGTCGACACGTACCGTGCGCGTGCGCGCGCGATCGTCGACGAGGACCCGGCCGCTCCGGTCGCGCTCGACGCGATCACGTGGATGCTCACAAACGCGCGCGGCGGCACTGATCAGGCCGAGCTGCTCGCGATCGTGGAGAAGAACCACATGCAGAGCGACAAGCTGGTCGGGCTGGCTCGCGGGCTTTCCAACGACACGAAGAACGGCGGTCAGGAGTTCGTGCAGATGCTCGTGGAGAAGAGCACGAATGCGAACGTCCGCGGGACCGCGCTCTACTCGCTGGCGAGCGAGATGCAACGCGACATCGACTCCGCGAAGAGCATCCAGTCGGCGAAGGAAGAAGACGCGGACAAGATGTCCAAGCGCTACGGAGCACGGCTCGAAACGTTGAAGGCCCTCGACGTGACCGCGCAGCAAAAGCAAGTGGATGCGATGCTCGAGCGCACGGTGAAGGATTTCCCCGACGTCGCCTACGGCAAGACCACGCTCGGCGAACGCGCCGGTGCCGACCTGTTCGAGAGGAACAACCTGGTCGTCGGCAAGCTCGCGCCCGACATCGAAGGCGAGGATCTCGACGGCGCGAAATTCCACCTCGCGGACTACCGCGGAAAGATCGTTCTGCTCGATTTCTGGGGCAACTGGTGACCCCCTTGCCGGGCCATGTACCCGCACGAGCGGTCGCTCGTGGAACGTCTCGCCAACCAGCCCTTCGCAATCATCGGCATCAACAGCGACAAGGATCGTGAAGCGCTCAAGCCCGCACTCGCGAAAGAGAACATCACCTGGCGTTCGTTCTGGAACGGACCCGAAGGCACGAGCGGTCCGATCTCGGCGAAGTGGAACGTGCGCGGTTGGCCGACGATCTACATCCTCGATGGCAGCGGAACGATCCGCTACAAGGGCGTGGGCGGCAGGCCCGCGGAAATCGACGCGATGTTGAACACGCTGCTCGTGGAAGCAGGCGCGGGCGGGCTGCCGAAGGAGAAGGAAGCACCGGAGAAGCCCGACAAGGGCGAGTAGACCGGAACTGTTGTCCTTCGCAATCGAGAACGCGTGGTGCCTGGAACCCGTCGCACGTCGCGCGCTTTCGCGCGATTGGGAGCACTGCCTCCCACGACGGGTGCTTGGCACCGCGCGTTTCGAGGGCAGCCGCGCCAACTGAACGGCGCTGACGTTAGTCTGGTCGTGCTGAGCCCTCTCAACCCCCGGCATCGGAGGCGCGCATGATCCAACTGAGATTCCCTCTCGCGGCGACTTTGGTCCTCCTGGCAGCGTGCCAGTCGGATCCAGAGAACGCTGCCACGTCGAAGAAGCCGGTCCCCGAGCCGGCGAAGACGCCGCACTCGGTGCCCGCCGCGCCGATCATGTCGAAACCGCAAGCGCCGGCGAAGCCGACCGCGGATGCCGCCGCGCCGGACACCAGCCCCGCCGGTCGGCTTGCGACGGTCAAGCAGGACTACGAAGACGCGATGCAAGCGTACTTCGAGCTCTTCAAGGGCGCGAAGACCGACGAGGACTACGAAGCCATCTCGAAGACCGCGAAGCGTCCCGAGGTCGACACGTACCGTGCGCGTGCGCGCGCGATCATCGACGAGGATCCGGCCTCGCCGGTCGCGCTCGACGCGATCACGTGGATGCTCACGGAAGCGCGCGGCGGCGACGACCAGGCCGAGTTGCTCGCGATCGTGGAGAAGCACCACATGCAGAGCGAGAAGCTGACCGAGCTGGCTCGCGGGCTCGCCAGCGACTCGACGAACGGCGGCAAGGAGTTCGTCCAGAAGGTCCTCGAGACGAGCCCGAGCGCGGACGTGCGCGGGACCGCGCTCTACTCGCTGGCGAACGCGATGCAGCGTGAAATCGAGGCGGCAAAGCGCGTCCAGTCGGCGACGGCGGAGGACCTGGAGAAGATGTTCACGCGCGGCGGGGAGATGTCGGGGAGGTTGAAGTCCCTCGACGTGCCTGCGCAGGAGAAGCAAGTGGATGCGCTGCTCGAGCGCACGGTGAAGGAGTTCCCCGACGTCGTCTACGGCAAGAGCACGCTCGGCGAACGCGCCGGTGCCGACCTGTTCGAGAAGAAGAACCTGATCGTCGGCAAGCTCGCGCCCGACATCGCAGGCGAGGATCTCGACGGCGCGAACTTCAAGCTCGCGGACTATCGCGGGAAGATCGTGCTGCTCGATTTCTGGGGCAACTGGTGAGGCCCTTGCCGGGCCATGTACCCGCACGAGCGGTCGCTCGTGGAACGTCTCGCCAACCAGCCCTTCGCCATCATCGGCATCAACAGCGACAAGGATCGTGAAGCGCTCAAGCCCGCACTCGTGAAAGAGAACATCACTTGGCGTTCGTTCTGGAACGGACCCGCAGGTACGAGCGGTCCGATCTCGACGAAGTGGAACGTGCACGGTTGGCCGACGATCTACATCCTCGATGGCAAGGGCATGATCCGCTACAAGGGCGTGGGCGCCGACCCCGAAGCCATCGACGCGATGCTCGACACGTTGCTCGTGGAGGCAGGTGCGGGTGGGCTGCCGAAGGAGAAGGAAGCACCGGAGAAGCCTGACAAGGGCGAGTAACGGGTGGTGCTTGGAACCCGCCGTACGTCGCGCGCTTTCGCGCGACCATGAGCGTAGGCTCCCGCGGCGGGTGCCTGGCACCGCCGGATCGACTGACCCTGCCGCCGATTTGTGCTTCGCCCGCACACATCCGCTTTCCCTCATTTCCCTGAGACAATCCCGAGCACGTCTGCATCTCGATGCCGACGCGCATGTCTCCCGAACGCACCAACGCGACGATCGAGTCCCTCCTCGCGCAAGCCGGCTGGCTCGACGCGCTCGCCCGTCGCCTCGTTGCCGACCCGCACGAAGCGGACGAGATCGTGCAAGAAACCTGGATCGCCGCGATCCAGCATCCGCCGCACCTGAGCGTCCCGGTCCGCTCGTGGCTCGCGCGGGTCGCGCGCAACTTCGCGCTTCAACGCGGCCGCAGCGAGAGCGCACGCAGGAAGCGTGAGCAGTCGCTCGCGCGTGACGAGGCACGGTCCGTCGACGAAGACGCCGTCGATCGCGCGCTCGCGCAACAACGCCTGGTCGACGCCGTGGTCGCGCTCGCCGAGCCGTATCGATCGACTGTGATCCTGCACTACTTCGATCACGTGCCGGTCGCCGAGATCGCCGAGCGTCAGTCAGCGCCCGAGTCGACCGTGCGCACACGCCTGTCGCGCGCGATCGCGATGTTACGCGAGAACTTCCAGCGCGAGGGCGGCGACACGTGGTCGCTCGCGTTCGTGGCTCTCGTTCCCAAGTCGAAGGCCGTTGCAACCGCGGCGAGCACGTCGACAGCGGCATGGTCGAGCGGCACCGTGATCGGAGGCATTGCGATGGCGACAGCATGGA
The DNA here is from genome assembly GCA_038330085.1 of Planctomycetota bacterium. GTDB lineage: Bacteria > Planctomycetota > UBA1135 > UBA1135 > JAEUIA01. The sequence goes on along the minus strand of JBBQNP010000086.1, from coordinate 8,068 downwards.
AGATCGGCGCATCGATCGCGGCCGCGATCGTTCTCGGCTGGGCACTCTGGCCGAAGCACGACGACTCGATCGTGCGCGGGCTGGATGTCGCTCGTGAACCAGCCAAGCCCGTCGAATCGCTGTCCGGCGCCGGCCAGGACGGCAGCGCGGTTCGTGTCGCGCTGGCCAAGTCCGATCCCGCCGATTCAGTTGGAGCAGGCGCGGCAACAACCTCTGCGAAGAGCGACACGACATCCCTCGACGTGCATGTCCGCTGGGGTGATGACGGCACGCCGGCGGCCGGCGTCGTCGTCAGCCTCAACCAATGGGGAGCGCCGGATCCGAGCTTCGACGATGCCGCTGCACGCACCGACTCGGAGGGTCACGTGCACTTCGATGGTGTGTTCGCGGGTGACGTGCAGGTCAGTTGCGATCGAGGAGGGAGCAACATCGCGCAGGTCGTCGCGGACAGGGCAGCCACGTTCGAACTGACCATTCCAAACGGCATCGACGTCGACGGCATCGTCGTGGACGAGAACAAGGTCCCCGTCCCCGATGCGCGGATCCTCATCAGCAGGTCCGGCGCCGACGATGGCGGACCCGACATCGAGCGCAGCGACGCGCGCGGCCGATTCCATCTGCGCGACGTGAAGGGTCAGAAATGGATCGCGGCGCTTCACAACAGCTTTGGTCCCTCCGCGGAGGAGAACCTCTTCCCACACGTGCCTGGATCGCGTGTCGACCTCGTGCTCGTCCTCTCGCGTTCACGTGGCGTTGTCACCGGCTTCGTGCACGACGAGCACGGTCAACCGATCCCCAGGGCGAAGGCCGGTCTCAAGCTCGCGAGCCGCTCGTTCACGGACGAAGCTGGACGCAATGCGATCAAGCCGTTTCCCTCCCTGCAGCGCTTCACCGACGCGTCCGGCGCGTTCTCAGCAGCCGAGGTGGGCGAAGGCAGGGTGACTCTGTCCGTCGAGGCGCGCGGGTTCGTGCGTTGGCAACAGTCTCTCGGCGACGATCTCCGCAACGGGCCGATCGACGTGCGCATGAGCACCCAGGCCGTGGTGCACGGTGTCGTGCGTGATCCTGCAGGTACTCCTGTCAACCAGGCCATGGTCACGTTCAGCAAGTCTCCGCAGGAGTCGGGCTCGACGTATTCGCGCGCCGACGGTTCGTATCGACTCGAGCATCTGCCGCGTGGTCCGGTCGAGATCCACGTGTTCGCCGATGAGCAGGGAGAGGAACAGAAAACCTTCGAGCTCGAGCCCGGTCAGGACATCGAATGGAACATCACATTGAAGTCGGCTCCAAGCGTGGAGGGCAGCGTCGTCGACGAATCAGGAAAGCCGATCGCGGGGTGGTTGGTGGGTGCGATCGATCCCGAGCGGCCGGGTGGGCAGTTCCGTAGCACGCACACGAACGACGCCGGCGCGTTCGTCCTCGGCAACTGGCCTGCGAAAGCGAGTGCGGTCGAAGTACGTGAGCCCGACGGATGGTTCGCAACACCCGCCGCGCTCGTCACCGACGTCAAAGCCGGCGACAAGGGGCTCGCGATCAAGATCCCCGCCACCTCCATGCGCACGGCATTCATCCACGGACGGTTGTTCGACATGGATGGTCATCTCGCAGCCTCGCAGCCGGTCACATGGATGGCTGAGTCGATCGGCCAAGGTCGGATGGAAGCGACGGATGCCGAAGGACGTTTTCGATTGGGTCCGTTTCGACCCGGCAGTTACTCGGTCGACTTCCGCATCGAGGGGCAAGCGCCCAAATCGTTTCACGGACTCGCGCTCGTCAGCGGTCAGGAGCTCGAGTTGGGCGACGTGCACCTCGAGCACGGCGGCAGCCTCGTCGTGCACCTCCGCCTTCCGGCGGGCACGAACCGCGAGCGGGCCTATCCGAGCCTCGATCTGTGCGGCAAGGACCCTAACGACAAGACATCGATTGCGCTGCGCGGCGACGAAGGGCGGCTCACGACGATTGCCTCGGGTGAATACGACGTGGTGTTTCGTGCCTCTGAGCTGCGTGCTCCGAAGACGCACGTCACGATCACCTCCGATCATCTGACCGAGATCGACGTGACCGCTGAGCGCGGTGCCGATCGGACCATCGAGCTAGTGCTGCCCGAGGGCGACCCGCGCAAGGGCAAGGTTCGCCTGCGCGTCGTGGACGAAGCCGGCGTCGTCGTTTCCGACGACACGTATCCGATGTCGGTCGCCACGTCGGTCGGGGTGGAGGGACTGAAGTTGGGCGTTTACACGGTCGAAGCCACGACGGACACCGGTCTCTCGGCTCACGCCACGCTGACCGTCGAATCGTTCGAGCCGTCGATGGACTGGCTCAAGCTTCAGTTGCACTGAGCGCTCGCAACCGCTGGTGGGGCCTTGCGCCACGACCAACTGAGCTCAGATCCCGTTGTGCGCCGGCCTCGAGCAGATCGCGGGTCATTTCGAGTGCACGGAGCAGTGCCTAAGGTCCTCCTGCTTCAACATTCGCGCAATCAAGTTGAGCCCCCGGTCCGCGGAGAAGGACGTTGCGCCGACATTCCTGGGACAATCCGCATGACGTCTTCGTTCTCTTGGAGACGCGCATGGTTCCGGAACCCACGAACAGGTCGATCGAGAGGCTGCTTGAGCACGCCGGGTGGCTCGACGAACTCGCACGCCGGCTCGTCTCGGACCGGCATGAAGCCGACGAGATCGTCCAGGACACGTGGATCGCGGCGCTGACGCACCCGCCGCAACGCGCGACGAACCTGCGCGGATGGCTGGCGCGCGTTGCGCGCAACCTCGCGGTGCAACGTGGCCGCAGTGATCGCGCGCGCAAGCTGCGCGAGCAATCGACCGCGAATCAAGAGTCCTCGACCGCGGACCACGACGCGGTGGAACGTGCGCGAACCCTGCGGAGGCTCGTCGATGCGGTTCTCGCGCTCGACGAGCCGTATCGCTCGACCCTCGTGCTGCACTACTTCGAGCGGCTGACAATCACGGAAGTTGCCGCGCGTCAGTCCGTTCCCGAATCGACGGTGCGAACGCGCATGTGGCGCGCGATCGGGATGTTGCGCGAGCGCTTCCGCCACGAAGACGGCGACTCGTGGTCGTTCGCGTTCGTGGCTCTCGTTTCAAAGCACACCGCGAGCCCGCACATCGTCACTTCGGCTGCTGCTGCGGGCACGTCAGGCGCACTGATCGGAGGCATTGCCATGGCAACTGCGTGGAAAGTCGGCGCATCGATTGCGGCCGTCATCGTTCTCGGGTGGGCGCTCTGGCCGAAACACGACGACTCCATCGTGCGCGGACTCGATGTCGCTCGAGGGCCCGATCCGTCCGTCGAAACACTGTCGGTCGACGGTGACACCAAGCCTGTAGCTCGCGTTGCAATGGAAGCGCCCCAGCCCGTCGGACAAGTCGATGCGAGCACTGCATCCACGGCACCCAAGCCCGACCGCGCTGCGCTCGACGTGCACATGAAGTGGGGCGACGACGGCACGCCTGCCGTCGGTGTCGTCGTCAGCTTGTGGCAGTTCGGCGCGCCCGATCCGAAACACGAACAAACCGCTCACGTGACCGACGCCGACGGCGCGGCTCACTTCGACGACGTATTCCCCGGTTCGACGAGCGTTCAACCCGATCGCTGCGAGGGCAAGCTCGTGAAGCTCGCTGCCGGCGAGAAGGGGGCGTGCGATCTCGTGATCCCCGATGGAATCGACGTCGACGTGCACGTCGTCGACGAGAACGCGACGGCCGTTCCGCGCGCACGCATCTGGGTTTCGGCGTACGGCAACGACGATCAAGGTCAGATGATCGGGACCGCCGACGCATCGGGTCGATATCGAGTGAGGGATCTGGGGCCGGGCCGGACGTTGGCGGCTCTGCGCGACGACTTCGGTCCCTCGGCGCAAGAACGAATCGAAGCGCACGCACCCGGTTCGCGAGTCGACGTCGAGCTCGTGATGACGACGCCGATCGGGCGCGTGCGCGGAACCGTGCGCGACAGGAGCAACGCGCCGATCGCCGGGGCGCTCGTCGAGCTGACGAACCGGGAAGCCATGTTCACGGTCAAACCGAAGCCGGGACGATCCTCGACCTTCCCGCCCATGCGTGTCGTGACCGATGTTTCGGGCGCGTTCGACGCGCGCGACGTCGGCCGAGGCAAGGTCGAGATGGTCGTCAGTGCTCACGGCTTCGCGACCTTGCATCAACTCGCCGGTGCCGGTCCGGAAGGAGAACCGCTCGACGTCCGCGTGGATATCCAAGCCGTGGTACACGGCACCCTGCGCGACGAGAAAGGCGAGCCGCTCTCGAAGGCCCGTGTGTCGTACACGGACGAAGCGTATTGGGGAACGCTGAACGACACCAGCTCGCGTGCTGACGGGAGCTATGTGCTCGCATGCTTGCCCGCGGGCTCCGTCGAACTGCGCATGGACGCGGGCCAGCGCGGTGAGGCGCGCCGCACGTTCGATCTGAAGGCTGGCGACGACGTGGTGTGGGACGTGACGGTGCATCCAAACCCGAACGTCACAGGAAAGGTCGTCGACGAAGCGGGCAAACCGCTCGTGGGCTGGAACGTGAACGCCGTCAATCCGGATCCGCCGCAAGGTGGGCTGAGGAAGTCTCACGCACTCCGCAGCGCGCACACGAACGCGCAAGGCGCATTCGAGATCGAGAACTGGCCGATCGAAGCCGTCGCACTTCAGGTGTGCGAACCGGGCAAGACCTCCGACCAACTTTCCGTGCAGAAGGACGGCGTCAAGGGCGGCGATCACGACATCGTCATCACCGTCTCCCCGAACGACATGCACTCGTCCTCGATACGCGGACGCGTGATCGAGGAAAACGGAAGCCCGTTGTCGGCCGCGATCATCCGATGGCATCGGAAAGGCGTGAACCAGTACTTGCCCGTGAAGATCGATGCCGACGGTCGTTTCCGCGCCGAGGCCTTGCAGCCGGGGAGTTACGACATCGAGGTCACCGCGGAGAACTTGCCCGCGCGGACGCTCAGCGATCTGAATCTGGTGCGCGAACAGGAGCTCGACGTGGGAGATGTGCGCATCAGCGGGGCCGGAAATCTGAAGGTGCGCCTGCACGTGCCGCCGGAATTGAAGCCCGATCAGGGACCGCCCTCGCTGACGTTGTTCAAGCCGGGAGCCAAGATGGGGCTCGGCGTCCATTGGAACGGCGACATCGGCACGCTCGACGGAATCGAGCCGGGTGCCTATGAGCTCAAGCTGTTCAGCCCGTGGGTGCGCGCTCCGGTGACGAACGTGAACATCGAGTTGCATCGCACGACCGAGGTCGAGATCACGGCGGAAATCGCGACGTCACGTGGCGTGAAGTTGGTCGTGCCCGAGGGGAGTACGCCGTACAAGCTCATCACCTTGCGCGCGTTCGATTCCACCGGTGCGGTGGTATACACGTCCGAGTATCCGCCCACGATCAAGAACGCGCTCGTGGCGAACCTGATACTCGGCACATATCGCATCGAAGCCACCAGCGACACAGGGCTCGTCGCACGGGAGACGTTGAAGATAGATTCGATGACGATCCCGCAGACCGTGATCGAGCTGCACCTGCGCTGAGCGGACCCGTGTGCGGTCGATCGATCAGGCTGCGCCCATTTCGCTGAACTGCAAACGGTGCAGACGGGCGTAGATGCCGTCCTTCGCGATCAGCTCTTCGTGCGTGCCGCTCTCGCGCAGCTTGCCGCGGTGCATCACGAGGATCTTGTCGGCGCGACGGACGGTCGACAGGCGATGCGCGACGACGAGCGCGCTCTTGCCGGCGAGCAGCTCGCGCGTGGCGGCTTCGATCTTGGCTTCGGTGCCGGAGTCGACCGACGCGGTCGCTTCGTCGAGGATCACGATCCTCGGTGAGCCGGCGAGCGCGCGCGCGATCGCGAGCAACTGTCTCTCGCCCGTCGAGAACGTCGCCCCGCGCTCGGCGACGTGCGAATCGAGACCGAGCGGCAGGCGCGCGATCACTTCGTCGGCGCGCGAGGCTTCGAGCGCTTCCTCGAGCGCTTCGTCCGTCACCTCGGGTCGATCCATCACGAGGTTCTCCTCGATCGTTCCGGCGAAGAGGAAGTCCTCCTGCAACACGAGCCCGAAGTTCTTGCGCAGCTCGGCCAGGTTGAGCTCGCGCAGGTCCACGCCGTCGAGCGTGATCCGCCCCGCGGTCGGATCGTAGAAGCGCAAGATCAGGTTGACGATCGTCGACTTGCCGGCACCCGTTGCGCCAACGACGGCGACCGTCTTGCCTGGCGGTATCTCGAACGAGACGTCGTTGAGCACCTCGGTCGTGCCGTCGTAGGCGAACGACACGTGCTCGAAGCGCACGTGTCCGCGCAACGGCTGCGTCGTGCCGCGCGGCGGAGCGTCGGCGACCAACGGCGCGGTGTCGAGCACCTGGAAGATGCGCTCCGACGAGGCGAACGCGCTCTGCAACACGTTGTAGCGCTCGCCCAACTCACGGATGGGGGAGACGAGCATCGCGAGGTAGAACCAGAACTGCACGAACTCGCCGAAGCTCAAGTGAGCGCCGGCGATCGAGATCCCGCCGACCCACAGCGTCGAGCTCTGCATTCCGCTCACGACGAGATCGAGCGCGGGGAAGAACAGCGCGAAGAGGAAGATCGTGCGCAAGTTCGCCCGCAGGTAGCGCACGAGGTGCTCGGCGAAGCGCGCGGACACCTGCACCTCGCGACGGAACACCTGCACGACGCGGATGCCTTGCAACACCTCCTGCAGGTAACCGTTCAAGCGCGACAAGCGCGCGCGAACTGCACGGTGCGCATTGCGCGCGCCGCCGCGGAATGCGAGCGAGATGCCGATCAGGAACGGCGTGCCGCACAGCACGACGAGCGCGAGCTTCCAGTTGAGCGTGAACAGGATGCCGAGCAGCGCAACGACCTTGATCAGGTCGAACAACAGCACGACCATCCCCGACGTGAACATCTCGTTCAGGTTCTCGACGTCGGACGTCACGCGCGTCACGAGCGATCCGGTCGGTCGCTTGTCGAAGAACGACAGGTCGAGCGACTGCATGTGCCGGAACAGTTGTTGGCGCAGGTCACTGATCACGATCTGACCCGTGCGATTGAGCTGCGCGACCTCCAGGTAGCGGAAATAAACGGCGATCAAGACGCTCGCGAGGTACGCGCCGATCCACCACCAGAACTGGTGCAGGAACACGCTGACGTCGGCGGTGGGACCATTGAGGCTGCGCTCGCGGATCGCGCCGTTCACCGGGCCGTCGAGCGCGTGCTTCCACATCCACGGACCGAGCAAGTCCAGAATGAACAGGACGGCGAGCACGATGAAGCTGCCGACGAAAAGGCTCGCGTGCGGTTTGACGAAGCGCAGCAGGCGCCGGAAGAGCGAGCTGTCCCACGCCTTCGAGACCACGTACTCGTCGAACGGATCGTCGTCCTGATCGAGCTTGCGCTTCTTGTCGCGCTTCACGCTGCGCGCGGACTTCGCACCGTTCGAGGACGCGGATCCGGTTGACGTGCCGTTCGTGGAGGGCACTGCGTCGAGCACGTTGCCGACCGGATCGCGATCGTTGCTCTTGCGGGGCGCGCTCATAGCACCGACAGCTCGTCTTGCGCCTGCTGACGCTGCCACGTGTCGCGGTACCAACCGTCGCGCGCGATCAAGTCGGCGTGCTTGCCGATCGCTTCGATCGTTCCGTCGCGCCGCAGCACGACGACCTGGTCCGCGCGCGCGACCGAGCTCAAGCGGTGCGCCGCGATCACGACCGTGCGGCCCGATCCGGCGCGCTTCAGGTTGTCGATCAGCTTCGTCTCGGTCTCCGTGTCGACCGCCGACAAGGCGTCGTCGAGCACGAGGATGTTCGGCTCTTTCGCGAGCGCGCGCGCGATGCACGTGCGTTGGCGTTGTCCGCCGGACAACGTGACGCCGCGCTCGCCGATGAGCTGGTCGTAGCCCTTGGGAAAGCGCTCGACCTCTTCCGTCATGCACGCGAGGTCGACGACGTTCTTCAGGTTCGCGTCCGAAAGCTCGCCATCGACGCCGAACGACACGTTGTCTCGGAACGGCTCGCTGAAGAGGAAGCTGTCCTGTGGCACGTAC
>JBBQNP010000085.1:0-18898 GCA_038330085.1 Planctomycetota bacterium | reverse complement strand
GGCCGCGTGGTCTCGAACCGCCTCACCGTCGTCGATGCAACCGGCGTGCAGCCGACGCGCGTGCTCGACCTCGACGTGTTCGCGCCGCCGGGGGTGCGCTGTGCGCAACCGACGTGCGTAGCGTTCAACCCGAGCGGCACGCGCGCCTACGTGACCGGTTACGGCAGCGACAACGTGGCGGTCCTCGACGTGCTGCCGAACGGCGGCATCGCCTGGCGCGGGGTCGTGACCCTGCCGCCGCGCTTTGGCTACCCCGCGGGCACGCAACCGCGCGCTTGCGTCGTGTCACCTGACGGCAGCACGCTCTACGTGCTCAACAAGAATGACGTGTCGGTCGCCCGCATCCCGCTCGCGACGCTGCCGACGACGATCCCGTTCGTGGTCTCGAGCGTCTTGCCGATGACGATCGGTTTCGAGGCCAGCTCGGGCGAAGAGCGCCTGGGCCGTCACCTCTTCACCGACGCGTACAACTCGAAGTCGAAGACGTCCTCGTGCGCCTCGTGCCACGTAGACGGCCACACCGACGGCATCGCCTGGGATCTCTCGAAGTACCTCGATCCGCCGACGACGCCCGCCGCGCAGATGCAGTTCGGCACCGACGTCAAGGGCCCGATGATCACGCAGAGCGGGCGGCGTCTCGAAGAGAGCGGCCCGTACCACTGGCGCGGCGAGAAACACCACCTCAACGAGTTCAACGACTCGTTCATCACGCTGCTCAAGCGCGAAGTGAACGGCGTTCCCGCGAACGTCGGCGCGGACTTCCAGTACCTGCGCCACTTCATCGATCGCCTGGCTTGGCCGGCGAACCCCAACGAACGGCCCGACCGCACGCTCTCGAGCGCGGAGCAGCACGGCGCCGACTTGTTCATGAACCAGCCTGTCTTGAACGGGATGACGTGCGCCTCGTGCCACACGCTTCCGCTCGGCACGCGCGGCGAGGTCGTGGCCGAAACCGCGGGCGGCGTCATCGTGTCGGCCGACGTGCCGCAGCTGCGCGGCGTCGGAACCAAGGAAGGCACCTCGATGACGGTCGGCGGTGCGTACGGCACGCGACCCGAGCTGGGCACGGGCCTGACGCACGCGGGCGTCTTCGCGACGCTGGAAGAGACGATCCTGCGCCCCGACCACGCGAGCCCGGGACAACCGCACTTCGCGTTGACGGCGTCGGAAGCGCACGACATCGCCGCGTTCCTGCGCGCATTCGACTCGGGCCTCGCACCGGCAACAGCGTTCCAGACTACCGCGCGCGCGGACAACCTCACCACGTTCCGCTCAGACCTCTCGTACCTGCGCTCGCAAGCGGATTTGGGCAACTGCGATCTCGTCGTGATGCGCACGCCGCCGACCGGCGCGACCCCGGCGACGTTCGCGCGCACGGGGATGTACCTGCGCGGCACGAGCATGTATCAACTCGCCGATTCGACCGTGGCGCCGATCGACGTGTCGGTGCTGCTCGACGAAGTGCGCAACGGCCGGCCGGTGACGTTCATCGGCGTCCCGCTCGGATGCGGGCTGAGCCGCGGCGTCGACCGCGACATGGACTGGCTCTACGACGTGGACGAAGCGCGCCTCGGGACCAACCCCGATGTCTCCGACACGGACGGCGACCGCTTCCCCGACGGATACGAAGTGTCGCTCGGCATGAACCCCTTGACCGTCGATGCGAGCGCGCCCCTCGACACGACGTCGCCGCAACTCCTCGGGCCGGTGCACCTCGTGTACGCGACGACGAACACGCTCAAGTTCGAGTTCCAGACGAGCGAGCCCTGCCGCGTGCACGTCCACATCAACGGAGGACCGCCGATCCAACGCCTGCCGCTCGACCACCAGTTCGACACGGAGCACTGGTGCATCCTGAACGACCTGGATCCGGGGACGTCGTACACGGTGAACCTCGAGCTGCGCGATCCAGAGCTCAACATCGTGATCGACTCGAGCACGGTTCTCACGACGCTCTCGAACACGTTCGCCGATCCGGCGCACGTCGACTCGGTGCAGCTCTCGGTAGCGACGGTGCAGGGTCAGGACATCCTGACCGGCAGGATCGTGCTCAAGGACGGCAGCGTTCCCGCGGGTGCGGGCTACGTCGTGCACACGAGCGTCTACCGTCTGCCTGCAGCGGGTGCGCTGCAGATGATGGTGTTGGATCTTCCGGGGACCACGCGGGCTTCGGGTGAAGCGGTCGTGACCTTGCCCCTCCCGACGTGGACTGGACCGAGCACGTGGTTCGTCGTCGTCGACAGCATCGACGTGCCCGCCGGCAGCCCGCCGTGGGTGCTGGCCCACGACGTCTTGCGCTATCAGACGATCGTGTACTGATCGGTAGCAGTCGGGCAGTCAGCGGGGCGCGCGCAGCGCCGCGTAGCCGGGCTTGATGCGCTCGAAGATGACCTTGATGCGCTCGTCGTAGTGCGCGAAGGCGCTCTTCATGCCGTTGATCGTGATCTTCTCGATCTCCTCGAGCGTGCAGCCGAAGTGGTCGACCGCCAGCATCAGCTCGTCGGTCATGTTCGTGCGCGACATCAGGCGGTTGTCGGTGTTCAGCGTGACGCGATAACCCTTGCGCATGTAGTGCGGGAACGGATGGTGCTCGAGGTCGACGGTCGCCCCGGTGTGCACGTTCGACGAGAGGCACATCTCGATCGGGATGCGGTGGTCGAGCACGTACTGCGCGAGCGGGCCCATGCTGATGACCTTGCCCTCGTAGAGGACCATGTCCTCGATCAGGCGCGTGCCGTGACCGATGCGGTGGGCGCCGCAGTATTGGAGCGCTTGCCAGATGGATTCCGGTCCGAAGCTCTCGCCGGCGTGGATCGTGATCGCGAAGTTCATGCGCTTCACGAGGTGGAACGCGTCGATGTGGTGCTTGGCGGGGTGGCCGGCTTCTTCGCCAGCTAGGTCGAAGCCGACGCAACCGCGCGAACGCCACGCGACGGCGAGCTCGGCCATCTGCATCGAGAGCATCGCGGAGAGGTTGCGCATCGCGCACACGATGATGCGCGCGTCGACGCCGAAGGACTCTTTGCCGCGCTCGAGGCCCTTGGCGACGGCTTCCATCACGGCGTCGAGGCCGAGGCCGCGTTGGGTGTGGAAGTGCGGGGCGAAGCGGACCTCGGAGTAGACGACGTTGTCGCGCGCCATGTCCTCGACGTACTCGTATGCGATGCGCTCGAGGGATTCGGCGGATTGCATCAGTGCGATCGTGTGACGGAAGCCCTCGAGGTAGAGAGGAAGGCTGCCGCGCGCGGCACCGGCGGCGAACCAGTCGGCGAGGCGGGCGGGGTCTTTCTCGGGAAGCTCGGTGTAGCCGATGCGATCGGCGAGCTCGAGGACGGTGGTGGGACGGAGGCCGCCGTCGAGGTGATCGTGCAGGTTGATCTTGGGGGCGCGGCGGATGAGGTCGCGCGTGGGAGGGGGTTTCGGCATGGGGGGAGGATATACGGCGGGTGGGGTTGTCAGTAGGAGGGGGTGTGACTGGGGACGCAGGTGCGAGCGCGGCAGGTGCGAGCGCGGCAGCACCGAGCGCGGGGCGAGATGTTCCGCGCCTACGGCGCGGTTCCGGCCGACGCGAGTCGCCCGGAAATACCGGTCGGCTCGCGCCGGTCGGCTAGGTAGGGGACAACTTGATTGGGCGATGACGAGGCGAGGGGTGGACCACGCCTGCACTGCGCCAGGCACGACCCGCCTGTACTGTGCCAGGCACAGTAGAGGCGGGTGACCGCCGTGCTGCGTGGCGGCGTGTGTGCCGATCTCCTATCCTCCTCGCCCCGCCGCGGGTTGTCTGCGGTTGCAACGCGGCTTCGCATCGAGCTCAACTTGTCCAAGACCGCTGGTGATTCTGTCCGTGTGCGCTTTGCTCCGAGTCCGACTGGGAAGCTGCACATCGGCGGTGCGCGCACGGCGTTGTTCAACTGGGCGTATGCGCGGGGGAGGGGCGGCAAGTTCTTGCTGCGCATCGAGGACACGGATCCGGAGCGTTCGACAGCAGAGCATGAGCGCGCGATCTTGAGCGGGCTGCGCTGGCTCGGGTTGGATTGGGACGAGGGTCCCGACGTCGGGGGCCCGCATGCGCCGTATCACCAGGCTCGGAGGATCGGCCGCCACAAGGAGTTGGCGCAGCAGTTGTTCGATGGGGGCAAGGCGTATCGGTGCTTCTGCTCGCGCGAACGGCTGGAGCAATTGCACGAGACGCAAAAGGCAGCGAAGGAGCGGCTGGCGTACGACGGGTTGTGCCGGCGGCTGACGCGCGCGGTGTCGGACGAACGCGCGGTGGGCGAGCCTTTCGTGCTGAGGTTTGCGGTGCCGAGCGGTAAGACGCGGTTCCTCGATCACGTGCGCGGTGATGTGGTCTTCGACAATGTGGAGGTCGAGGACTGGGTGATGGTGAGAAGCGATGGTAACCCCACGTACAACTTCGTCGTCGTGTGCGACGACGTCGACATGGAGATCACGCACGTGTTCCGCGGCGAGGAGCACCTGGTCAACACGCCCAAGCAGGTGTTGCTTTACGAAGCGTTCGGCCGCGCGCAACCGGAGTTCGGTCACCTGCCGTTGATGCTCGGTGCCGACCGCAAGAAGCTCAGCAAGCGCAAAGAGACGGAGTACACGGCGCTGTCGGACTACATCGAGAAGGGCTACCCGCGGGACGCGATGGTCAACTTCCTGTGCCTGCAGGGCTGGGCCTTGAACGGATCGCAGGAGATATTCAACGTCGCCGAGCTGGTCTCGAACTTCGACATCAACGACGTGAGCAAGGCCGGCGCGGTGTTCGACTTCGAAAAATGCAACTGGATGGCGGGCGAGTACATCCGTCGCGACACGTTGGAGCACGTGGCGCAGATGTGCGCACCCTACGCCGTGCGCGCGGAGCTCATGACCGAGGCGGAGATTCGGGAGCGGCACGGGTGGTGGCTCGCCGTCGTCGCCGGCGAGAAGGAGCGCGTGCACACGTACTCCGATCTGGTCGAGCGCTTGCGCTACTTGTTCGTCGACGACGAGAAGCTCGTCTACGATCCAGGCGCGGAAGCCAACGCGCGCAAACAGGTCGCGCGCATCGAGACGTTGAAGGCGTTCCTCGACTGGTTGCGCCCGCGCATCGAGACCGGCGTCGACGCAGGGGCGTTGCGCGACGCAGGCAAGGCGTGGATCGCCGAGCGCGGTTTGAAGATGCCGGCGTTGTTCCAGCCGTTGCGGTGCGCGTTGAGCGGTCTGTCAGGCGGTCCGGACACCTTCGACATCATGAGCTGGCTCGGTCCAGAGCGGACGCTGCGGCGCATCGCGCTGGGCGTCGAGCGCTTGGCTTGATCTCGCTCGCAGTCGAGCGGCCGGCCTCGATCCGCCGCCGATCCGACCGCGCTCAAGTCCCGGCTGCACGGCGCCGATGAGCGAAACGCCGTGATCCCGTCCCCGAACCCCGATTCCACGAGTCCGCAAGCCCGCACATCGGCCGCTTGCGAAGAAGCTCGCGCGGGCATGCGCGCCTTCGTCGCCGGTCCGACGCAAGTCGGGCCGCCGCCCGCCTGGCGCACACACATGTCGGCCTGCAGCGTGTGCACGTTCGCCTACCACGAACTCGTGCAGGAAGCGGCGCGTCTCGCGCGCGGTGCGACGAACGTCACGGAGCGCGCGACCGACAGGCTGTTCGAGGAGCGCGCGCGTCGCAGCTTGATCGCAACCAACGCCGGTCGCGGTACGAAGTTGCCGCGCCTCTTCCTGCCGGTGACCGTGATCGCGTTGATCCTCATGATCGTCACGCAATCGGGGACGAAGAAGGTCGAGCTGCGTTCGCTGGCCGGCGTCGTCACGCGCGGCAAGGCCGCCATGAAGACGGATGAACGCGTTGCAGTGAATCGCGGCGACGGTTGCACGACCGGTGCGGGAGCGCGCGCGGAGCTGTCCTTCGGCGAGAGCCGCATCACGTTCGCTCCCGACTCGAGCTTCCTCGTAGACCGCACGGACAAGGTGGCGGTGCGTTTCTTCGCCGGTGAAGCGCGCGCGGAAGGGGACGCGATCCTGATCCTGCCGCTCGGCGCCGTGGAAGTTCGCGCCGGCGCGGTGGTCGTCAAGGTGCAGGACGGTGTGACGGTGATCACGTGCGAGCGCGGCGACGTGACGCGAACGGAAGCGAGCGGACGACACATCATCCCGCCCGGTGAGACGCAGCGCATCGAGCCGCCTATCGCGGACACCAGCCCGCGCTGAGGCCTCGAGGACACGTCGGGTATCAGGACACGCACGCGGGTTCATGATCGCCGGCTGAGGGCTCGGTGCCCGCGTTTCGCGCACGGCGGACACCTCGCCCGTTGCCATCGCGAGCCGTCGGATCGCATCCTGTGTGAATGACGCCGACGGTCTTGAGATGTTCGAGGGCGCGATGAGGATCGTGGCGACTTGGCCGGGAGCTGCTCCGTGATCGGCAGCCTGGCGTTTCGCAACGGCGTCCTCCACGTCGCACGGCACGCGCGTTCGGGCGAGATCCGCACGTACGACATGGACGGGGGCCGCATCGGCGAAGGGTTTTCTTTCGCGGGTCTCGACGGCGGTGCTGCCGGCGCGGACGGGATCGCGGTCGACGCCGACATGCGCATCTGGGTCGCCGACAGTACGTCGCGCGCACTGCGCACGTTCACCGTGTTCGGCGGGGAGATCTCGGCCTGGCGCGCACCGCCGGGAGCGGAAGGCAACGCGCTCCTCCAGCCCGTGTCCGTCGCGATCCAGGGCGTGGAGGACGACACGCGCATCCTCGTCGCATCGCGCGGCGAGCTGCGCGGCACGCTGCAGGTGTTCGACCGCAACGCGACGCTCGTGCAGACGATGCGCTCGCGCGGCGATCCGCTGGAGCGGTTCGGCGACATCGTGCGCGTCTCGATGCGCGGCCGCTTCGTGTACGCGTGCGAGCGCAAGAGCGGTCTGATCCAGGTCTTTCGCGACGGCGAGTTCCACTGGGCGTTTCCTCCGCCGCGCGCGCGCGACGTGCACGCTGCGGTGCAGCCGCGAGCGGTACAGTCGCTCAGCGACGGACGGATCCTCGTCGCGACCGGCGGCGAGGAGAACAGCGCCGTGCATCTGCTCGACGCAAACGCGAGCCTCGTGCGCACGCTCGCGAGGTCGGGCACGGAGACGGGTCAGGTGTTCGAGCCCACGGACCTGGCGCTCGACGAGAGCGACAGCGACCGTCTCTCGCGCGTCGCCGTGATCGACCACGACGGCGACCGCGTGCAGGTATTCACGTTGACGGGCGTTTGCTACGGTTCGTTCTCCGACCTTCCGCGTGCGACGACGTGAGCGGAACGAACGGGCCGCGATGAAACTGCCGCGATGAAGCACGATCTGGCCGCCGCGATCGACCTGGGCACGAACACGACCTTGCTCCTGGTCGCGCGCGCGAGCGGAGCCGAACTCGAGGTCGTGCACGACGAGTGTCAGACGCCGCGGTTGGGCGCGGGCATCGCGACACGCGGCACGCTCGATCCGGCGGCGCGGGAACGCACGATCCAAGTGCTCGCGCACTTCGCACAGAAGCTCGACACGCTGCAGGTCGCGCGCGAGCGGACGCGCGTCGTGGGCACGGCGGTCTTGCGCCGCGCAAGCGACGCGCGCGAGTTCGTCGCCGCGGTGCGCGCACGCGTCGGGCTCGATGTCGAGATCCTTCCGGCCGAGGACGAAGCGCGCCTGGGTGCTCTCGCCGTCGAAGCGGAAGGCGTCGGTCCCGATGCGCTCGTCGTCGACGTGGGCGGCGGCAGCAGTGAGATCGCTTGCACCGCATTGGACCTGCGCCGGTCGGTGCCGATCGGCGCCGTCGTGCTGTCGGAGATGTTCCCCGCCGCGTCCGATTTCGAGCGCATGATCGAGCACGCGCGCTCCGCGGTCGCTGCATTTCCGGAGGGCGTCGCACGCGGACGCACCGTCGTCGCCCTGGGCGGGACCGCGGTGAACCTGGCCTGCCTCGCACTGGACCTGCCGCGCTTCGATGCGCGTGCGGCCGAAGGTGTGCTCGTCGACACGGCTCGAGCGCGGCAGTGGGCCGAGCGACTCGCGCGCATGCCGGCCGCGGCGCGGCTCGCGCTGCCGCTCGAAGCCGAGCGCGCGCTGATCCTGCCCGCCGGTTTGACCTGTCTCGCCGCGACCCTGGAGCGCATTGGTGCGGCGAACCTGCGCGTGAGTGGGCGCGGCCTGCGCTTCGGCGTCCTACGTGAAATCCTTTTCGGGTCTCGGTAGAGAGTGCGCGATCGGGTCGGCCGGACCTGCCAAACGGCATCGCACGAGCGCACGTGATGACGTTTTCACGCGCCCCGGGCGGCAACGTCGACCGAACGCGAAAATGCGACTTTCCACCCGTTTCGAACGCTCTTCGTGACCTAGCGACGTTCTCCGTCCGGCCCCGCGCAGGCAGGTTAGAGTAGGTTGATCGGTTCCTCTCAGGCCGCCTCGGGGTAGAGGGCGGGCCCGAGTGCAACGCGCGCTCTCGCTGACCGCACCGCAACACGCATGCTCCATCGAATCACATCCGCGCTGTGTCTCCTGGCCGTCACCGCCTGCTCGCAGTCGGGCACGGGCGTGCAGACGCCGATCGACGTCAGCGGACCCGGCTCGGGGTCCGGCGGCGGGACGATTCCGATCACGGAGCCTCCTGTCGATGGGCCGCCCGTCGACGCGCCCCCTGTCGACTCGGGCGCGGGCGGTCGCGACCGCGGCACGAGGAGCATCCTCGACGGCGCATCGTCGTCCGAGCGCGGGCAGAGCGACGTCGACGAGCTCGACTACATCCACATGTCGCCCGAGGAAGCCGCGCGACTCGCCGCATCGGCGGTGGTCCGCTATCGCGCGCACCCCGTCGCGGGGTACGTCGGCCTCTACGAGTTCGTGCTCAACAACACGGGTTCGGGCTGGCAGGAGAAGTTCCTCCTCCAGGTGCCGCTGGTGCCGCCGACCGGACCGACGCCGCTCCTCGTCGTCTTCCACAAGTTCGGCTCGTCGCACGGCGACCTGATCAGCTCGGGGTTCATCCCCGAAGTCACGAGCCGCGGCTGGTACGCCATCTGTCCGCTTGGCGCACGCCAGAAGAACTTCGGCAACCTCGAGAGCCAGATCAACATCAAGGCCTCGCTCGAGCTCGTGCGCTCGCTCTTCCCGATCGATCCGACCCGCGTGTACGGCGTCGGGTTCTCGATGGGCGGCGGGTCGGTCGTGAACTACGCGGCGCGACACCTCGATCCGCGCAGCCTCATGTTCGCGGCGGTGTGCGACCACACCGGCGGCGTATCGCTCGCGAACACGTGGTTCAACGAGTACGACGACAACGACTTGGACGACAACATCCCGACGCCCGGCGCGAACCTCGAAGTGCCCGACGTGCTCGAGGAGCTGTACGGCGGGACGCCGGCGCAAAAACCGTTCGCGTACCAGCGCTGCTCGACCATCGACCTCGATCCGGTCTCCAACCTGATCGGTGTCGGCACCGACTTCGCGCGCAACCTCGGGCACGTGCCGACGCTCGTGTGGCTGGCAGCTAACGAGCCGACCGCGTACCTCCAGAACCAGACGATCGCGTTCGCGAACCACATCCAGCCCCTGAACGTCAACAACACCCTGCACATGGCGCCCGGCTCGATCCACGCGTGGACGACGCTCGACCCCGCCTTCGTGTGCAACTGGCTCTCGCAGTTCACGCTCTCCCTCCCCCGAAGCGAGACCTCGCTGGCGGACGAGGACGGACAGTGGCTCGGCTTCTTCGTCGAGCAGGATGCAACCGGCGCCTTCACGCCCTTCGACTGGAGCGTCGACGCGGCGGCGAAGCGCCTCACCCTCTCGTCCACGCAGAACCTGCGGCGCCTGCGCGTCAACGCGGCCTCACTGGGCATCACCCTGACCGGGCCCGTCACCCTCGATCTCTCGACCGCCGACGGCACGGGCGACGTCGTGCAGTTCCTCTACGTGCCCGCTGCCCCAACCTCCGTCACGCGCGACGGCGTCAGCGCATCCGGCACATTCGACGCATTGACGCACACGTTCGCGATCACCGAGACCGATCCCGCACCGCACCACTGGATCGTCACGTTCCCCTGAGAACGTTCCCCTGAGACCGGGGTCTTAACCATCCCCTCCTGACGGTCGGGCGGTTCTAGACGATTCCCGCACGGCCACCTTGTCCCCCTCGAGCCGACCGGCGCGATCCGACCGGTATTTCCGGGCGCATCGCGCCGGCCGGAACCGTGCCGGAGGCGCGGAATCATCTCGCCCCGCGCTTGGAGTTCCCTGCGCGCGCCGATGACCCACTCCGCACGAGCGCAGCCTTATCCGGCGAGGCAGGCTTATCTGGCGAGCACAGGCTCACCCGAAAAGCCCAGCTTCACCCGCCAAGCCGCACCCTGAAAATGGAGGGGGCCGATGGTTTTTGACGCCATCGGCCCGAGGGAGAGAGGAGTTTCCATCAAGCTTCCCGGGCACCACACCGCTCGCAAAGTGCAGTGCCTCTTGATGGGACTCACATGCACAGCGGTTTCCCGCTGCACGGCCCAACTCTAGGCGGCGTTCGGGAGCCCGACAAGATCCAAGCGAACTTTTTGGCGATCTCAGGGATCCGCGGAGGAGGCTGTTGCGTCGTCCCTTTCGAGTGGAAGGAAAACGCGCACGCGCGCACCTCCCAGGACGCGCACCTCGGCGCACGCCGAGCCGCCTGCTGCCTCCACGAGCGAGCGCACGATCGCGAGTCCGCTCCCAGAACCCTCGCCCTTGCGCGTCGTGTAACCGGGTGCGAACACGCGCTCGAGATCGTGCGGCCCGATGCCGGGACCGTCGTCTTCGACGAGGAGCACGAGGCTTGGCACGCGCGCGTCCCGGGCGAGCTCTAGGGTCAGCCACACGCACCCTGACGCTGTCCTTGCACGCGGAACCATTTCCACGGTCGGTGCGCTCGCGTCCCGCAACAGCGCCTGGCGTGCGTTGACGAGCAGGTTCTGCACGACGCGCGCGAGGCGCTGAGGCGTGATAGCGCACACTCTGCCTCGAACCGCGGGGTCGATGAGGACCCGCGTCTCGATTCCGGCCCGGACCGAGGCCGCGTGTTCGGCCTCGAGGACCTGCTCGACCACTTGTGCCGGCCGGCTCGTCGCTTCGGACCGAATTGCGCCCAGACCGTGCGTACCGTTGGGTGCTCCGTCAGCCGACCCAGAGACCGGGAGTGCAAGCCCCTGCGCACACAGACCTTGGGCGAGGAGGGCGCCCGCGCGCGAGCACTCGCGCTCGACGGCGGTCCGGAACTTCTCCGACTCGTCCTCGGAGAGCCCGTCGGCGAAGCGCGCGAGCAGGTCTTCGGTCGCGCGCAGGCTCGTCAGCGCGTTGCGCAGGTCGTGCTGCACGCGGCGCGCCTCCTCCGATCCGCTCGGACGGTTCCTCGGAGTCGCATGGCGTTTGCGGACGGGGAGCGGTGCCGGCCAGACGTCCGCATCGGAACCGGCCGTGACGAGCGCGTAGGTCGCAAGGAGGGCCTCGGCCACGTCGAGCTGATCGTGCTCCTGGGTGACGCCCCCGAGGGCGAGGGCCACACCGTTGCTCACGTGCACGCGCCGCGCGGCCAGCGTGTCGAACGCGAGCCTGCGCTCCGCGACGGCCGTGACGTCGCTCTCTCGCGGCAGCAGATCGGCGGGCCCGCGCGCGACGTGCTGGCGCCAGGCTCCGTCCGTTCCGCGACGCCAGATCGCCGCGGCGTCGGCGAGACCGAGCGCGAGGACGCCCTCGAGCAGGAGCCGGTCGCGAGCGCGTGCGTCACCGGCTTCGCACAGAAGCTCGATCCACGGTGTCAGCGTTTCGATGCGGAACTCGTCCATCCTGCGGCGGCGGCGAGCGTGCGCGTGCGCTAAGCTCGCGGCTGCAGGATGCAGATCCAGGGCTTCACCCTCAAGCTCGACGAAGCTTCGCTTCCGTGGAGGTCGACGCGCCATCCGGGCATCGCCTGGATTCCGCTGCAGGACGAGCCCGCGTCACGCGACCCGATGGCTGCGCTGGGCACGATCGCCTCACGCGACCTGATCGCCTCTGACGACCCGATCGCCTCCGACGACCCGATCGCCTCCGACGGGGCCCGGGGCTCGGCCGCGGGTCCGCCGCACGAGGGCAAGTCGCGCGACTCCACCGTCCTGATCCGCATGGATCCGGGCTGTGGCTATCCGGCGCACCGCCACCTCGACGTCGAAGAGGTGCTCGTCCTGCGCGGCGGGTACCGCGACGACCGCGGGGAGCACCGCGCCGGCACCTACCTGCGCTACCCCTCGAACAGCGTCCACAGTCCGATCGCACTCGGGGACCGCGCGCGGCCGATAGGGGACGACAACCCCGCGTGCCTGCTCTTCGCGATCGCGCGCGGTGGGGTGGAGAACCTGGATGGAGCGCAAGAGCGCGAATGAGGCGCTGCAAGCCGGGTCGTGACACAATGAGGTCGATGTCGACTCGGATCGAAACCACCCATATCGAAGCCACGCGCTGCGTTCATGAGCCGCGCTGTACCGTGCGCAACCACGGCCGGAGCGAAGCGTGCTGAAGTCCTCGATCCTCCTCGCGCTGGAAGACCCGCTCCTCGCGGAGTTCGGCCGTGATCCCAAGGGGCCGGGCATCGCGCGCATCCTGTCGGCCTATGCGCGCGAGCACGCCGACTGGCGCGAGTTCGCACTCTTCGACGCAGCCACGTACACGCGCAACCTGATCGCGCGCAACGAGTGGTTCGAGATGCTGCTCCTGTGCTGGAACGCGGGCCAATCGAGCCCGATTCACAACCACGCTGGTCAGAACTGCTGGATGGCCGTCCTCGACGGCGAGATCGAAGAGCAGCAGTTCGACAGTCCGCCGCCGGGAAGTCGCGGCTGTCCGCTCAAGGGCCAGCCGAAGCTCTTCGCCCCCGGCAAGGTCGCGTTCATCAACGACGACATCGCGCTGCACCGCGTCCGACCGCGCGCCGGCTCACACGGCGTCTCCTTGCACGTCTACTCGCGTCCGATCGACAGCTGTCACGTCTACGACGAGAGCACGGGATCGGTCGTGAGCCGCAGCCTCGCGTACCACTCCGTACGCGGAGCGCGCGTCACCGGCTGAGATCCGTACGCGGAGCGCGCATCACCGTCCGAGATCCGTAGGCGGAGCGCGCATCACCCGCCGAGATCCGTATGCGGAGCGCGCATTATCCGCCGAGAGCATGAAAAAACCGCGCGCCCGTCCGGACAGACGGGCGCGCGGTCATCTCTCTCGTCGGTTCCCCCTTGCCGGCGACTTCCCTCTCTGAAAGTCATCCGGCCGGGCGGGCTTCCCCCGCACTTCCGACCTCGCGGCCGCAAGCACGTGGATCCCGTCAACCAACAAAACGTCAAGCGCGGCCCGAAGCGCCAAGAAAACTGCCCCTTTCTTGGAGCGCCACCCATCGATCCTACGAGCACCCCCTCCTGCCGCGCGCCTTGACCCCCTGGAGGACCACCGCTACATTCCCTCGCCCTCTGCCGGGAACGACGCTCGCGGCGGGCTTTCCGCCCGCAACGATCGCGGCCGGCACGGTCCCACGGCGGTGTAGCTCAGTTGGTTAGAGCAACGGCTTCATAAGCCGTGTGTCGGTGGTTCGAGTCCACTCACCGCTACCACTATTCCCCCGGCGGGATGCCCATCGCCCGGCGGTATGGCCGCCTACCCACGGACCCGGATCCCTCCAGGTCGACAGTTCAGGCCTCGCCGCGACCTTCCCGAACCAGCCCGGCCAGCCCCTCGAGCAGCAGGTCGGAGTCGTTCACGCACGGCACGACTACGAGGTCCTCTCCACCGGCCTCGAGGAACGAGTCGCGCAATCGCAAGCCGATCTCCTCGATCGTCTCGAGGCAGTCGGCGGTGAAGCCGGGCATCGTGATCGCGACGCGCTTGTGGGTCGCCGCGAGGGCGGGCACGAACACGTCCGCGTAGGGTTGCAACCAGGCCTCGGGTCCGAAGCGCGATTGGAAGACGAGCGACCAGTCCTTCTCGCCGAGTTGCATGCGCAGAGCCAGCGCGCGCGCGGTGCGCTCGCACTGATCGCGGTACGGATCGCCGTTGCGCACGTAGCGCGCGGGCAGGCCGTGGAAGCTGAAGACCCAGTGCCTGACCGAGCGTTGCGACACCGCCGTGTTCGCGCGCTCGGCGAGGGCGGCGATGTACTTCGCGTCCTCGAACCACGGCGGGAGAACGACGAGCGACGGCGGGCTCGACATCGTCGCGAGCACGCGCGCGCACTCGGCTTCCACGGAGCCCGTCGTCGCGCCGCTGTACTGCGGGAACATCGAAAGCAGGAGCACGCGCTGACAGCCGCGCGAGCGCATCGCCTCGAGACCGCTCGCGATCGACGGCTCGCCGTAGCGCATCGCGAGCTCGACGTGGAAGCGCTCGCCCAACCGCGCTTGGAGTTTCAGCGCTTGACGAGCGCTGATCGCGACGAGCGGCGCGCCCTCCGCCGTCCACACCAGCGAGTACGCGTGCGCCGATTTGGGCGCGCGTGACGGCAGGATCACGCAGTTGAGGAGCGGCAGCCATATCCAGCGCGGCAGGTCGACCACGCGCGGATCGGAGAGGAACTGGCGCAGGTAGCGGCGCACGTCCGCGACTTCGGGCGACGCGGGCGAGCCGAGGTTGACGAGCAGGACGCCTGCCCTCGCTGTCGCGGGGAGTACCACAGGCTCTGCGTCGTGCATCTGGGCGTGCGTCCTACTCGATGCGCAGGTCGTCGTGGTACTCGCCCGTTCGGTCGCCGTCGAGCGTGCCGTCGTCGAGCGAGTAGTCCCAGTGGCCTTCGCGCCGACCCGCGCGGTAGAGACCGTGGCCGAGCACGACGCCGTTCTCGTACCAGAACGTCCATGCGCCTGCGCGCGGCGACGACTGCGCAGCGGCATCCCACGCGCGATCGCCGCGCGAGCGCCGTTGTCCGTTGGGGTACCACTGCGTCCATTCACCCGCGCGTCGACCGTGATCGAGCGTGCCTTGCTCGCGCCGCTCGCCGCTCGGATACCACCACGTCCACGCGCCGTCCTCGCGCGTGAGCGCAGCGTCGTTCGCCACGTGGCCGTCCGCGCGCCGCATCCCGTCGCCGTAATACTCGATGTCGCGACCGCAGCCGGCGAGCGCGACGAGCGCACAGGCGCTGCCCACGCGCGCGAACGTTCGGACCGATGCGCGCACGGTGCTCAGTGCACGAACAGGATCTCGCGGTACTTCGGCAACGGCCAC
Source organism: Planctomycetota bacterium (assembly GCA_038330085.1). Lineage (GTDB taxonomy): Bacteria > Planctomycetota > UBA1135 > UBA1135 > JAEUIA01. The sequence goes on along the minus strand of JBBQNP010000085.1, from coordinate 3,673 downwards.
AGGTCGTCGTCGACGAGCGTCTCGAGCAGGTCGGCCTGCTCGCGCGCCTTGTTCATCACCGGGACGAGGATCTCCTTGAAGCCGCGCGCGACCTCGTTCGAGTTCCCCGCCGTCTCTTCGGCTCGATGACGCGCCTTGCCGAGTTCGATCGACAGGCTGCGCAAGCGGTTGATCGCGTCGGTGATCTGTGCGAGGTGTTCCTTCTGCGGCTTCAGGTCGGCCGAAGGGTTCACCGCGATGACCGCCGAGATCGATTCGGCGACGCGCTTCTGACACCCCATCGCCGCGGGCAGGATCATCGTCTGCGCGATGTCCTTCATCGAGAGCGCCTCGACCGACACGCGGTGCGCGTACATCTGGTTGAGCACGGTCGCGCGCGATTCGGCCTCACGCGGGCTGAAGACCTTGTAGGCCTCGAACATCTTCGTGTTCGTCGGAGACGCGAACGAGGCCAGCGCCGCGGGCGTGTCGCGCAGGTTCAAGAGACCGCGCCGCTCGGCTTCGGCGACCCACTCGGCCGAGTAGTTGTCGCCGCTGAACAAGACGCGCTTGTGCTTCGACAACGCCTCGCGCACGAGCCCCTGGATCACCTCGCGACGATCGCCGGATCCGCCGCGCTTCTCGATCTCGGTCGAGAACCAGTCGAGCGACTCGGCCACGATCGTGTTGAGCACGATGTTCGGGTACGCGATCGACTGCGATGCACCGACAGCGCGGAACTCGAACTTGTTGCCGGTGAACGCGAAGGGCGACGTGCGGTTGCGGTCGGACTGGTCGCGCGGCAACGGCGGCAGCGTCGTGACACCGAGGCGCATTTCCTTCCCGCCCGCGGCCTTGGGAGCGCGCGTCTCCATCAGGGCGTCGAGCACGTCCTCGAGCTGGCTGCCCACGAAGATGGAAACGATCGCCGGCGGCGCTTCGTTCGCTCCGAGACGGTGATCGTTGCCCGCCGTCGCGACCGAAGCGCGCACGAGGTCTTGGTGCAGATCGACGGCGCGGATGATCGCCGACAGGAACACCATGAACTTCAGGTTGTCGTGCGGCGTGTTGCCCGGCTCGAGCAGGTTCGATCCCTGGTCGTCCGCGAGCGACCAGTTGTTGTGCTTGCCCGAACCGTTCACGCCGGCGAAGGGCTTTTCCGCGAGCAGGCAGGCGAGACCGTGGCGCTCGGCCACGTCCTTCAACACCTCCATCGTGAGCATGTTGTGGTCGGTCGCGACCGACACCTGCTCGAAGATCGGCGCGAGCTCGAACTGGCTCGGCGCGACCTCGTTGTGACGCGTCTTGATCGGGATGCCGAGCTTCCAGAGCTCCTCTTCGAGCTCCATCATGAACGCGAGCACGCGCGTCGGGATAGTGCCGAAGTAATGGTCCTCGAGCTCCTGACCCTTCGGCGGTTTCGCGCCGAACAACGTGCGCCCGCAGGCGACGAGGTCGGGGCGCAAGAAGAAGAAACGGCGGTCGATCAGGAAGTACTCCTGCTCCGAGCCGACCGTCGGCCAGACCTTCGTGACCTGCTTTTCACCCAGCAGATGCAACAAGCGCACGGCCTGGCCGTTGATCGCTTCGCACGAGCGCAACAGCGGCGTCTTCTTGTCGAGCGCTTCACCGGTCCACGATGCGAACGCAGTCGGGATCACCAACGTGGAACCGTGCGGCGTCACGCGCAGGAACGCGGGCGAGATCGGATCCCAGGCCGTGTAGCCGCGCGCTTCGAACGTCGAGCGGATGCCGCCCGAGGGGAACGAGCTCGCGTCGGGCTCGCCCTTGATCAGCTCCTTGCCCGAGAGCTCGAGGATCGCGCGTCCGTCACCCGTCGCTTGAATGAACGAGTCGTGCTTCTGCGCGGTCAAGCCGGTCATCGGCTGGAACCAGTGCGTGTAGTGCGTCGCGTTGTGCTCGATCGCCCAGTCCTTCATCGCGTTCGCGACGGCGTCGGCGATGCGCGGGTCGAGCTCTTCGCCGGCGTCGATCGTGCGACGCAGCGCGGAGTAGACGGAGCGGGTGAGGCGTTGGCGTTGGACGGCGTCGTTGAAGACGAGCGAGCCGAACAAACCGGGCAGGCGCGTGTCGGCGGCACCGGAGCGATCGGGCTCCGGGCGCGGGAGGGGAGAGGAGATCTCGCGGACGGCGGATGCCCGGGGGGAGTTGGACATGGTGCGGGGGAGGGGGGAGAGGGGAAGGGAGGGAGCGGGATGGGGTGTGTCGGTGTGCGGAGCGGGAGCGGACTGCGATCAAGCTGGCCGCGGCGAGTCGCGCCGCGGCGGCGGCGGCGCCGCAGTGTGAACGTAGCCCTGCACCCGCCCCCGAGTCAAAGCCCCCGCGAGGGGCGTTTCATTCCTCCAGGTTTTTTTCTTGCGTAACCTGCAGTTCGCCAGGAAAAGATCCACGACCAGACCCCCCGGCGCGCGGCGCGAAGGCGCTTGGGCGACCAGTTCCGTGCATCCGGTTTCATTCCAACGGCGGGTTGCCCCCGACCCCCGAGGATCACCATGCGGCTTCTCGACAGCGACCTCATTCCGACCCAGCATCCGAATTTCCAAGACCCCCCGGCCGGCACGGAAGACACTTGCGTCAGCGTGCTGCCCGATGTGTTTTTTTCGACCGTGCTACCTGCACCACTCCACCTCGGCGGAACGACGACGCTCGTGAGCCCATTCCAAATGGCAGCCGAAGACTACGACGGTGATTTCGACTTCGACCTCGATCTGGAAGACGACGACGACGAGGAAGAGGACGAAGTCGAAGATGACGACGATGACGAGGAGGAGGACGACGACGAGGAGGAGGACGCGTTCCCGGCCGAGGAAGAGGACGACGACTGACGCGTCGCGCAGCCGGTAGAGGCGCGCCGTCCCTGGTCATGAGCGCGCCCCCTCGAGCCCCGAAGCCTGCGCGCGCATCGGCGAGCCGGTCGGAGCGTGCTGCGAAGAGCGGTGGGGTCGCCGAGCCCACGGAGCGCGCGACACCGTCGAGCTTGCGCGCGCTCGCGCGTCGCGACCCGCGCCTCGGCGTGGCGATGCGCACGCTGCCCAAGTTCCCCGCGTTCCCCGATGCCACGCAGAAGGCGATGACGACGCACTGGGATGCGCTCGCGCGCGCGATCGTGTTCCAGCAACTCGCCACGGCGGCGGCGACGACGATCCACGGTCGCGTTTGCGCTCTGACCGGATCGAAGCAGTTTCCAGGTCCAACGGAGCTGCTCGCGTTCGACGAGCCGACCTTGCGCAGCGCGGGGCTCTCGCGCAACAAGATCGCGGCCTTGCGCGACCTCGCGCTGCACGTGCAGGACGAACGGCTCGACCTGGCGCGCATCCATCACCTCGGCGACGAAGAGATCGAAGCGCAGCTCGTCGCCGTGCGCGGCATCGGGCAGTGGAGCGCGCACATGTTCCTCTTGTTTCGCCTCGGGCGCCTCGACGTCGGCGCAGCCGGCGACCTGGGCGTGCGCGAAGGGCTGCGCCTGCTCGATGGACTCGAAGAACGTCCGACGCCGAAGGTCGCGCTCGCACGCATGGAAGCTTGGCGTCCGCTGCGCAGCGTCGGCTGCTGGATGATGTGGCGCGTCGTCGATGCCGAGCGCGCGCGCGCGAAGTCCGAACAACAGGCGCTCGCGGGCAAGGTGCGCACGAAGTCCGCGCAGCCTGCACGCGCGCAGATGACGCGTGAGCAG
>JBBQNP010000084.1:0-19105 GCA_038330085.1 Planctomycetota bacterium | reverse complement strand
GCCATCCCGGACGGTGACCGTGATCGTCGAGGTCGCGATGCCGTTCGCTACCACGCCGGACGCGGGTGTGGTGGTCACGGTCGAGAGGGCGTTGCTGATGTTGGTGAAGTCGCCGTCGAACGCCACGGTCGGCTCTTGCGTGACAACCACCTGACCAGGACCAGGGTTGGCCGTTGCCGTGATCGTTTTGATCTCGGCCGCCGTGCTCGCAAGCGTGCCTGTCGCGACTCCGCCGGCGTCGGTCGCACCCGGTTGAACGAAGGTGTTGCTCGAGCCCGTCGAGGCGAGTTGAACCGTCTGGCCTCCCACTGGGTTGCCGTTCACGTCCCGCACGGTCACCGTGATCGTCGAAACGTCGGCGCCGTTGGCGATCACATTGCTCGCCGGCGCAGCGGTAGCGGTGGACAGCGCAGCGCTGATGTTGTTCGCGTCACCGATGAACGCGACCGTCGGATGCTGCGTGAGCACGACCTGGCTTGCACCCGGTGCGACCGTGGCCGTGATCGCCTTGGTCTCGGCTGTCGTGCTCGCGATCGTCCCGGTCGCGATGCCGCCGGCGTCGGTCAGGCCGGGCTGTACGAGCGTGACGTTGGCGCCCGTCGAGTCGAGTTGGACGATCTGGCCCGCGACCGCATTGCCGTTGCCGTCCCTGACCGTGACGGTGATCGTCGACGTTGCCATGCCGTCTGCGATCACCGCGCTCGTCGGTGCCGCGCTCACGGTCGAGAGGGCATTGCTGATGTTGGCGAAATCGCCGTCGAACGTCACCGTCGGCTGCTGAGCGACCACGATCTCTGCGGGACCAGGATCGATGGTGGCGGTGATCGCCTTGCTCTCGGCCACGGTGCTCGCGAGCGTGCCCGTCGCGATCCCGGCGGCATCGCTAGGGCCCGGTTGAACGATCGTGTTGCTGCTGCCGGTCGAAGCGAATTGCACGGCTCGACCCTCTACCGGGTTGCCGTTCACGTCCCTGACGGTGATCGTGATCGTCGAGACGTCGGATCCGTTGGCGATCACGCCGACGGCGGGAAGGGCAGTCACCGTGGACAACAGTGCGCTGATGTGGCTCGCGTCGCCGATGAACTGCACGGTCGGTTGTTGAGCGATCGCGACCTGGCTGGGTCCGGGTTCGACCGTGGCCGTGATCGTCTTGGTCTCGGCTGTCGTGCTTGTGATCGTGCTTGTCGCGACGCCGTTGGCATCGGTCAGGCCTGGTTGAGCGATCGTGTTGCCGGTGCCCGTCGATGCGAGTTGAACGGTCCGCCCTGCGACGGGGTTGTCGTTGACGTCGTGAACGGTGACGGTGATGGTCGATGTCGCCGTGCCGTCGGCGATCACATCGGTTCCCGGGTTGACCGAGAGGGTCGAGCGGGTCGCATCGATCGTGGACGGGTCACCGACGAAGATCGCGGTCGGAGAGTCGTCCAGGTCCACATGGTCAGGTCCGGACCCGACGGTGACCGTGATGGTCTTCGTCTCGGCGGTGATCGAAGCGAGTTCCGCCGTGGTCACTCCGTTCGCGTTCGTCTGGGCAGGCTGCGAGATCGTGTTGTTCGAACCGCTGGCGGAGACGACGACGTTGGCGCCCGCTATCGGGTGGCCTGCACTGCTGCGCAGGGTCACCGTCACGAGCGCAGTGCTGACACCGTCGGCGACGAACGTGCCCGCGGAAACGGTGACCGAGGATGCCGACGAAGATGCGGGCAGCCGGATGGAACCGTCGCAAGCGAAGCAACAGAGGATCAGGCACAAAGCCAACAGGCTTTGCAGCAACCGCAGGTAGACCATCGCCTCCTGTATCGACCTGCATTCTCATTCGAGTGATCAGGAAGAGCGTCGCATCCCTCGACGCGGTAACGGCCAGTTCATATGAGCCCTTCACGCGCAGGAAAGCCACTTCGTCCGTCGCTGCCGTGGTCCTCTTACGAGGCTGACATTCCGGAGAGAGAAGGCGTGCGTGTGCGCAAAACTACGACAGTGAGGGTGACCCTCAGAAGTCGATCGATGTCGACGACCGGCGTCTACCCCCTCGATATGCGCCACCCTTGGTACATGCAGGTGCCCGACTAGCCTTCGGAGTGAGTCGCCACGAGTAGCGCCGCGCGATCAGCCGGCATCTTTGGGCCACTCCCAACCGCCCAACCTGCCGATGAAGTCGTGGAACGGGCTTCCTTCGTATCCCTCCACGAAGGGATCCACCTGAAAGTTCTCTAGGACCTTCAGCGCCTCGCACACTCCCTGTTCCGCTGCGCCCGAAAGTAGGGTTGCGAGTAGTTCGCGCTCGTTCGGCGTCAACCGCAACAGCAGCAGGTTCACCGCATGCTGGTCCTCGATGAAGTCCGCGCGGGCGTTCGCGTTCCATACGCCTTTGCGCACGCGGTCTGCTCGGATCCGGCCTTGCCCCGTGTGGCACATGTCCACGAGCGCATCGATCATCTCGCGGTAGATCTGGGGCTTCGAAGTAGCTGACATGGCTTGAGCGTCCTCGCGTTGTGCATGGCCGTTCTGGCCGATGCCGCGCTACTTGGCTGATGCTTGCGGCCCCTCGAGAAGATACTGGTGCCACTCGAGAAACTGGACCCCCACCCTCTCGGCCGTCTTACGCGACTCCTCCGTCGCAACGAGCAAGGGTTGGAAGTTCGGGAACCGTCGGTGGAACTCGAGCAGACCTTCGAGCTGCTTCGTCTGGACCGGACCCGACTTGAACTCGATCACCCACTTGCCCCAGCTACCGTCGATGACAGCGTCGACTTCCAGGGGCTCTTCGCGCCAATAGGACACCTGCTGACCAGCATTGCAGGCGAACGCAATGCAGGCGTTCTCCAGCCACGCACCAAACCGTGCCGGATCGCGTGCGGCATCGGGTGCACCACGAGGATCCGCCACGTTGACGAGCGCGTTGCTGAGGGTGATCAGTTTGGGTGGCGCGTTTCGTCGACGCGCTTGCCGCGCGGCGTACTTGTTCAAGGGAGCGACCAAGTACGCTTCCTCGAGCAACGAAAGGTAGTGGGCGATCGTGGTCAGGGAACCGCCTTCCTGAAGCTGCCCCTGCATCTTCTGCAGGGACACGATCTGCGCGGGCGAAGCGACGGCCACTGCAAACACTTGCCGGAGCAAGGCCGGCTTGCGGATGGGGGCCAGCGCCAGGATGTCCCGACCGATCGCAGGCTCGAGGATGGCGTCGTGGACATACGCAGCCCAACGACGCGCGTCGTCTCTCATCGCGATGCTTCCAGGGTAGGCCCCCGTCACCACGACCAGTTGAGCGGCCGCCTTTGCGGGGATGTCGAATTCGGCCGCGACTTCCGTTGCGGACCAGTGGCTCAGGGTGATCCGTTCGAATCGTCCGGCAAGGCTCTCTCGGGAACCCGTCGACAGTCGCAGTGCCGACGAGCCGGTGGCAACGATGTGCACGCGCACGCCTTCGCGCTTGAGACGGTCCCAGGCTGCCTTCAGTCGCCCTGACCAGTCCGCGAGAACGTGGACTTCATCGAGAAGCAGAACCGCTTCCCCTCGGGACTCCGCCAGTGCTTCGGCGCGGGACAAGAGCTGCTCCCAGAAACCTGGAAGGTGTGCTTCGGGCGAGTCGCAAGCCACGTACAGCGCGCTCTTCCCGCGGCTCTTGCCCAGAGCCAGCAGGAGCGTTGTCTTGCCGACCTGGCGGGGGCCGGTGAGGAGCTGGATCAGGATCGGGCCCGGCTTGCCGCGCCGCTCAGCCAGCCGCTCTCTCAGCAGCTTCGAGCACTCCTGGTACCCCAGCCTGAAGTCGGTTGAAATCATACTGAAATAATTATTCCAGTATGATTCTGAAGTCAAGGGCTATCCGACCTTCCTCCCCCGACGACAAACCTCGCGCCCTCGCTACCGAACGAGTCCGCTGAATCGCCTCGTCAGGCGTGCTCGATGATTTCGAGGATCTCCTCACCGGACGACACCACGCGCGGTTGTCCGTGCGCTTCGACCATTTCGATCGGCAACTGCTCACCGGCAGCAGAGGAGGCGACCAGCGGAGAAGCACACCCGGGGAAGAGCATGACCACCGGTCCGAGCCGCAGGACCGCGAGCAAGGCCTCCCACAGTCGAGGATCACTGCATGGCCGCTCGACGTAGAGCGATTCCAACTGGTCCGGATCCGACTCGAGAGGCGTGACACCGATGTGGCAGCGGTTGAGCTGGTCGTAAGTCACTGCCCAGTAGTCCGGATCGGACCGGGCTTCGTTCACCGGGAACAACGAACGCACAGCAGCGCGCGATATCCCGGCGGGTTCTCCCCCTTGGAAGCACAGGACGTAGACCTCGAAACTCACGAGCCGTGCTCCGATCCCGCTGCAGTCGGCATCCGTGAAGTCCGGAATAGAACTTCAGAATAGGAGTGGCGAGGACGACGGGACTCGAACCCGCAACCACCGGCGTGACAGGCCGGTACTCTAACCAATTGAGCTACGTCCCCGTGTTTTCAGCACCCCCTGGTTTTGGGGGCCGGGGAGCATACCAGTGACCCCCGCGACGGGGAAGACCGGACCTCTCCTTCGCCTGCGGGGCCCGCTCTAGCCCAGCATCTTCGCGGCGTGCTCCCAGTTCAGGACCTTGTCGAGCAGCGCCGAGACGTAGTCCGGCCGCTTGTTCTGGTAGTCGAGGTAGTAGGCGTGCTCCCACACGTCGATCGTCAAGAGCGGCTTCTGCCCGTGGACGAGCGGGTTGTCGGCATTCGAGGTCTTCGTCACGGCGAGCTTGTCGCCCTCGAGCACCAGCCAGGCCCAGCCGCTCCCGAACTGACCCTTCGCGGCGTCGAGCAGCTTCTTCTTGCACTCGTCGAGGTTGCCGAAGTCGGCCTTGATCTTGTCGGCGAGCTTGCCCTCGGGCGGCTTCGCGTTCGGCGCGAGGCTGTTCCAGTAGAACTCGTGGTTCCAAATCTGCGCGGCGTTGTTGAAGACTCCCGCGTCGGCTTCGACCTTCGCGCTCGCCTTGATGATCTCCTCGACCGTCATCGTCGCGTACGGCTTGCCCTCGACGAGCTTGTTCAGGTTGTCGACGTAGGACTTGTGATGCTTGCCGTAGTGGAACGAGATCGTCTTCGCGCTGATCACCGGGTCGAGCGCGTCGTCCTTCCACGGCAACGGCGCTTGCGTGAACGGTGCTGCGCTCGGTGCGGGCGACCGCGGAGTGGGTGACGACGGTGCGGCAGTGCTACGGCGCGCCGACGCAGCAGCAGCCGACGACGAGAGCGCGCTTGCGCCCGCGATGATGGCGGTTCCGGCGACGAGCAGACTGCGACGCGAGAGATCGGGTTTCGGTTCGAGCGCACTCATGATCACACCGTGGCTTTCGTCAAGGGCTCTCGTCAGGGACTTCCGTCGGACTGATCGCGGCCCAGTGGAGCGGACTCTCGGAACGCGAGAAGCCTGTCACGGCGCGCGCACGGCCGCAACTGCATCGGTGCGGTTCATGCGCAGAATGGGATATAGAGCCGCGGCCAGTGCGAGCACGATCGATCCGAGGGGCATCATCCACAGCCACGCGCCCGCCGTTTCGTCCGGCAGATCCAGGCCCGACAGCGCTTCGAGCGCGCGCACGATCACGGGTGCGAGCGATGCGCCCATCAGCGTGCCGAGCAGGCCGCCGAACACGCCGATCACGAGCGCTTCGCACAACACCGTGCCCGCAATCTGACTGCGCGACACGCCCAGCGCCTTGAGCACGCCGAGCTCCTTGAACCTCTCGAGCGCAGCGAGCAACTGTCCGTTGAGCACGCCCAATCCGGCGAGCAGCGCCGACAGTCCGAGGATCAAATCGAACAGGAGGAAGTCGCGCTCGAGGTCGGCGACGTGCTCCTTCAACAACCACGGTCCCGTCTCGAAGCGCATCGCCTGCGCCTCGGGCCAGTGCGCGCGCAACGCGGTCCGCACCGCGTCCATGTCCGCGCCGCGCGTCATCACGATCGCGGCCTCGTTGATCGTGTCGACATCCTGGCAGTACGCGCGATGCATGAACTGGTCGCTCGTGACACCGTACAAGCGCTCGTCGGGATGCGGGAAGTAACCGTACTCGTCGCTGATCGCGATCACCTCGAGGTCTTGCACCGCGCCGCTCGAGTTCGACACGTGCACCTTGTCGCCGACCTTGTACGAAAGATGGCGCGCGAGACGCACCGACAGGATCACGGCGTCGCCGCGGTCGAAGCGCTTCAACAACTCGGGGTTGCCCGCGCACGGACCATGCCCCGCCAACTCGCGCGTGCGCATGCCCAGCAACAAGAACGGGATGTACGAGCGCGCGCTGCCCGCTTCGATGCCGAGCACGCCGGGCACGTCCTTCAACGCCTGATGTAGGTCGTCGTAGCGCGCGTTCGGTAGCCCGCGCGCGTACGTGCGATCGACAAGCGCCGTGTCGGCCCACACTTCGATCTCGCCGCGCAGCGACCTGGTCATGCTCTTCAACCCGATGAACGCCGCTGCAACCAGGGCAATCGCTGCCGACGAAACAGCAATGCGCGCCGGGCTCGAGCGAATGCCGGCCGCGGCGAAGCGCCCCGAAAACGTCCACAGCCTCTGCATCGGACGCGTGAGCAGCGCGCACATGCGGCCGAGCAGCGCGGGCACGACCAGCGGCAACGTGACCAGCAGCGCCAGGAATCCGACTGCGGCCAACACTGCGCCGACGAGCTCCTTCTGCGCTTCCCCCACCACCGGCACGATCATGAAGTACAGCGCCGGCAGCAACACCGCGAGCAGCAGCGCAGCGAACAAGTGGAATCCGCGCGCGACGCCGCTCGACTGCAGCGCCGCCTCACCGCGCAACGCGGCGACCGTGTTTGCGCCGCGCGCGCGCAGCAACGGATACACCGATCCCAACAACGCGATGCCCACGCCCAAACCGACCAAGCCCCCGACCGCACCCCAGGGCACGTCGAACAACGTGATCCTGTGCCCCGTTCCGAGCGTCGTCACGCCCTTCAACAACAGCACGCGTGCGAACGCCAACCCGCCGGCCAAACCGAGCGCCGCCGCGACCAACGCGAGCACCAACGCTTCGGCGAAGAACGCGCCCGCGATCTGCTTGCGCGTCGCACCCAGCGCGTGCAACGACGCGATCTCCCTCACCCTTTCCACGAGCGACATCGAGAGCGTGTGGAAGATCACGTACAGCCCGAGCACGAGCGCGAACAGCCCCGCCATCCTCACGCCGTTCCTGAACGCCCTCTCGTCCGCGGCCGAGCCGACCATCACGGTCTTGTTGACGTCGTAGCTGAACGCGCCCGCCAAGCTCGCGCGCAAGCGCTCGATGTCGACCTTGGGATCCTGTTGCACCCAGTACACAGAATCCAATCGCGCTCCGCGATACAGCTCGCGCGCCCAACCGGTGTGCACGACGACGACTTCACCTTGCGCGCGACGGCCAAGCTTTTCGCGCAGCAAGATGCCCGTGACCCTGAAGCTCTCCTCGACGGGCACATCCACCGGCGCATCCGCTTCGGGGGTGACCGCCTTGATCACGCCGTCCACGCACGCGGCGCTCGGAGCACGACGCGGGCGAGACAGCAGCAACACGTCGCCGACCTCGAGCCCCAACTGCGCCGCCAGCGTGTCACCGACCAACGCCTCGCGCTCCTGCGTACCTGGATCCAGAAGCCGACCCGCACCGACGCTGACCGCGTCCAGCGTCGGCAACGCCTTCGCATCGAGCGCGAACAACCTCACCCGATGCGATGCTTCCTCGCGATCACCGCCCGCTCTTGCCGACTTCGCACTCCGCACCACCACATCGTTCTGGAAGAACGACGTGAACCCGAGCACGCCGGGCATGCTGCCCAACTCCGTCGCGGGATCGGCCACACCTTGTGCGGGCCTTACTTCGATCGCGGGCTTCCAGTCGCCGCTGTTGCCCTTCAGCGACAACCCCAACACCGTGTTGTGGTCGAGCGTGAACACGCCCACCACCGTTGCGATCCCGACCGCGATCCCCGCTACCGAAAACAGCGTGCGCGCCGGCCGTTGGCGCAAGCTCTGCCACGCGATCGTGCGCCAGAACGACACGCTACCCACCTCCAACGTCAACGCTCATCGCGACCTCGCGCCTCAGATGTGCAGCGAGCTCAACGCCGCGTGAACGTCTTCGACCTGGATCGACGGCCCGCGCAGCACCGGCTCCGGCGCCAACACCCCATCCACCAAGAACATCACCCGATCGGCAAACGCCGCATCGCGCGGATTGTGCGTGACCAGCAGCACCGCGCGTCCCCCATCAGCCAGCTTGCGCAGCACCTGCATCACCTCGAGCCCCGCCTTCTGCGACAAATTGCCCGTCGGCTCGTCGCACAACAGCAGCGGCTGACCACCCGCCAACGCCCTTGCAATCGACGACCTCTGCATTTCTCCGCCCGACAACTGGTGCGGAAAACTCCGCGCTTTTCCCGCAATCCCCAGCTCATCCAGCAACCCCAACAACTCACCTTCCCTTGCCTCCGGCCGTCCGCCCGCAATCGCAATCGGCAGCCCGACGTTTTCCAACACCGTCAAGTTGGGCAGCAAATTGAAGAACTGGAACACGTACCCGACCGAATTGCGGCGCTCGAGCGTGCGTTGTTCTTCGCTCAACTTGCCCAATTCCTTCCCCCTCAACTCGATCGTCCCCGCCGACGGTGCATCCAGTCCGGACAGCATGTGCAGCAACGTCGACTTGCCCGATCCACTCGGGCCCATCACACACACGAACTCGCCCGCCCCCACTTCGAACGAAACACCGCGCAAAATGGCGGTCTTCACGCCCTCATGCTCGTGGAACTTGAACAAGCCCCGAGCCACTACGAGCGGTTGCATGCACCAACCCTACCCCACCTACTTTGCGCTGTAAAGTAGATCCCCCGTAGAGCCCGACGCCACCCTTCGCACCCGCACCCCCTTAGACGGCCGGCGCGACCCTTGACCGGTACTCCGGTCGAGTGTCGCGCCGGTCGGACCGCGCCGGAGGCGCGGAATCACCTTGCCGCGCGGCGATCAGCTTCCCTCGCGCGCACCAGCATCCCCTTCTCAGACATCAACATCCTTCGTTCGGCAAGGAGTCGGTGGGCGGGCGGTGCCAGGCACCGATCGCCGGAAATACCGGCTATCGGCGCCAGGCACCTTCCTTCGCGCGTTCCCACCCCACCAGCATCTCCTCCAGCGTGCACTCCTTCAGCGGCTTCCCCACTCCCGCTTCCATCACTCGAAACCTTCCCTCGAACCTGCGCACCGCATCCCGCGCGACCTTCTCCGCATCCACACCGAGATACTGAGCCAAATGCGCAGCCGCGAGCATCACGTCACCGAGCTCATGCTCAACGCGCGCGCGCGCCTCACTCGACACCTTCTTCTCCCCATCCCGATCCAACCCGCTCTCCCTCAACACCTCATCCAACTCCCCCTGCTCCTCCCTCAACTTCGCAACCGCGCCCTCGACACTCTCCCACCGAAACCCCGCACTCATCGCCTTCCCACAAACCCTTTGCGCCCGCTGCAACGCCGGCAACGCAACCGGCACTCCCGCAACCGCGCTCGCATCCTCCTTCTTCCCTTCCCTCTCCGTCTTCTTGATCGCTTCCCAATTCACCACCACCTCCTCCGCGCTCCCCGCCACCACTTCTCCGAACACATGCGGGTGCCTTCTAACCAACTTCTCCGCCACCGCATTCGCCGCGCGCGTCAAATCGAACTTCCCCTCCTCCTCCCCAATGCGGCAAATCAACGCGACCACCATCAACACATCCCCCATCTCTTCCGCGACGTGCGCGTCACCCCCGACCTCCACCGCTTCAACTACCTCGTGCGCCTCCTCCACCAAGTGCGGCGCCATCGAAGCAATCGTCTGCTTGCGATCCCATGGACAACCATCGTCCCCTCGCAACCGATCGACAATGGCAAGTAGACGCGCGAAGGCCACCACCCGCGCGTCCGCGGCAGCAGCCTTCGCATCGAGTGCAGGTGCAGTCTGGCTCATCGCCAGAGGATGACGCACCTCACCCCGCTCAGGAAGTCCGATCGCTCCCGGTCACCCGCGAACCCACCCCACCCCTACTTCGGACTCGCCTCGTCCTTCTTGACCGGAGCACTGCGCGCATCCCGACTCGCGTTCTCAGCCTGCGCTCGCCCTTCATCCTCGTCGACCGCCTTCAGCATGCGCACGAGCCCCGCTAGGTCGCTGCCGCGTCCCGAGATCATGACGCTGTTCGAGTTGCCCATCGGGATGATCTGTTGCGTGCGCGGGTCCTGGAACATCTGACGCATCGAGTTCGAGAGCTCGCGCACGTTGATGTTCGTCAAAGTGACGACCGTCGAAACCGAAAGCGCCGGATGGTTCGCGATGATCGCTAGATCGTCGGCCGTTGCGAACCACGTGCGCCTCAAGATCCTGCCCGAATCAGCCGGCTCGACCCCCACCATTACGGGCGCCTCCGACGTCAGCAACGTGAGAACGAAACCGTTCTGCACGAGCAGCGTTTCGACGGTCGGATAGACCCGGTTCGCCGGAACCTCGAGCGGAACAGAAACTCCTGCGGTCGTCCGCGCCAACACCGATTCCACGTCCGGCGTGGTCACGATGTGCACGCCGGTCACGCGCTGGAATTGCGCGAGCACGCTCTCGAGCGTGAGCTCTTGCTCCTTGTCACCCGCCAAGTTCAGGCCGGACTTCGGCACGGGGAACGGATCGTTCGCTGCGATCATCGGCCCCCGGTTCGCGGTCGAGGGTTGGGTCTCGTTCGTGGTGGCGCATGCGGCGAGGAGCATCGAGGTCGACAACAACATCAGCTTCATGGGGTTCTCTCCTTGTTCGCGTTTCGATCGGGCATTGAATCCAACGCGAGGGACTCGAATGCCGACCTGGACGACCGTGCCGCCCGCGGCATTCCCTCGCAAGCCTGGAAAACCGTCAGCCCGCATACACGATCGGATCCGCGAGGCCCGCTTCCGCGAAGCCCTTGAGCCGCAGGCGGCACGCGTCGCACCGCCCGCATGCCAGCATCTCGCGTCCCTGCACGACCGGGTCGTAGCACGTGTGCGTCAGCGCGAAGTCGACACCCAGCTCATGTCCGCGGCGCACGATGTCGGCCTTCGTCATCTCGATCAGCGGCGCGTACACGCGGAACTCCGCACCCTCCTCGGCTCCCGCCGCCGTCGCGACGCGCGCGAGATCCTCGAACGCGCGCAGGAACTCGGGCCGGCAATCGGGATACCCCGAGTAGTCGAGCGCATTGACGCCGATGAAGATGGCGCGCGCACCGATCACCTCCGCCAGGCCGAGCGCGATCGACAAGAACACCGTGTTGCGCGCCGGCACGTACGTCGCCGGCACGCCGACTCCGATCGTCGCGTGCGCACGGTCCTTGGGCACCGCGATGTCGGCAGTCAGCGACGAACCCCCGACCGCGCGCAGATCGAGCACGACCCTGCGCTGCTCGATCGCGCCGAGTGCGCGCGCCACGCGTTCGGAGGCAGCCAGCTCCGCCAGACGATGTCGCTGGCCGTAGTCGAACGAGAGTGCGACGCACGCGAACCCGAGCGAACGCGCTTCGGCCAGCGCTACCGCCGAGTCCATGCCGCCCGACACGAGGCAGACTGCGCGCGGTGCAGTCGACGCCCCGCTCGATGTCGCCGTCCCGCTCGGATTCCCCGTCGAACTCACCTTCATCGCCGCCGATTGTGTGCCCTTCGCGCGCACGTGTCGATGCACGGGCCGACCTCACGGAAGGGTTGGATCGCGCGCAGCCTGAGCGGATAGAGTATCGGGTCCACCTCACCGCACCTCGTCCACAGAAACGCCCCCGCACCGTGCCCGACGTCAGCAAAGACCAACTCCTCGACGCCCTGCGCTCGATCCAGGATCCCGACCTGCACAAGGACATCGTGACGCTCGGTTTCATCACGCAGCACTCGGTGTGCGACGGGATCGCCAAGGTCACGATCAACCTCACCACGCCCGCGTGTCCGGTGAAGGAGCAGATGAAGAGCCAGGCCGAGCGCGCGCTGCTCGCGATCCCCGGCGTGACGAAGGCCAACGTCGAGATGACGGCCGTCGTGCGCGCACAGTCCGGCCCGCCGCGCCAGATCGCGCCGGACATCAAGCACATCTTCGCCGTGTCGAGTGGCAAAGGCGGCGTCGGCAAGAGCACCGTCTCGGTCAACCTCGCGTGCGCTCTCGCGCGCACCGGTGCGAAGGTGGGTCTGCTCGACTGCGACGTCTACGGCCCCGACGTGCCGATGATGATGGGCCTCAAGGGCCAACCCGAAACGCGCGACGGTCGACTCGTGCCGAAGGAGAGCCACGGCGTGCGCACGATGTCGATCGGCTACCTGCTCGACGAAGAGAAGCCGGTCGTGTGGCGCGGACCGATGGTGCACAAGCTCATCGAACAATTTCTGTCGGACGTCATGTGGGGTCCGCTCGATTACCTGTTGGTCGACATGCCGCCGGGAACCGGTGACGCGCAGTTGAGCCTCGCGCAGCTCGTGCCGCTCTCCGGCGCCGTGCTCGTGACGACACCGCAAGCCGTGTCGACGTTCGACGTCGGCAAGGCGATCGCGATGTTCCGGCAAGTCAACGTCGACATCCTCGGCATCGTCGAGAACATGGCCGGGTACGTGATCCAGGGTCAGGTCCACGGCGCGCGCGCCGGACAACGCGTCACGATCGAGACGAGCGTCACGCCGCTCGAGCTCGCAACCGATGTCGACGGACGCTTCCGTACGGTCATCGACATCTTCGGCAGCGGCGGCGCGGAACGTCTCGCGCAACGGCACGGTTTCCCCGTGCTCGGCCGCATCCCGCTCGATCCGGTAGTGCGCGTCGGCGGCGACAATGGCGCACCGATCACGGTCGCCGATCCGCGCTCGCCCGTGTCGAAGAGCTTCGTCGAGATCGCCGGCAAGGTCGCACAACGCCTGGCGATCAAGGCGCACCAGGCGTTGCCGATCTTGCAGTGACTACCAGCCCGTTTCGCTTCTATCCAGGGGGAAGATCGTTCGCCTGCGCAGCCTGATCACGGTCCGAAACGAGTTCGAAGCTGCCACTCTTGCCGTCGTAGTGGAAGCTGAAGTTGCGCAGCAGGTCGCGCCCCATCAGTCCGCGGTGGGCTTGTTCTCCCGAGTCCAAGCCGAACGTGTCGCCTTCGAAGGACTCCGTGATCGAACGGCCTGCTTCATCTTCCATCGGTATGGAAATCGAGATTCTGTAGACAGGGCTCACATAGGAGCTGCCGTCCGCAAGAATGAGCGGGTAGTAGCGAATCGGGGTCAGCCCCAAGGACTGAACCAGCGTGTCGTCCACGAGGGTGACCGCTGCTCCGGTGTCGAGCATCAGTGGAACTTGTGCGGACGGAGGAACTTCACCCCGATCGAGCACTGCGCTGGCAGCCTCGTAGTAGAGACCCACAGACACGACGATCATCGGACCGGCGATCGCAAGGTTGTCGGAAGCCGGGTGCGGCGACTCGACTCGATACCGCATCATCGAGCGAACAGGGTCACAGGAAACACCTGGATGGGTCGGATTTCTGCTACCTGCGCGATGACCTGACCGCCCCTGGTGCCGAACATCCGGTGTCCGGCCGAAAATGCCGAGTCTTCGTCCTCGTGGACGCTCCGCACCTTGGCCTCGCGGAACACGACCCATTTGCCGGGGATTTCACGAAGGAGCTGGGGGAGCACCTCAAAGAAGCGGTCCATCTCCTCACGCACTGCGACTGCCGGATCTTTCATGGTGACCTCATCCGTTCGGGATCCCCTC
The DNA here is from genome assembly GCA_038330085.1 of Planctomycetota bacterium. Classification (GTDB taxonomy): domain Bacteria; phylum Planctomycetota; class UBA1135; order UBA1135; genus JAEUIA01. The sequence continues at coordinate 5,350 of JBBQNP010000084.1, read as the reverse complement.
GACTGTATCCGAATGCTGGACCCAGCAGGGTAGGCCAAGTAGCAGCGCACGTGCATGGCCACTGCACGTATTCGAGGCCCAAGCCAGAACTGGTTTTCCCCTGTTCGCCCCACGCCTGAAGGGGAAAGCGTCCCGCTCATTCATCCGTTGGCATGGATGAAGGCGCTTCTCCGGTTCGGCAACTACTGGCGGAAGTAGTCCATCACCACCGAGGCTCCCCGTGCCGGGATCGACTGAGTGCCCGGATGGAAGCGGTTCACGTCGACACGCAAACCGGTCGCGAGATCGAGGACGTCGATCGCCTTCGGACCACCGCTCACCCGATCCTTCACCGTGACGAACATGTAGTGCGCCCAGTTCGTCGGCCGGATGCCGACACCGGGGATGTTGCGCACCGTGCTCTTGCCGTTGATCTGGGCAGCGACGCCCGGACTGAACGGCGTCGTGTAGTTCGACAGCGCTCCCAGGTTCACCTGATCGTCGAAGGCCAAGTCGAGCGGCAGGCCGGTCAATTGATCGCTTCCGATCGAGCGTTGGAACTTGAACTCGACGCCACGCAGGTTCGGCGTCGGGGCCGGGAAGCCGAGCGGCATGATGCCGGGGATGGCCGTGTACAGCACCAGGTTCGTCACGGCTCCACCGCCCAGCCCGGTCGGATGTCCGCTACTGTCGAGCTGGCCCTCGTGCGTGATCCACACGCCCGAAGTGCGCGCGATCGGATCGGGTTGCATCGCGGTCGCGTTCGTGAAGACCGGATCCGTCTGCCCGATGATGTCGTCGAAGCCCCAGCCGCTGACCGTGTTCGGACCCGACTCGAACAGCGACACGCGACCCGAACGGTCGAGGATGTAGGCGTAGTAGACGAAGCGCGCGGTGCCCCAGGTCGGGACCCGCTGGGTCATTGCGACCGCGAACGGAGCGGTGAGGTTCGTGCTCAGGGTTTTGCGCACCTGCAACGACGGATTGGAGATGATCGAGACCGAGTTGCCGCCCTCGTTGCAGACGAAGATGTCCTCGTTGCCCGGATCCCACGCGATGCCGCGCGGCAAGTGACCGACCGGCGTCTCCTGCACGACCTGATGGAACGTGGCCGATCGCGGATCGATGTCGATGAACGAGACCTTGTCTAGCGAGCGGTTCGTCACCGCGAGCAGCGTCAGGTTCGGGCTCATCGCGAGCTCGGTAGGATCATCCTGGTGGATGCGCGCGATCACCGTGAACGTGTTGCTGTTCAGCACCACGATCTCGTGCGCAGTGCGATCGATCACGTACACGAAGTGACCAATCTGCTGCCGGATCTGGTAAGGCTCGCAAGCAGCGAGCGTCGCCTGATCGAAGCTCGGTCCAACGAAGAACGCGTTCTGCTCCTTCGCCAAGAGCCCCGAAGGCGGCACGCCCGACAGCGGATCTCCGAACGGATCGCCGGGGTCGAGGAGGTTGCTCAGATAAGACGCAAGGATGCTGATCGGCTCCAGATGGTTCAGGAGCGGAGAGAAGCACGAGGGGTACGATGTCACCGACGGTGGATTGGGACTCGGTGCGAACGAAATCGGGTTTCCTTGCCCTACGACGACCTGAAGCGATTGTCCTCCGAGCGGCGTAGGTTGCAGTCCGTGTGCTCCGTTGAAGCTCACGTCGACGATGTGTCTCGAATCGGAAGTGCACAGGCTTCCTCCGCCCGAGAGGCAACCAAACGGCGCGGGGCCGTTGTTGTAGACGAGGTCGAGCGGAGCACCGAGCATCATGTCACCCACTGACAACAGGTCGGGTGAACCGAGGAGGATCGGATCGAGCTGACTGCTCAGCGTCAGCGTGAACACCCCCGCCGATCCGCCGTCGAGCGTCGAGGTGCCGGGAACAAGGCCCAGAAACGATCCTTGGAAGCGCACGTTCGGGTTGTTCGGGAAGTTCGAATCCCCTTCCGCGATGGACTGGAACGTCGGGTCGAAGGTCGGGTTGCCCGTCGACTGACCGAAGCCGTTGAGGTCGATCACCGAGATGCCGGGGTGGTTGCCGATGCGGCCGACGTAGATCGCGTCGGGGGCGACAGGTGCGTTGACGACCACTTGAGCGTGAGTGATGTCAGTGAGTGCGAGGGCGAATATGCCGAGTGCCAGGGCTCGGGATCGAACGAGGTAGCGAAACACGTGCGAGTCCATCGGGTTCATTCTCCAAAGAAACGGGGCGATCGCGTCGGAAGGCGACGATCGGTCCGAGCGGGGCTCACGGGAGAGCGCGGATCCCGCGCGCGGCGGCGCGGCCAGTCAAGATTCGTTCCCTTCGCTCACGACGGCTGGGGTGCGGTCGGGCGTTGCAGGAGCGTTCAATTTCGCACGATCGAAAGCCTCCGAGCGCGCACTTCGCCGCGGTCATGCGGCTCGAAGCAGTGCCCATTCCAGCGGAAGCGCGAAGCCCCGTCGGCCTGGAGTTCCGGTCAGACCCGAATCGAAGGTCAGGGGGCCCACTGCGCAGTGAGCGAATTCGTCAGGTTGAACGTGCTCACGCTGCAGAACGCGACGCTGTTGCGATACCAGACCTGATATGCGCGTTGGCTCGGGGTGCCGATCTGCCCGCGCACCGACACCGGCGTCTGGGCGCCCGACGGATACGTTGCACTGCCGCTCGAGCTGGCGGGGACGGTTCCCAAGCGCACGACGCTGCCCGTCGCGCAGCGCAGACCGTCACCGAAGATCGCGCCGTTGCCACTCGTCATGCCTTGGAAGAACAACATCGGAGCGTTCGGACCGATGCTGCTCACGAGGAGCTGGAACGAATCGTTGGAGAGGCTCGGCGTTCCGGTCGCGACGAGCGAAGCACCGAGACCGAACGAGTTCACACAACCGCGACCGCTCGCCGCTTGCGCGTCGTTGCCGCAGGGACATCCGGTCGCGCGTCCGTCGCCGGCGCACATCGTGATCCCGGATGCATCGCCCATCGCCTGGATCGCAGCGGTCACGTCGGGACGCGGGCCGATGCTCTGCGAAACCGGATACGTGCCGGGCTGCTGAGGCGAGCCGCTCGCGCGCAACAGATCGCGCAACTGCATCGGCGTCAGCACGCTCGACGTGCGCGCCTTGTGCACGGCTTGCACGTCGACACACGCCGACGCGACGACCGGCACTGCGGACGATGTACCGTTGAACGCGTTCGTGTAGTACTGATCGGGACCCTCGGCCTGGTAGAGCGCGCCGAACCCGCACGTGACCACGTGCTCGCCCCAACCCTGCAGGTCGATCGTCGATCCGTAGCACGAGAAGATAAGCCGCGAGCGATCGACGTCCGCGCCGAGCACCGTCGCTCCGGCCCCGACGATGATCGCGCCCGAATCGTTCTGCGGCAGGAACGGCCAGTGTCCACCGTTGCCGGTGCTGTACTCGGGTGCGTCGAGGTCGCGACCGCTGTTTCCCGCCGCTTCGACGACGACGATGCCGTTTCCGACTGCGGTTTGGATCGCGTTGTAGATCGTCACGTCCCATTCGGCGGCGACGAGGAAGTTGCCGGGCCCGAATGTCTGTTGCTCCAGGGTGATGACGTCGCCCGGTGACAGCGCCGCGACGGCAGCCAGGATCGCAGCATCGACGTGGAAGCCGTTGCTCGTGTTCGCCGCCGCGAAGTAGAACGCCGCACCGTTCGACATTCCGGTCACGCCGAAGCCGTTCGCGACAGCACCCATCGCGCCGATCACCGCGGTGCCGTGCTGGGTGGTGTTGAACGGATCGACGTAGGGCAGTCCGACCTCGGTCACCGGCGGCAAATCCAGGTGCGTGCGGCTGTAGGAGTACTCGATGTCGCACACGCGCATGCCGGCGCCGTTGCCGGAGGGGAACGCCCAGCCGACCTGCGCGCTCGTGCCGATCGGCGCGGTCTGCATGTAGGTCTGCAGCGGCGTGAAGTCCGGCGGCGTCGGCGCGGGCGGAGGAACGGGCGCTGCATCCGCGAGCTCGACGATACCGAGCGCGTTGAACGCGTCGATCGCTTCGGACGCGCTCGTACCCTCGGGCAGCACGAAGTCGAACTGCAGGTTGAGGTCGGCGACATGGTGCGCGAGACCTTGTCGCGCGCTGATGCGCAGTCGATCGAGCGTCGCCTCGTCCACCGTGTGCGCGCGCGACCAAACTCCACCGGCGAAGCGTGCGAGCGTCGACTGTCCTTCGTCGAGCGAGCCCGTGCCCAGATCGGTGAGCTGTCCGCCGCGCGCGCGAACGAGCAGACCGTCCTGGAACTTGACGCGGATGCGGTCCTGTCGATGGAACGCGTCGACGGCGGCATGGGCCGGTTTGATGCGCACGGGCGCATCCGCATCGACGGTTCGGGCGGCGACCGGCCGGCTTTGCGCGCCGGCGCTTGAGACCATGAACGCGCCGAGGACAACGAGAGAACTGAGAGTGCGGGTGATCATTGCGGTGTCGTGAAGCGTACCACTGCCTGCCGAATGCCGTCAGGTGCGCTCGAATCGCGGCCTCGGAGACAACTTGGAATGGATTTCACGTTCGGTTGCTAGCCTCGCGGGCATGCGCTTCCACCCCCTTTCGACGGGCCTGTGCGTGGTCGTGTTCCTATCCCTCGCGGTTGTCGCGTGGTCGCGACGCGGCGAAGTGGGTACCGACGATGCGCGCTTCTCGACCTCGCGTCCGCACCCGCTCGTGCTGCCCTTGCCCGAGGAGAAGGACGCGTTCTTCTTCGTCGTCTTCGGCGACCGCACCAACGGGCCGCCCGAGGGCATCCAGGTGCTCGCACAAGCGGTGAAAGACGTCAACCTGCTGGCGCCCGATCTCGTGATGACCGTCGGCGATCTCGTGCAGGGCTACACCGATGCGCCGCGGTGGCTCGTCGAAGCGACCGAGTACAAGTCGACCATGAGCCCTTTGAAGTGCCCGTGGTTCCCCGTCGTCGGCAACCATGACATCTACTGGCGCGGCAAGGGTGAACGGCCGAAGGGCGAGAACGAGCAGCAGTTCGAGGCTCACTTCGGCCCGCTGTGGTACGCGTTCGAGCACAAGCGCTCGTGGTTCATCGCGCTCGACAGCGACGAAGGCGATCCCACAACGGGCGAGCACGCGTTCGACCGTCCCGCCGCGCAGACGATGAGCGAGGCGCAGTTCACGTGGCTCACGCAGACGCTCGAGCGCGCGCGCGACGCCGAGAACGTGTTCGTGTTCCTGCACCATCCGCGCTGGTTGCGCGGCAACTACGGCGACGACTGGGAGCGCGTGCACCAGCTCCTGGCGAAAAACGGCAACGTGCGCGCCGTATTCGCGGGGCACATCCACCGCATGCGCTACGACGGTGCACGCGACGGCATCGAGTACTTCACGCTCGCGACGGTCGGCGGGGACCAAGATGGGTTCTC
>JBBQNP010000083.1:0-19618 GCA_038330085.1 Planctomycetota bacterium | reverse complement strand
GGTGTGGCAGAAGTACGCTTCGCCCGACTGCGAGTGGTACAGGCCCCCGCGAATGCCGCCGCCGTACGGAGTGCGGATCACCATCGGTGCCGTGTACTGACCGCCCGAGCGGTAGCGCAGCTTCGCCGCTTCGCTGACGATCTGGTCGAACGCCGGGAAGATGAAGTCCTGGAACTGGATCTCCGCGACGGGCTTCAAGCCGTTGACCGCCATGCCGATCGCCGCGCCGACGATGCCGTCTTCGCTGAGCGGCGTGTCGAAGCAGCGTTCCTCGCCGAACTCCTTGGTGAGCCCTTCGGTAGCGAGGAACACGCCGCCTTTCGGCCCGACGTCTTCGCCGAAGACGATGACCGACGGGTCGGTGCGCATCGCGGTCTTGAGCCCGTCGTTGACGGCTTGGACGAGTGTCAGTATTGCCATGCGTTCGTTCCTGTTGTTCTTATTTTCCTACGCCCGCAATCCGGGGTGCGAAGCGAAAACGCAAACTGCGAGATGCCTGCTGCAGCGAAACGCCGAGACCGATGCCCTCCGCAGTCTGATTGACCCCCGCATTCGGATCGATGGGCTTCAAGGCGACTATGCCGATTAGGTTTCCAGCGCCGTCAAACATCGGGCCACCACTATTCCCATGGTTAATAGCAGCATCAGTCTGAACGTACTCGACCCCGTTAATCTTACGAATGCCGCTCACCACGCCGCGACTCACACTCAGGGCATATGTATCGCCGAGAGGAGATCCCACCACGAAGACGTCGTTCCCCGGCTGCAGCAATGGCTGCGCTGAATAGCGGGCTGGCTGGAAGCCGGCTCCCGTCACTTGAAGCAGCGCCACATCGGCATCCGAGTCGATACGAATCACAGTTGCGGGAAGTCGCACTCTTGAGCTCAACTCCACAGTCAGTTGCTTTCCCCCGCCAACAACATGCGCGGCGGTCAAGAGGAGTCCTCCGCGTGAGACGAAGACGCCGCTTCCGGATGATGTTCCTGCTATTACTGTGACCACTGATTGCTTTGCGTCTTCAAACGAGAACGAAGAACCCGGTGGCGCCGCGGCATCGCATTCGATGACAAGTTCATCTCCGCTTACTGTCGGCTCGATCTTGCGAGCAGGCTCCAGCAGTGCTGCGATGAAGGCGTCATCTGTCGCAACCGCGTCCAGCGTTCGCTTGAACGCGGGGAGCAGGACAGGATCAGTGCCCTTCCTTTCCACTGCCGAGTCGGTCACCGTCCGAGAATAGACAACCTTCTCACGTGCGGAGTCGAACAGCTGCCACTCAACAACTATGTTGAATGTTTGTGTGCAACTGACTTGGTCGATTGTAAGCGCGAATCGATCGATGATTGCACCCAGTACAAAGTGATCTGCGGCCATGCGGCTTGCGCCGAACAACTCTGAATCATGGCCTTCTACTTTGTAGCCAAGCTCGTGGAGCCGCGTAGTTGCGACGCCAATCAACTCTCCCTGTTTAGGGGCCGTGGAGGGACCCCAAACCAACGGATGCCGCTGGGACTGCATGATTGCTGTCCGGACTTCACCGACCTCGGCTCCATCGGGGATCTTGACAATGATCTTCGCCACGACGAGTTTTGGTGTCTTCTCGACCTTACCGATCAAGCTCTCCGCCGGATCCGGAGGCGGCTTCTCGGCAGGCTTTTCGGGCTGGAACATCTTCTCGACGTTCTGACAGCCCGAGAAACCTAGGGCGCACAGGGAGAAGAGGGGTGCGAGTAAGAGGCGCATGTCAGTGCGAGCCTACAGCGGAAACGCGCCCTCGCCCGCGGCCGCGTCGCCCTTGCGCTTGGCGAGGTCGAACGACTCCTGCCCTTGCTTGCGCAAGTGCGCGGGCAACTCGGCGTACACGTCGCTGAAGATCGTCTCGATGCCCGGGCGCGCCGTCGCTTCCGCGATCTTCGCGGCCTCGCCGACCTCCACCATCGCATCGTCGTAGATCTGCGTGCGCACGGCTTCCGTCCAGAGCTTCTTCTTCTTGAGGAACTGTTCGAAGCGCAGCACGGGATCCTTCTTCTCCCACTCCGCGACCTGTTCCTTCGGCACGTAGCGCGTCGGATCGTCAGACGTCGAGTGCCCGCCCATGCGGAACGTGCGCGCTTCGATCAGCGTCGGACCGCCGCCCTTGCGCGCGCGCTCGACGGCTTCCATCGTCGCCTTGCGCACCGCGAGCAGGTCGTTGCCGTCGACGAGCACGCCCGGCATGCCGTACGCCTTGGCCTTGATCGCGTAGTTCTCGGACGCCGTCTGCTTCTCGCTGGGGCAACTGATCGCCCAACCGTTGTTCTGACACAGGAACACGACCGGCGACTTCCACACGCCGGCGAAGTTCATCCCCGAGTGGAAGCCCGTGCTCGACGTGCCGCCGTCGCCGAAGCTCGCGAGCACGACGTGGGGTTCGCGCCGACGTTGCATCGCGTACGCCGCACCGACCGCCTGGATGATGTGCGTGCCGATCGGCGAGCTGATCGAGAAGAAGTGGATCGGACGCTCGAAGCTGAAGTGCACCGGCATCTGACGGCCTTTCGCGCCGTCGAGCGCGTTGCCGTACATGTTGTGCATCATGTCGAGCGGCGTGATGCCGTGATAAAGCGCCATCCCGAAGTCGCGGTAGCTCGGGAAGATCCAGTCGGTCTTCTTCAACGCCGACGCCGCGCCGACCTGCGTCGCTTCGATGCCCTTGTTCGGGATCGAGAAGCCGATCCGCCCCGACCGCTGGAGCTTCATGCACGTGTCGTCGAACGCGCGCACGCGCAGCATCGTCATGTAGCAGTGCAGAAGCTCCGCATCGCTCATCTTCGGGTCGTACCCGTTGATGGCGCCGTCGGGCTCGATCACGGAGAGCAATGTCTGGGCGGTCATGGCGTCCTTCATGGGTGGGCCGAAGGGGTGGATTGTAGCGTCGGAAGATCCTGGACGACTCCGAGCATCACCTCGATCTCGACCACCCCTTTCAGGGCACGCGTAGCAGGCGTGCAATCGATCGAGACGAACCGAACACCGCGCACTACGCGAGCTTCAGACGGCGTCCCTTGGGCTTGGGGATCGCACGTTTGAGCTTCTTGGCCGTGCTCAGCCACAGCGTGATCGCTTCTTCGGCCTGCTCGAGCGCCTTCGCCGGAGTCTTGCCGTGCGCCGAACAGCCCGCCAACTCCGGGACTTCGGCGATGAACGCGGAGTCCTCGTCACTCCAGTAGATGATGATCTCGTACTTGGTCATCGCTTTCACTGCCTAGCGTTCAGCACCTAGATGGTACCGCAGGATGACGGAGCGGACCTGCCGAACCTGATAGGCCTTGGCCTTGCTTCCGTCCCGCTGAATGTTGACCAGCTCTTCGATTCCGTGACGGTGAAAGAGGTGGTGACTTCCACGGACGCGCTCGCTGAAACCCAGATGGCGGAGGAGCCCACGCAGGTCTTCAAAGCGCACGTTGGCGTCGGAGCCTCCGCGCAAGATCAGAAGTAGCAGCTTCGCGTGCCTGTCCACGACTTCGAGGGTAGCGATCAGGCACTCACAATGGCGCCGTCGGGTTCGATCACGGACAAGAGCTCGGTCGCAGTCATGAGGTTTGTCCCGTGTCGAGGTCTTGGTTGCGTGCGCGCCGCTCGCGCACGAGGCGCGCGGCGAAGAACTCTCCCGCCTTGTAGCTGGAGCGCACGAGCGGTCCGGATGCGACGTACTGGAAGCCCATTTCGCGGCCGAGTCGCTCGTACGCGTCGAACCGTTCGGGCGTCACGTACTCGCGCACCGGCGCGTGGTTCTTGGTCGGGCGCAGGTACTGGCCGAGCGTCAGGAACTCGACGCCCGCGTCGCGCAGCATCTGCATCGACTCGACGAGCTCATCGTGCGACTCGCCCAAGCCGAGCATGATCGAGCTCTTGGTGAACACGCCCGGGTCGATGCGCTTGGCCCCGCGCAACGTCTCGAGCGAGCGCTCGAACGAGCAGCGCGGATCGCGGATCTTGCGCTGCAGCCGGCTGACGACCTCGACGTTGTGGGCGAGCACGTCCGGCCTCGCCGCCATCAAGGTCTCCAGGTCGGAACCCTGATAGTCGGGGATCAACGTCTCGACCACGGTGCGCGGGCTCTTCGCGCGGATCGAAGCGATGCAAGCCGCGTAGTGCGCCGAGCCGCCGTCGGCGAGGTCGTCACGGTCGACGCTCGTGATCACGACATAGCCGAGGTTCATGCCCGCGACCGCCGTGCCGACGTGCTCGGGCTCGGTCGGATCCGGCGGCGCCGCCTTGTCGACCGTCTTGACCGCGCAGAAGCGGCAACGGCGCGTGCACTCGTCGCCCAGCACCATCAAGGTCATGGTCGCGTGCTCGCCCTTCCAACACTCGCCGATGTTGGGACAGCGAGCCTCTTCGCAGACGGTGTGGAGACCTAGATCGCGCGCCAGCGTCTTGAGCTTCGCGTACCCCTCACCACCCGGCAGCGGGACCTTCAGCCAGGAGGGCTTGGGCAGCCCGCGATCCCGGGTCGAACGCGCAACTCCCTCTGCCGAATCAAGCTCGGCGTCAGCAGCCCGGCTGACGTCGCTTTCGGGGGTCGGGAACGTGCTCACGTTGTCCATGGTGCCGCAGAAGTCGGGCGAGGAAGATACCAAAACGCCTCTCCCCCGTTCTCGCGCGCGCGGCCCAGAAGTAGGCCCTGAATGGCCCGGGGGCGAGGGCCTTTCGGACCTCGCCCCCGGCTGGATTCGCGCCGAACTGCTGCCTGTTTCGGGCTGTCAGTTCAAGAACGGATCGACCTGCTTGCGCAGCTTGGGCGTGTTCATCTTCGTGATCGCACGCACCTGGATCTGGCGCACGCGCTCGAGGCTCACACCCAGATCCGCCGCGACTTCGGCCAGCGTGTGCTCTCGCTGGTCACCGATGCCGAAGCGCTTGGCGACGACGAACCGCTCGCGATCGCTCAAGCGATCGAGCGCATCGTGGATGCCGTTCTCGAGCGAAGTGTCCTCGAGCTCGGGCGTGTACGGATCGCCGTCCGAGTCGCTGAGCACGTCCCGCAGGCTTCCGCCGTCTTCGTCGTTCCCGAACGACACGTCCATCGAGCGGGTCCGCCTCGACGCGGCCATCGCCGACTGGACCAGGTTCTCACCCAGGCCGGCCTCGGCCGCGATCGCCGCGGCGCTCGCGTTGGGATCGCGCAGGCGGCTGATCGCCTGGTTGATGTGCTTCATCGCCTTCTGCAGGTACACGGGCACGCGCACCGTGCTGCCGAAGTTGTAGAGGTAGCTGCGGAACGCCTGGTTCAGCCAGTGCACCGCATACGTGCGGAACAAGAGGCCGCGCTTCCAGTCGAAGCCGTCCACCGCGCGGAAGAGCGCCGCCGAACCTTCCTGGATCAGGTCGAGTCGGCTGGCGCTCGTGTGCGCATAGCGCTCGACGTTGATCAGGACGAGGTAGAGGTTGCGCTCGACCATCTCGGTGCGCAGCGCGTGGAGCTCGCTCCAGCGACGCAGCACCTTTTTCGGGAGCAGCTTCGTGAAGCGCGTGGCGCCCAGGATCGCGCCCGGGTTCGCGTGGACGCACAGCTCGAGCTCGGACTGCGTGACGCCCGCCGATTCCATCGCCATGTTCAGGCGGAAGCGGGCGAACTCGATGCGACGGGCCAACTGCGCTTCGGTCTCGCGGTCGAGCGACAGGATGTCGTCGACCTCGGTGCGCAACTGTTGCTCGACCGAGATGCGCGTCGATTCGCGCGGCAGGGCGTTCTGGCGGTGCCAGGTCTCGGGGTTCGTGATCTCGAGGTCGGTCCCCTTCGCGTCGAGCTTCTTGGCGAACGCCTTGCACTCGGCTTCGAAGACGTCCGGATTCTGGGCCAAGCGGTCCAAAACCAGGTCGAGTTCAGTGTGCTTCAGGATTTTGTCTTTCATGGGAGTCAACCTCAGGAAGTCGGCCCGGGCATCCGGCCGGGAGTCTTCCTCGAACGACTTGGCGAATCGGACCCTGGTTCGGAACGGGGAGCGGTGGGATGGCCGCGCCAGGGTTGTCTGCCCAGGAGCCGTTCACCGTTCTGCCAGCGGTGCTCGAACTCCGTCTCTCTGTACGCATCAGCCGCGATCGGCTGACGTAATCCTCTTGCGAATTCGCGGCCCTTGGAGGTCCCGTCGATCCGGTCGAGGATCACTTGGATCCGCTTCCTGGCAAGCGCTGCTCCACAACGGCGACCTCCCGCCTGAGATCCTGACTTTTCTCCGAAAACGGCTTGAGAAGCGGACTTCTGCCGGATGGGCCCGCGCCGGCGTCTCGAAGGGTGCCGGGATGGATGTGCAGAAATCGTCAACACGGCTGCCGTTCGTACACCCGCCCGCCATTCGGGCAGCTCACGCGAACGTAAGATTCCGCCGCCCCCTCAGGGCTCAGGGCACCCTGAAGAGGCGGAACCGGGAGTCCCCGAAGGGCCACGAAGCGACCTCGACCCAATCCCCCTCCTGTCCCGGCGCGAGATAGCTCGTGCGCGCGAGCACGTAATGGGCGGGAGGTTCCATCACCAGCGCCGCGGGGACATCCGCGAGCTTCGGGGCCAAGCGGAAGGGGTGGTCGACCTGGAGTTGCACGTAGGAGGAGAACTCTCCCAGTTGCACGAGCGGCTCCCCTGTCGGGACGATCTTCGCGATCCGCGCACCCATCTCCTCGATTGGATACTCGGCGCGGCGCGTCGCCATGGGTACGGCCGCCCAGTAGACACGCAGCGCCAACAGCTCGAGCAGGATGGCACTCCACGTGAGCACGAGCCGCGGCCTCGCCCGACCCAAGCGGAACAACACGATGGCCGCGATCGAGAGCCCGAGCGCGAGGAGGATTCCCGGCCAAGAGGTGGGAAGGAGGATCCAACCGAGGATCGCCAGCGCGGGCGGCGCGATCCACATGAGCACAGCCCCGAACCTCCTCACCAAGCCCTTCCAGCTCTCCAACCACGGAGGAGCATCGGGGCGATACCAGCCCCAAGCGGCGAGCAGCGACCAGCCCGGAAGGACGGGCATCAGGTAGCGCGCTTCCTTGCCCTGCGATGCGCTCAGAGCCAGGACGCTCAGCACCGACCAGCCGAACAATAGGGCGAGCAGGCTGTGCTCACGCTGGTTTCCCGCTTGCGCCAGGGGCCTGCGCGTACACAGCGCCGGCAGCAGGAGTGTGGCGGGCAAGAACGACACGAGCAGGGCTGGACCGTAGTACCAGAACGCCTCGCGATTGGTCCTGCCGGCGTTGGTCACACGTTGAAACGTTTCGTCGACGAGCCGTTGGAAGTCCTCCTGGTGCGCGCCGTGCTGGTACAAGGCAAAGAGCCAGAGCGCTCCGACCACGAACCCGATCGCCAGCCCTGTCGCTCCGCACGAGAGAACTCGCGCGCGCCGCTCGCGGGTGCCGACCGCCATGGCGACGAACGCCAGCACGAACACGAGCATCGCGGCCGGGCCCTTGATGAGGGTGGCTCCGCCCAGTGCGAGTCCGGCGGCGATCGACCAGAGCAACGCACGATGCTCGCTCCACGCAGCCCGGAACACGGCCAGGATCGAGAGCGTCGTGAACAACGCAAAGGAGGCTTCGATCTCCGCGTGCATGCCCTTGTCGAGAGGAACTGCTGTCCCCATCACGCACAGGCCTGCCAGCAGGCCCACACGCGCTCCGAGCTCGCGCCTGGCGAAGGCTCCGATCGCCAACGCGAGGCCGAGCATGCACAGCACCGACACCAGACGAGCCGTCACGACGGTAACGCCGCCGAACGGCGCGGATCCGAGCACGATCAGCCAGTACCCCACGGGCGGTTTGGCCAGGTAGGTGACACCGTTCTGCGTCGGCACGATCCAGTCACCGCTTCGCTCCATCTCGCGTGCTACGAGGATGCGTGTCGTCTCGAGGCCGGCGACAGGCGGCTCCACCGACAACCACGGCAAGTAGAGCACGCCGAAAACCAAGAGAAGGAAAGCGAACACACGGGGGCTCTTGGACCCGCCACCCTGGGGAGGCTGCGATGACATTCGTTCCGACCGACGGATCGCAAGCGTAACAGGCGACCCCCCAACGTCATGAACGCGACACGGAGCCGAGTGCTATCGCGGTCCGTTCCGGCGCGGGCGCTCGCTTTGGCCGGAGACCTCGCGCTCGTACGCGGGCAGCTCGAGCAGCTTCGGATCGAGCTGGTCGAGACCGGCCTGGAGTCTCTGCAGCAACTCGTCGCGCTTCGCTTCGGTGAGCTTGGCGCGCAGCATCTTCGCAGTATCGACCGGCGAGATGTTCAATCCGTCGAGCGATGCGGCGGCGCTGGGCTTCTTCTCGAACGACGCCAGGATGTCGCCGGTCGCCGCATCGAGATCGCCGCGCTCGAGCGCGATGCGCCCGCGGCCCGCGAGCGCGAGCGCGATGTAGTGGTTGGCGTTGTCCTTGTTGGCCGGGAACGCGGCGCTGTATTTCTCGTAGTGCGCCGTCGCGCGGTCGTAAGCGGGCACCGCCGGCTCGGGGTGCTTCGCGCGGCGATGCGTTTCGGCCGCGACGAGCGACGCGTAGCCCGCGAACCACTCGAGGCCGGTGGGCGCGCCTTCTTTCTCGAGACGCAGTGCGTAGGCCGCTTCCAGACCGTCGGGCCCTTTGTCCTCGAGCAAGCGCGTGCGCAGACGATCGTGCAGGATCCACGAATCAGGGAAACGCGCGAGACCGTCTTCGAGCGCCGCGATCGCGGCCGGTGTCGCACCGATCCAGTTCATGAAGTCGTAGTGCGCCACGACATGTTGATCCGTGCCGAGCGGATGACGCAGGAGCACCGTGTACGCGGCATGGATGTCGGAGATCCACTCCGGCGACCAGGGCTTCTTCTCGCGGTAGGCGCGCACGATCGCTGACTGCCGCGCTTGCGCGAAGCTGGCGAAGACCGTCGCGGCCTCGCGATCGAAGAAACCGTCGGAACCCTGCGGCGCGGGCATGCCGCCTTCGATCGCGAGCACGGCTTGTGCCTGCGCCTGTTCGCGGTCCTCGAGCCTCGACGCACAGATCGAGAGCAGCGCGTGCAGTTCCCAGCCGTTCGCACCCAGCCGTTCCGCTTCGAGCGCGGCGTTGCGCGCATCCTGCGCCATCACCGCAGCGAAGCGCTTGCCCGTTTCAGGGTTCTCGGCGCGCGCCAAGAACGACTTCGAGAGCTCGAGGCGCGCTGCTGCGTCCGCCGGACGGGACTGGGTCGCTTCGACCTCGCCTTCGAGGTGCGACGCGATCTCGCGCTGTCCCCGTGCCGACGCGTCGTAGTCCTGCTGGATCGATTGCGTCCACGACTGCACGTCGACGAGCTTCGACGGACCGGCGAGCCCCTTGTTGACCGCGACGACGATGTTGGCGCGCGGGTACTTCTTGGCCAGGCGCTCTTCCGCGGCGATCAGGTCTTCGCGCTCCTTGGGATCGAGCGGCAGCTTGAGGACCTCCGCGATCAGGTCGACCGCGGCCTCGGCATCGGACTGCATCAGCGCCTTGCGTCCGATGCGCGCGAGGTCGAGATCGAAGCCGAAGATCGCCTGACGCAAGAGATCGATCTGGTCGATGTCGCGGTGCGTCGTCGCGGACTCGATCAACGTGCGCCGCACTTCGCGGCTGCCTTCTCGGTAGGCGAGCTCGACCGCTTGGCGATCGATGACGTCGGGGCTCGCTACGCGGTCGACCATCTGCATGTCGTCGTGCAGGATCGGCGTCGCGGGCGGATAGCCCTCGAGGCCCTTCACCATCTCGGTGAACACCGTCTGCGTGTCCCACGAGAAGTAGACGTCGTACTGGCGCTTCTGGTCGAGGTCGATCTCGATGTGGCGCGGCGCGATGCGCTTGCCGTCGAAGTACTTGTCGAACAACAAGGGTTCGATCGCGATGTGCTCGCCGCAAGTCACCGTGCCGAAGCGCGGGCACAGGATGCGATGCCCCTCGAGGTCGTAGTCGCGCGGGTTGTGCCGGTACACCGACGCGACGACGCACACGTACGGCTCGTAGAGCTTCGCGGTCTCCGGAGTGCGGTAGCGGATCCCCGCGAAGTGCTCGCTCGCGACCTCGCCGTCCATGTTGACGCAGATCATGATCGGCTTGTGCGTCGCTTTGGAGACCTTGACCGCGTCGTCCCACGTGCGTTGCCATTGGATGAGGCAGGGTTTCTGCCAGTCGTCGGCTGTCGGCGCCGGCCACATCGCCTCGCGCGACGAGTCGGACGGGAGCTGCATCGGCGATCCGAAGTGCTGCGCGTCCTTGGACGGATCGCCGGGCGCGGTCGGGCGACCTTGCGGCTCGGGCGGACGCTGCGCGCCGGACTGGGGCTCGCTCGCGGGCTTCGTCTCGGTCTGTGCGAGCGCGAACTCGATCAGCCCAATCGCAGCCAGGCAACAAAGTGCGGTCGTGCGCAGGGGATGGTGCATGCAGGAGAGGCCGTTCCGAGCCGATTCAGTGGCGATCCGAGTTCGATCGTTGGAGAGCCCCGATCTAGTCCCGATCGAAAACGAGTGTACAGGCTCACCAAGACGAAGTTGGGTTGACCGCCGTCGGGGTGCTCGTCCCGGCGTTGCCCATCGCTGGCAGGGATCCCGATGGTCGGGTGCCGATCGAAGGAGCCGGCAGCAGACCTCAGTAGTAGAGGTTGCCCGCAAAGTCGGGGCTGCCGCCGCCGGCGATCGTGCCCTTCCAGGCATTCAAGCGATCGAGACCGCTCTCCCAGAACTTCGCACACAGGTCGAGGTACTCGATCACGACGTCGCGCTCGCCGCGCTCGAGCAGCTCGTTCGCCAACTGCATGTTGGGCCCGAACGATCCGAGTTGCAGCGAGCCCTCGATACGAGCTGCGTCGAGCAGGTGTTGCTTCGCGCCGGCGAGATCGCCCTCGCGCAGAGCTATTCCGCCGAGGACGAGATGGCCGTAGTGCAGGCCATTTTCGTCACCTCGCGTCTCGTCCGCTGACGATGCGAGGTGCAAGAGCTCCGTCGCGAATTTTCGGGCCAGGTCGAGATGCCCGCACTCGAAGGCTCCGCGGCAAGCAGGCAGGAGAACGAACCGACGAGCGAGAGGGTCTCGTTCCAGACGCAGGCTCACGCCAAGCGTGTCCAGCACGGCGGCAGCTTGCTCGACGTGATCGCTGTGTCCACGCATTCGTTGGAAGTGACGGAACACCAGGTAACTCAGGTGCTCGGCGCCGTCGACGAGCGTGAGATCGAGTTGCACCGCTCGACGCATGAGCTGACCCGCGAACTCCGGGTCGTGGCTCGCGAGGAAGATCCCGGCTCCGACGACGACTCGTGCATCGTTCGGGTGCTGACGTTCTACGGCAATCCACGCTGCGCGGACCCTGGCCGTGTCCGGATCCTCGGGACGCAATGCCCAAAACCGTGTCGCGTGCGGCGTCACGCTGCTTCCGGGCTGATGCTCGAGCCACCAGAACGCTTGCTCGAGCATCTTCGCGCGCCACGTCGACGACGATTGTCCCGCGCGCGACAAGCCGCCGCTGTAGCGCGCACGCAAGGCGAGATCCGCAGGCGTGCGCGACAGTTCCGAAGCGAGCACGCCAATGTCGCGGGGGAAGATCTGGAAGCCTTCCTCGAACGCGCGAACGAGAGGGTCAGAAGACAGGGTCATGGCGCCGGAGAAGCGTCATCGTATCGGCCACCTGGAGGCAACTGCATGGCTGCGTGTCAGAGTTCGACTTCCGCTACAGCCGGCGGAATTAGAACGACGGCGAACCCGTGGCAATATTCGTCACGGCCGCAAACGGGAAACCGTTCACATGCGATCAGCAGGGGACTGATCGTTGAGAGACGAGTCCGCTGGCTGAGCGGGCTGATCCATTTCCCCTCGAATCACACCGCTCGCCACGATGGTTCCCCTCCCCCGATCTGTCGGATCCGAAGGAGATACAGAATCTGTGCGATCGCCCAGGACGCTCTTCAAGTAGGACCACGGGACGGTGCCGGTTGCCGCCCACTGGTCGAAGACCTCGCGAAGGCAGATCTGGTTCGTCATCGTGTCCATGTCACGTTGTCCATGTCTCGTTCTCCCGGATGGCGCTGTCGAAGGGCTTGTGCTTGGCCCACCGAAACGGCCTGTCGGTCGAAATGTAGGCTACCTCCAGTGGACCGCCGCAGGGAGGTGGGCCGACTCGAAACTTGAAGGCCTTGACCGTCACGTGCAGGTACGCGTGTACGAAGTCGATCGCCTCCCGCAAGGGCAGGTCACCCACTCCGGCCGAGACAAACGGTCGACGCGCAACGTCGAACGCCTGGAGGAATCTCCGATCGAAATCCGGCGGCAGATCCGGAACTTCCTTCTTGAGCGCATCGCAGATCGCATCGGGCAGTCCAGGAGCAAACCCGTGAAAGATGCGCAGGAAATAGTCGGGTGCTCCATCAAAGGTGGGCGTCCCCATCGCCATGTCGGAGCGGACAATCTTGTACGTCGTCTTACCGTTGGCGTCTGTGTCGAACGAGACCAGAATCTTTGCGCACCTAGGCGCCCTGCGTGGGACATCAACTCCGCCAACGAAGTAGCCGACGGGTGATCCAGGCGCGGACGTGATTGCTGAGGCCCATCCGCTGAGGATCGCGACGAGCGCATCGATTACGTCATCTAGAGTCACGATGAGCTTGGATGCGATCGCATCAGCCACCCTTGCCGCCACCGTCCGGTGGCTCATGTCACCGATCTTGCCGAGCCCGAAGGTGCACAGTCCGTAGCGACTCGTCTCGCCGATCTCGTAGATCTTCTGGGCGTGGTCGAGCAATTGAGCCACGCCTCGGCCCGCGCTGTACGTGGTCTTGCTGTCAGCCCCGAAGACGACGCCTTCGGACGTGAGGTAGGCGGCTGCAATGGTCACGGTGGGTCCAGTTGTTTGGAAGCGAACGAAGTGCGCGAGAAATGCTACTCGGCCATCGCTGAAGCCATGACGAAGCTGGCTCGCCCGCTCCAAACCCCTCGGACACCAACATGCGTGCAGTGGTTTTCACCATTCCTTGCTACGGCCGTGCTTCGAGCACGATGTTGAACGGCGTTTCGGCGGCGCGGCGAAAGCGCGGGAAGCCGCCGCTCGTGACGACTTCGCGCAGGCGCTTCTCGCCGGCTTGCGCGCCGAGGCCGAGGCCGACTTCCTGCGAGAGCGATGCGGGCGTGCACACGAGCGTCGACGCGGAATAGAACACGCGTCCGACCGGGTTGAGGTTCTGCTCGACGCGATCGTGCGCGAACGGCTCGACGATCATCCACGTGCCGTCCTTCGCGAGCGTGCTGCGCACGTGCTTCGAAGCGCCGACGGGATCGCCCATGTCGTGCAGGCAGTCGAAGAACGTGACGAGGTCGTAGTCCTTGCCGGGATAGGCCTTCGAGCTCGCGACCTCGAACGTCGCGCGGTCGGAGACACCGGCTTCCTTCGCGACGCGACGCGCCCACGTGATCGACGGTTCGTGGTAATCGAAGCCCACGAACTTCGAGCTGGGGTACGACTTCGCCATCAGGATCGTCGATGCGCCGTGTCCGCAACCGACGTCGGCGACGCGCGCGCCCTTCTTCAACTTCGCTTCGACGCCATCCAGCGCGGGGATCCACTGGGCCACGAGGTTCGCGAGGTAATTCGGGCGGAAGAACCGCTCGGTCCCGTGGAACAGGCGCGCGTCGTGCTCGTGCCAACCCATGCCCTTCCCTGTCTTGAAGACCTCCTTGATCTTCGGCTGGTCGCTCAACAAGCCGAGCGCGAGCTGGAACGCGCCGGGCAGGAAGGCCGGGCTGTCGTCCACCGCGAGCGCGAACGCTTGCTCGGCGGGCAACGTGAACTTGCCGTTCTTCGCGTCGTACTCGACGTAGCCGCCGGCCGCCATCGCGGACAACCACTCGCGCACGTAGCGCTCGGCGGTCTCCGTTTTCTTCGCGAGCTCGGTCGAGCTCACCGGTCCCGCGTCCGCCATCGCCTTGAAGAGCCCGAGCTCGTCACCGATGACGATCAGCGCCGCGGACAGTGTCGCGCCGAGGTCGACGACGGCCTTGCCCATGAACGCGTCCAGTTTCTGCATGTCGAGGGTCATTGCATGTCTTTCTGTCGTGTCGCTGTCGTCGAGTCCTGCGCAGGCCGGCCCCGTGCTGGCGTGCTCATTGGAGTGTCTGCCGTCCACCGCGTGCAGCCGCACAACCATGCGGGTCGGTCAACGACGAATGCGGAACGCGCCTCACGAGCGCATGTCGCCGAAGTGTGCTTCCAGCGGCAAGCTGGAACTACGGCGACTCGTTGTCCAGCGTCACCCGCGCCATTCCGTGGCGCACATTCCCCGACGATCGCGAGATAGCGGGAATGATCAGCGCACGATGCCGCGGCGAAGCGCTTGCATCACGGCTTCCGACTTCGAGTGCACGTGCAGCTTCGCGTAGACGTTGCGCACGTGGAACCGCACGGTGTCGATCGACAGACCGAGGGCGCGCGCGGCCGTCTTGTAGCCGTGTCCTTGGGCGAAGAGTTCGAGCAGCTCGATCTCGCGCGGCGACAGCTCGGCCGATGCGCCGGCATCGAGCGTGCGCAAAGGCGGCACCTTCGCGAACGTCGCGACCACCTTGCGCGCAATTTCCGGCGACATCGGCGCGCCGCCGCCGTGCAGCTCGCGGATGGCCTCGACCAGGCGCGCGGGCGGCGTGTCCTTCAACAAGTAGCCGCACGCACCGGCGCAAACCGCTTCGAACACCGAGTCGGAATCGGCGTGCACGGTCAGCATCAGGACCTGCGTCGCCGGCGAGAGCAGCTTGAGCTTGCGCACGCCTTCGATACCCGACATGCCGGGCAACCCGATGTCGCACAAGCACACGTCAGGCGCCTCGCTGCTGAACGCGCGCAGCGCATCCTCCATCGTGCCGAAGCTGCCGCGCACGCTGAGCCCCGGTGTTCCGTCGATCAACAGCGCCAGGCCTTCGCGCGTGCGCTGCTGGTCCTCGACCAGTCCGACGCGGATGAGGGCTTCGTTAGTGGGGCTCATCGCCTGCACGCTATCGGCCGCCGTCTTCGCGCGCGACTGCATGGACGTGCAGGCGAGAGATGGGCATCGAGAGCTCGATGCGCGTGCGCTCGCCCGGATTGCTCCGGATCGAGAGGCGTGCTCCGAGCGCATTCGCGCGACGTTCGAAGCTGCGGAGGCCGTTCCCCGTCGTCTCGGCCGCCTTGTCGAAGCCGCGGCCGTCGTCCTCGATCGCGAGGCGCAGCGTGTTCCCTTCGAGGACGAGCTCGATCACGACACGCGAGGCGCGTGCGTGGCGTGCGACGTTGGTCAGCGCTTCCTTGACGACGAGCAGGAGGTGGCGGCGTTGGTCGGGAGCAAGACCGACGCGTTCGAGCACGGCTTCGGGCGGTGCGCGCAACTCGACGTCGACGCCTTCGCTCTCGAGCAGGTTGCAGGCGGTCTGCCGCATGCGCCGCACGAGTTCGTCGGCCTGATCCTTGCGCGGATCGATCGCCCACACGATCTCGCCGACGGACTCGCGCATCGTGCGGGCGAGCCCGGCGATCTCGGCCAGGTGTCCGTGTGCTGCGCCGTCGCGTCGAGCGACTTCGGACAGGATCGCGATCTGCGCGAGCCCCGCTCCCAGGTCATCGTGCAGGTCGGATGCGATCTGGCTGCGGATGCGCTCGAGCGCGAGCGCGCGCCGCAACCGCGCGCGGTGCAGGAGCCAACCGAGGAAGGCCAGCAGCGCGAGCGCGATGCCCACGAACCACGGGCGTTGCCACATGGGTGGAAAGATCGTCAGCGCGAATCCGGCAGTCTCTGCACTGACGTTGCCGGTGCTCGTGACGCTGCGCACCTCGAACGCATAACGCCCCGGCATGAGCCGCGCGTAGCGCACCTGCGCCTCGTCGCCCGGAGCGCACCATTCGACATCGGAGCCGAGTCGGTACTGCCAGCGCATGGGTCCCTCGCAACCGTACGCGGGGCTCGCGAACGCGATCTCGACGTCGTTCTGATCGGGGCCGAGCTCGAGCGCGGGAACGTGCGTGATTCCGGTCTCGGGCACGCTCACTTCGGATCCGGCGATGCGCAAGCGCGTGATGAACACGGGCGGCGGTGTCACCGGCGGCGGATCGAGCGCGGAGTCGACGACCGAGAGCCCGTTGGACGTGGCCGCCCACACGCGACCGTCCGCATCGCACGCGCAGTGCGACACGATGTCTCCCGCCAGACCGTCGCGCGTCGTGAACGCGGTGATCTCGTGTGAATCCGCATCGAAGCGCACAAGGCCGTGTCCGCTCGCGAGCCACAACCGACCACGCGGGTCCTCGCAGATCGACCAGACAGCGCCGGTGCCCAGATCTTCGCGCCCCAAGACGTTCACGGGCGAAGGCCGATCCGCGGAGGGATCGTCGATGCGCCAGAGCCCGTCGTTTCGCGTACCCAGCCACACGCGACCGCGCTTGTCTTCGTGAACGCAACGCGGCTGCACGATCGACGCGCCGAAGACTTGGCTGACGTCTTCGAAAACGCCGTTGCGTCGGCGGTAGAGGCCCGTGTACGGCGCCAACCACAACGTTCCGTCGGTTGCGAACGACAGCTCGCGCGCGGCCGTGAGGAACGCACTGTCGTCGGGTGCAATCGAGCGGCATGTCGCGTTCGGAGCCGCCGAGTCGAACGCGTAGAGTCGACCGTCACCTCCGCCGAACAACACGTCGTGCGTCGTCGTCGAGACCAGGATGCGACCAAACACGTTCGTCGCAGCACGACCCGGTTCGAAGGCGAGTAATTTCAGACGTGTGAAATCGAGCTCGGGACCAGGCGCGGACCACAGGCCTTCCTCGTTGCCGAGCCACCAACCTCCGTCGGCGGACTGACCGATGGACATGCCCACGTGTGCAAACCGCTCGATCCCGGAGCCGGGCAGCACGCGCACCGCACCGTCCCGGACCTCGAACGTGCCTCGCCCTGTCGTGCCAACGATGTGACCGTCGCGTGCAGGCACGACCTGCGCGATGCTGCGATCGGGCAGTCCGTCGGCGGTGGTCCAACTACGCACGGCGCTCGGCGCGAGGAGGTGAACGCCGCTCGACCACGTGCCCGCCCACACGTTGCCGGCACGATCCTGAGTCAGGGCGTACACGACTTCGTCTCGCAGCCAGCGCGTCGAGCTGCCGTCAGGAGCCATGCGCATCAGACCCGACTGCGTGCCGAGCCAAGCCGCCTGGTCGCGATCGAGCAACAGCGTGTGAATCGCCGCAACCGGCGCAGGCAGTGCGCGCTCGCTCCAGGTCGTCTCACCGTTCTTACCGCGCGTGCAAGCCAGCAAGGACGTGTGCGTGGCGACGAGAAGCCGTCCGTCCCCGTCGATCGCCAAGCCCACGACATTGGATTCGGTGCCGCCCGACGGGATGGCGATCCTCTCGACGTGCTCGCCATCGACGCCCACGAGATCCACGTCGTTCGCAAGCCAGGTTCGTCCGGCGTGGTCGCGCACGGTCGTGGGCACCCAGCTCGCACGCGGCATCGGCAAGGCGCACTCGAAGGCCCGCGGCGCGCCGTCGATGAGCTCTGCGCGGTACAAACCCGTCTCCGCTGCGCACCACAGGCGAGTGCCGTCGACGAAAAGCACGTCGACCGTGTTGTCCTCGCTCGATGGACCCAGGCGATAGCGCTTGAAGCGCTCCTTCGCTCCGGTCGCACGCTGCGCAGGATCGTCGAGCAGGCGCGCGATCCCGCCGCCGTTCGTCGTGACCCAGATGCGCCGGCTTTCGTCCTCGACGATCGAGTTGACGAAGGGGTTCGGAAGACCTTCGCGCGTCGAGTACGTCACGAACTTGGCGCCGTCGAACCGCGACACGCCCTCCCACGTGCCGAGCCAGATCCAACCCTTGTGATCTTGCATCACGCAGTTGACACGCTCGTGCGCGAGACCGTCGGCGACGCTCCAACTGTGCTCGGCAAAGTTCGGTTCGCTCGAGCCGCGTGAGTGAGCCGAGGCAGAAGCGGCGCTCAGCACCACGGCGAGAAGCATGGGGATCCGCTCCGTCTGCATCGCCTACGAGCCTCGCTCGCGCGCGGGAAGGCCGCAAGCGACCGACCTTTCTCCGAGGCGCGACCAGTCCCAGTTTCCTGGCCCTGAAGTTCGCAACGTCCGGCCCGGCAGGTGCGACATCAGCTCGGGCATCAGCCAGGACAACAACCAGAACGGGATCCCGGACGAATGCCCGGGCGGCTGAACCCGCTCGGATTCGAACGAAGAGGCTGACCTCGGTCGTGGGAAGCAGCGCTTGGAACGCGCTGACGGCGACCCCGCGCTCTACGCGTTCTTCACCATGCCGTCGGGCTGGTAGGTCTTCTGCGTTTCGCGCGGGATGAACGCGTCGAGGTGACCGAGCTCGTTCGCATCGCGGATCAGGCTGCGCGCGATCACGATGCGTTGAATTTGGTTGGTGCCTTCGTAGATCTGCAGGATCTTCGCGTCGCGGAAGAACTTCGCGATCGGGTAATCCTCCATGTAGCCGTAGCCGCCGAACACCTGCACGGCATCGGTCGCGACCATCACGGCGACGTCGGTCGCAAAGCACTTGGCCATCGCGGCGATCTGCCCGATCTTCGGCGACTGCGCGTCCGCATGAGCGGCGGCGGCGTACACGAGCCAGCGTGCGGCTTCGGTGCGCATCGCCATGTCGGCCAGCATCTGCTGCACCATCTGGTGGTTCGAGATCGGCACGCCGAACTGCTGGCGTCGTTGCGCGTACACGTTCGCGAGATCGAGAGCGCCTTGCGCCGCACCGACCGCTTGCGCCGCGACGCCCGGACGCGCGAGGTCGAGCGTCATCATCGCGTGCTTGAAGCCCATGCCCGGCCGCTCGCCGATCAGGTTGGACTTGGGCACGCGCACGTTCTCGAAGTGCGTTTCGACGACGGGCACGCAGCGGATGCCCATCTTGTCCTCGACCTTCTTGACCGAGAAACCCTTGGTGCCCTTCTCGACGACGATGGCACTGATGCGGCGCGACTTCGAGGTCGGATCCGTGACGCAGAACACCGAGTAGATGTCGGCGACACCGCCGTTCGTCGTCCACTTCTTCTCGCCGTTGATGACCCAGTGGTCGCCGTCTTCGACTGCAGTCACGGAGAGACCGCCGGCATCGGAGCCCGCGAACTTCTCGGACAAACAGAACGCGACGAACTTCTCGCCGGCTGCGATCTGCGGGAGCCAGCGCTGCTTCTGCTCTTCCGTGCCCCCGACGAGGATCGGGAAGCTGCCGAGCGCGTTGACCGCGAACGCGACGCCGAAACCGGAGTCGGCCTTGGCGAGTTCTTCGGTCACGCGCGCGAGAGCGAGCACGCCGGCACCGTGACCGCCGTATTCCTTGGGCACGAACGTTCGGAACAGCCCGGCGCGGGCGACTTCGCGTGCGGCGTCCCAGTTGTATTCCTGCGCCTTGTCGTACTTGGCGGAGGTCGGACGGACGTACTTGTCGGCGATGGAGCGCGCGGTTGCGGCGAGTTCGTCGGACAGAGGGCTGAAGATGATGTTCTGCGGCATGTTCGGCGGTGCGGGAGGTGACTGCGCGTCAGGAGCGGATTGGATTCAGGAACACTGCTGTGGAGAGGTCAGAATCATATTGGCGCGGCGAGTCGCGCCGCGCGGCGCGTGCGACTATACCGGCCCCGG